>JAQBPV010000442.1 GCA_028287345.1 Gemmatimonadota bacterium
GGTGTCCTTGATGGACGTCGCCATGAGATACCCAGCCGTCCCCAATACGAGGGCGCCACCGATGAGGAATTTCGTTCGAGCGGATGTCATACCAGCTGCCCGCAGAGGGAGGTCGAGACCTCAGCAATATAACGACGGCGGAGTGGGCAGATAGCTCGGTCTTTCCCCTACAACTCCAGCTTTCGCCTAGTGTCCCCCGTAGTCCGCGCGGGCGGCCACCTGCCGCTCCTGCGCATTGCGCAGCAGCGCAGCCGATCGATAAATGCCGTGCACGAACTTGCTGTACGGCATCGTGACGAAGAACGAGAGAATGACGCCGAGATGCACGGCCAGTAGCACGCCCATGGCGCTCGAATCACGCAGGGCTAGCAGGAGGAGTCCGGTCAGCGCCGCGAGAAACAGCTGCGCGAGAAGGGCGTATTCCCCGCCCCAGAGCTTGCGGGCAGTCGGCTCTGGATCGCCGACGACCTTGAGCCAGATCAGGCCGAACGTCCCGATCACCATGCCGACCCCTCCCGCGGTGCCGAGCAGCACGGGCAGGCTGAAAAACGGATACGGCGCCGCGCGGTGCAGGAAGTGGTCGTAGATCGCGGCCGACGTCGTCGAGGCGAGACAGAGCAAAAAGCCGTAGAACATGCAGTGATGATGAAGCCGTCTCGCCTGCGAGAACGACTCGTCACGATCATTGCAGCCGTGGCCGCCGCCTCCGAGGTTCCGCAATGTGAGGGCATCACTCGCGGCCTTGGCGAGTGCACGGACTCCTGTCGCCTTGCCACCGCCTGTATCCCGCCAGAATCGCACGGCTCCGATACCGATCGCGAGCACCGCATAGAAAAAAGTCGCGAGCGCGACGCCGGTCATTGCCCACTGTGGAATGATCCGGTAGAACGCGCCAGCGCCGAGGTGACTCTCGAAGAGCACGCCCGGCGTCTGCAGCCACGTCGCGAGTAGAAGCACAAGCGCGATGCCTCCGGCCGTGACGAGAGACACGACGGTCCCATTGCGACGAAAAAGTGCCCCCATCGGCCTCGGCCACGCGTACTCCACGTACGTTTCCGCGCGCAGCTCCGACAGGATTTTCGGCAGGTTGATGCCGAACTCGTGCGGCGGTGCATACTGACATGCGTAGAAACAGCCGCGGCAGCCGTGGCACAGGTTCGCCAGATAGTTGAGGTCTCCGTCCGAGAAGGCGCGCCGCAGCTCCATCGCGGGAAACACCGCGCAGAAGCCTTCGCAGTAGCGACAGGCGTTGCAAATCTCCATCGACCGGCGCGCTTCGGCTGTCGTCTCAAGCGCGGGCATGCAACGCCGCCTCCTTGCCGGCAATGCGACCAAACACTGATCCGATCACCATGCCGAAGCCGGCGAGATATCCCTGACCGAGGATGTTGCCGGCCATGATCTCCCCCGACGCGTAGAGGTTCGACATCCCGCGGCCGTCCGTGCGGATGACGCGCGCACGCTCGTCGACGCGAACGCCGAGGTAGGTGAACGTGATGCCGGGACGAAGTGGGTATCCGAGATATGGCGGCGTATCGATAGTGCGAGCCCAATGTGTCTTCGGTGGCGTGAGCCCTTCGGTCTTGCAGCCGTCGAGCGCCTGTGATGAGAAAGCGCCAGGAACAACGGCAGCGTTGTATTCCCGGACCGTTGCCTCGAGCGCGGCGGGGTCAAGCTCCAACCGATGGGCGAGCTCGGCGATGCTGTCCGCTCGAATGGCCGGAAAGACGGAAGGCATGAAGAGGCTTTCGGCCTTGCTGTCGATGATGGAGTAGGCGATCTGGCCGGCTAGCTTTGCGATGAGCCTGCCCCAGATAGCGTAGCGCTTCGGCCAGACGTCCTCGCCTTCGTCATAGAAGCGCTGTGCATTTCGGTCCACGACGATGGAGAAAGGCACGCAGTCCAGCCGCGTGACGATCCCACCGTCGAATTTCGGCGATCGCGCGTCGATGGCGACGGCGTGGCACTGTGTCGGATCGCCGACGGGTTCAACACCCTGCTCCAACAGTGCGTCGAGCACGCGGCCCTTCGCGTACGGCGTGCCGCGAATGATGAAGTTGTCCGCGGCGTCGCCCCAGTAGCGTTTCAGCCACTGGATGTTTGCTTGAAAACCACCGGCGGCGGCCACGACGGCTCTCGCACGAATCGTCGCGGGAAATCCGCGACTGCTCACGACGATCTCGCGCACCCTGTCGCCGTCGAGGTGCACCGACTGGACTTCAGTGTCGTAGACGACCGTGACGCCGAGTCGCTCGGCCGTCGCGTAATACGCATTCACCAGCGCCTTTCCGCCGCCGAGGAAGAATGCATTCGTGCGGGACAACCCCAGCGTGCCGGTGAGAGCCGGCTGGAAGTGCACGCCGTGGCGTTGCATCCAGGTCATGAGATCGCCGCTCGCACGGATCGTCATTCTCGCGAGTGCTTCGTCGGTCCGTCCAGCGGTGACGCGATGCAAGTCGTCCCAGTACTCCGCTTCCGAATACGAGTCGGAGAGTACGCCCGCAGGCTCCGTGTGCATGAGGCGCAGGTTTCTCGTGTGTCGACTGTTGCCCCCACGGAACGCTCGCGGTGCATGCTCGAGCAGGAGGACGCTCGCACCAAACTCGCGCGCGGAGATTGCCGCGCAGAGCGCGGCATTCCCGCCGCCAAGCACGACGACGTCGAACTCTGCGGCCGAGAGGTCGATCATCGGCGTGGAATCACGTGGTGGGGTGGCATGCGACACATCGTCGCACGACGAAGGCCGACCTAATCAGCTGCCGCCAGCTCCGCTGGCACCACGTCGACCCGCGGCGTTCGCTGTTCCATTTTCATGTGAAGACGCTCGCCGTCCGCGTGTGCGACGTACGCGACTCCGACGAGTTGGCCCATCACGTTGACGGTGGTCCTGATCATGTCGAGGAGCCGATCCACTCCGACCACGAGTGCCACACCGGCCTGTGCCTGCGCACTCATTCCCACGGTGTTCAGCACGATGAGGATGGTGACCATGCCGCTGCCCGGAACGCCCGCACCGGAGATCGCCGACGCCGTGGCGGCGAGCACGATGATGATCTGCTCGGTCAGCCCAAGCGGCACGCCGTAGACCTGCGCGATGAACATCACCGCGACCACCTTGTACAGCGCCGAGCCCGACTTGTTGAGCGTCGCGCTCAGAGGCAGGACGAATCCAGCGACCTTCTTCGAGACGCCGAGCTCACACTCGGCAACCTCGAGGCTCACCGGCAATGACGCATTGGACGATGAGGTCGAGAAGGCGACGAGTGGCGCCTTGACGATCTTGCGAAGAAACGTGACCGGGTTCATCCCGATGAAGACGCGGACGATGAATCCCAGCACGCCGAAGGCGTGAATCGCTTCGCCGACGACGACTGTCACGCACAGGAAGAAGAGGCTGCCCAACAACTCCATGCCGAACTGCGCGAATACCGCCCCGCTCAGCGCGAACACGCCGTATGGGGCGAGCTTCATCACCCACCCAATCATGACCATCGAGGTCTCGTTCACTGCGTCAAAGAACGCGACGATCGGCAGCTTGTAACGATCGGCGAGGGTTCCGGTCGCTGCACCGAACATGATGGTGAAGAAGACGACGGCGAGCAGGTCGAGGTCGCTCAGCGCGCGGAAGGGATTACGCGGGATGATCTCGAGGATCGTCTGCACGAGCGGAATTGCGACGAGCGGGGCAGCGCTAGCGGTCGCGAATTTCGACGCGAGGCGGTCGCGCGTGGCGGGATCGAGGCCCGAGCCCGGCTGAATGAGATGAAACGCCGCGATACCCACGCACGCCGCGACGATCGTCAGCGCGACGGAGAAGAGCAGTGTTCGGCCGCCCACCTTTCCGACGCGTTGCGCGTCACCGAGCGACGCCGTGCCCACGAGGAGGCTGCTTACGACCAGCGGGAGCACGATCATCGTCATCAGACGAATGAACGCGGTACCCACCGGCTCGATCATCATGACGGCGCGTTGCAGCCACACGACGTCGTAGGCCTTGGCGGTGATGCCGACACTGGCGCCGACGACGAGCGCGAGGAGGATCTTCGTCGGAAGCTTCATGAGGTTGCGGGCTGGGTCGCGGAGAACAGCTCTGTCATGGCCGACGGATCGATGTTTCCGCCACTGATGACGACGGCGATGCGCCTTCCGCGCATCTGCACACGATCGGTTTGCAACGCTGCGACGCCCGCCGCACCAGAGAATTCGATCACGAGCTTGTCGTGCAGGAAATGCCAGGCGGTTGCCGCACGCAGTGCCTCTTCCTCGACGGTGACGATCTCGTGGACCAGCGCACGCACGTGTGCGAGCGTGAGATCGCTGACGCGCACTGCGGCGAGACCGTCGGCGATCGTGCGCGTGCGCTCCAGCAGCACAGGTGCACCCGCAGCCAAGGCGGCCGTCATCGAAGGCGCTGCGACCGGCTCGACACCGATCACGCGCGCGTTCGGAGACAGCGACTTGATCGCGACGGCAATGCCGGCGAGCAATCCACCACCTCCGCAGGGCACGAGCACCGTGTCCACCTCGGGCCAATCCTCGACGATCTCGAGTCCGATGGTGCCCTGACCCGCGACGATGCGTCGGTCGTCGAATCCGGGAACCACCGTGCGTCCGGTCTCAGCAGCGATCGCTTCAGCGCGCGTACGTCGCTCCACCGAGGTGTAGCCCTCGAGCACGACGTCCGCGCCAAGCCGACGCGCGCCTTCCTGCTTGATCGCCGGCGCCGAGAGTGGCATAACGGCAATGGCGTGGCTACCGAGCAGGCGTGCCGCGAGCGCGACGCCCTGCGCATGATTCCCGGACGAATACGTGACGACGCCACGCTTCCTCTGGGAATCCTCGAGCTGTGAGAGATAGTTGAAGGCACCGCGAATCTTGAACGAGCCGCCACACTGCAAGGACTCGCACTTCAACCGAATCTCCGCACCGGTGATCGCGCTGAGCTCTGGCGAGGCGACCAATGGCGTACGCAGGGCGATGCCGTGCAGACGCGCGCGCGCATCCGCTATCTCGTCCGCCGTTACGAGACGGACCGCGCGAGACCTACCGTCCGCGGGTTCTATCGAACGGTCCAATGGAATCCCAATGGCACACGTACTTCACCCGGCCCGCCATGCACGGGAATGCCGCCACTCGCGCCGCCGTCACGCGTCACCGCGATGATCGTGTAGATCGCCGCCGCTCCGACGCCGATGGCGACGAATGCCGTGCGCGCGCGATCGAGGCGCCGCGTCTCCATGCGTACGAGCTCCGAGCGGGCGAGCACGACCTCCTGCGTCAGCACGCGCGCGCGAAAATCACCTTCATAGAACGAGCTCGGTACCGAGAAGAGCACACTATCCGGCCGCGTCTCGAGTACGACGCCCTCCAGCGTGAACTCGTGCAGCACGCGCGACTGCGCCTCACCGCCGCGGCGCAATCGTTCGACGCCGACGCCAGACACCTGCGCGCGAAGGTCCATCCCCGGCTGAAGCTCGGTAGCGGGGACTTCGAGGTAGCGATAGCAGCCGCTCGCGACAGCGAGAAGCGACGACAGCGCGATCGACGCAACGCGTCTTCTCATGTGGTGTCCTGCCGAAAACCGCGATGCTCGCGGAAGAATGGAACGAGACCGCCGGCATTGAGGATCTGCAGCATGTGCGCGGGTAGCGGTCGCGCTTCCGCCACGGTGTGTCGCGTCTCGTTGCGGACGATCAGCAACGCGCCAAGCTCGATGACAATGCGGTCGCCCTCCCGGATGTCACCTGTATCGCACTCGACGGGAACGAGCCCATTGTTGATCGCGTTGCGGTAATACGTTCGCGCGAAGCTTCGCGCGATCACGGCACGAATGCCGGCGGCATAGGGAACAGTCACCGCGATCTCCATCGCCGAGCCGCATCCGAAGTTGCGGCCGGCGACGAAGATGTCACCTGGCTGAACGCTGGCGGCGAACGCGGGATCGAGCGTCTCGAGCATGTACTGCTTCAGCACATCAGGATCGATCGTCTCGCGCTTGCGAACCGACGCGATGATGTAGTCGGTATTCACATCGTCGCCGAGTATCCGCGCGCGCCCCTCGAGTCGGATGGACATCGTCAGGCGCTCCGCCGCGGATCGGTGATCCGTCCGGTCACCGCGGCCGCAGCGCACGACGCTGGTGACGCCAGGTAGATCTGGGCCGTCGCATTGCCCATGCGCGCCTTGAAATTCCTGTTGGCAGTCGAGATGACCGTCATTCCATCACCTGGAATCACTCCCGATGTTCCGCAGCAGGCGCCGCAACCGGGAGTCGTAAGGACAGCACCCATGCGCGTGAACCGCTCGAGACTTCCGTCGAGCGTCAGTTCGAGCAGCACCTCGCGCGATGCCGGCGTCACGACGAGCATCACGCCAGGCGCTATGCCGCCGCCCTGCATGAGAATCTCGAGTGCCTCGTGGAAGTCGCGGGTTCGTCCGCCGGTGCAGGTCCCGATGAACACCATGTCGACGGGCGTACCTGCGGCGACGCTCAGCGGCACGACATCATCCGGTTCGTGCGGTCGCGCGACTTGCGGCACCAACTGCGAGACGTCGATCACGACTTCGCGTAGATAGCGCGCATCGGCATCCGGATCGACCGGCGCGTACGTCGCGTCCGTCCGTCCGCGCAGATACGCCTCGGTGCGCGCATCGGCCATGAAGATGCCAGCCTTTGCCCCCATCTCGACGACGAGATTGCTGACGACGAGGCGATCGTCGATCGTCAACGCCTGTGCCGCAGGCCCGTGGAACTCGAGCGTCTGGTAGTTGGCGCCCTCCTGTCCGAGCTTCCCGACGAGCGCGAGCGCGATGTCCTTCGGATAGACGCCCTCCGGCAACCCGCCCTCGAGGAGAACCTTCGTCGTCTCGGGGACACGCAGCCAGACCTGTCCCGAGATCATCGCCGCCGCGAGATCGGACGAGCCGATACCCGTGCCGAACGTGTTCATCGCGCCGAACGTCACACTGTGGCTGTCGGCGCCGACAACGAGACCGCCCGGACGGCACCACCCCGTTTCCACCATGAGCTGCAGCCCGATTCCCTCGCCCACCTCGAACGTGCGAATGCCCTGATCCCGCGCGAACTGCCGAATGCGATCGTGCAGGCCTGCGCTCTTCGCGCTGTTCGGTGGCGAATAGTGATCGAGCGAGAAGGCGATGCGTTCGGGATGCAACACTCGGTCGCCGCCCATCTCGTTGAAGTAGTCGATCGCCATCGGGGTCGAGCCGTCGGTGCCTAACGCGTAGTCGAACGTGCAGACGACGACGTCGCCGGCGCGTGCGTCGACGCCCGAGGTGGCGGACAGGATTTTCTCGCTGATGGTCTTGCCAGCCACGCGTCAGACCTCGACGCGTGCTGGCACGCCCGACCGCAACTCGGCGAGGACGGCCGAGAGCTCGGTGCATGTGCGATCGACGTCAGCCGAGCGAATGTCACCCATATGACCGATGCGAAACGACGTCGCCGCGTACGCGCCCAGTCCACCCGCGAGCAGGATGCCGCGCTGCGTCATCTTGTCGCGAATGGCCTTCGGTGCAATGCCGTCTGGTGCGCGAAGCGCCGTCAGCGTGGGTGATTGCTTCTCGAGCTCGGGAAAGAGCAGCTCCAATCCCATTGCTGCCGTGCGTTCGCGCGCGAGTCGCGCCGTCTCCTCATGCCGCGCGTAGACGCTGGCGAGGCCTTCCTCGTGAATGAGCTCCAGCGCGGCGGCGAGCTGCAGATACACATGCACCGGCGCGGTTCCCGTCGTTTCGGGCTGCGCCTTTCCGTACACCTTTCGCGCTTCGCCGAAATCCCAATAGTTGCGCGGCAACGTGCCGGTGTCGTATGCCGACCATGCCCGCTCGCTGAGCGCCACGAAGGCGACGCCGGGGCTCGCCATGAGACACTTCTGCGATGCCGTGACCGCGACGTCTGCGCCCCACTCGTCGAATTGAAAGGGCACTCCGCCAAACGAGCTGATGCCGTCCACCATGCCCAGCACGCCGCATTCGCGCGTCACCGAGAGAATGGCCCGGACATCGTTCTGACCGCCTGTGGACGTATCGGTATACGCGACGGTGAGGGCCCGCGTCTTCGGATGATCTCGCAAGGCCTGCTCGACTTCCGCGACGTCGGTGCCGCGCGTCCAGTCGGTGCACACACGATGCACGATGACCCCATACGATTCGGCCAGGCTCGCCCACATCTCGCCGAACTTGCCGTTGCAGCAGGCGACGAGCTCATCACCCGACGACAGCAGGTTCGCGATGGCGCCTTCCATTCCACCGCGCCCCGTCGTGTGGACGGGAAGCACGTCGCCGGTGACTGCGCCGAAAATCGGCCGCAGCCCGTCGATGACCGAGACGAGCGCGCGTGAAAACGCCGGAGTGCGATGGTGAATCATCGGCTGACCACCGGCGTCGAGCACGCGCTGCGGCAGCCGCGTCGGGCCGGGCGTCATCAGCAGCAGCTCGACCGGGCGATCCGTCATGAGATCACGCCGCGTTTCTTGAGGATCTCATCGATCTCACCCTTGAACAGTACTCCGGCGTCGATCTCGGCAACGCGCTTCTGCTCGCGCGCGACGAGTGCAAGCACCAACTCGAGCACGTCACTCGCCTCCTCGCGCGGAACGATCACCACGCCGTCGGCGTCGCCGATCACGAGGTCGCCGGGCATGACGACGGCATTGCCGCACGAAATCGGCACGTTGATCTCACCCGGTCCGTCCTTGTCGCAACCGCCCGCGCACACCGTGCGGCTGAACGCCGGAAAGCCGAGCGCAGCGATCTGCTCGATGTCACGAATGGCGCCATCGACAACGATACCGCCGAGACGCGCGCCAACTGCCGAGCGACACATCAGCTCGCCGAAGACGGCGCTCGTCCTGTTGCCATTCGTGCTGACGAGGACGACGTCACCTGGCTGCGCGACCTGGATCGCCTTGTGGACCATGAGATTGTCCGCCGGACGCGCATCGACCGTCACGGCTACACCACAGATCGACAGCCCGGAGCGCTGCTGGATCTCGGGATCCATGAAATGGAATCGACCCATCGCGTCGGCGACGTTCGGCGATGCCATGCCGCGGTACCGCTCCACCAACTCCGCGCTGATGCGTGGAACGTCAGTCCTGATCCGAAATCCGATCTTGCCCTGCTCCGTCATCTCGCTCCTTGGTGATTGACTATCAGCAGCGCAGAGCCCGGCGCACGTCGCGCACTCACGAGATCAACACTCGCGACCAGACTCTGTACCAATGGTTCGACGTCCGCTTCACATGAGGGGACCATTCGGCACGATCGGCTTGAGGTTGGCCTGTCGCAGCAGCTCGTTCACCCTGACGAGTTGTGTACGAGATATCTGCCCGAGCCGCTCCAGCTGCACGCCAAGCCTCGTGGAGAGCTCGCCGAAGACCACCTGCGACTGCCGCGACGGGCGAGTGTCCGCACCGGTCGACACGGCGTACACATTGGCCAGCTTGTTCGTCAGCCTGGGTCCGAAGTGCTTGATGTCGCTTTCGGCGGCGACGCGTACCTCGTACACCTCGCTCTCGATGGCGCTCATCTGCGCGCTCAGATCCTGCGCGGCTGCCGCGATGGTGCGATCCTGCGTCTGCTTCAACCGCTCGTTGATCTGCGCCTTGATGTCGCGGATGCGAACGACCGCCGACGTAGCGTCGTTGAGACGACGATGCGTGGCAAGGGCGAACTCCTCCTGGGCGACGAGGTCCGCAGCTTCGACATCGGCGATGCGTGGGTCGCGATTGATGCTGAACGAGCGCTCGCTTTTCACGCCGTCGGCATTGATGCGGATCGTATACTTGCCCGGCAGCACGCGGGGACCGTCGACATTGGCGTCGCGGAGCCGCAGACCGGTGAAGTCCGCTGCGGGAGGATAGCGCAAATCCCAGACGACACGATGCAGTCCAGCGGCGGTGGACACGATGGGATCGGGAGTCGACGAGCCCCAGCGTGGACCGTTCACCACGTGTCCGAGTGAGTTGCGGATCGGCACCCTCGGCTTCGACTCGGGCGTACCGGTGAAGGTTCGCACGACTTGCCCAGTGCCGTTGACGATTTCCATGGTGACGCGCTTCGCCGGCTGCGCGAGGGAATAGAAGACGTTCAACGCGTTCACACCCGGCACGAGCGTCTGCGAGTAGTCGACGCCATTCGATTGCTGGGCTGTCGTGCGGATCGCGTCGGCTGGCGTGTAGAGATGAAGCGGCGACCTCAACGACGTCGTGGACAACTCGCGAAGGGCCGAGATGTCATCGAGGATGTAGATGCCACGTCCGAACGTGGAGATGACGACGTCATTGTCCTTGACATCGATGTCGGATACCTGGACGTCCGGCAGTCCGAGCGAAATGCGTTGCCAGTGCGCACCCGTGTCGAACGAGATGTACGGTGCGTGCTCGGCACCCGCGAAGAGCAGGCCTTTCCGAACGGGATCTTCGCGCACCGCGCGAACGAAATCGCCTTCCTCGATGCCGTTGACGATCTTCGTCCACGTGGCGCCGAAATCTTCCGTCTTGAAGATGTATGGCGCGATGTCCTGCAGCTTGTACTTCTCGGCGGCGAGATACGCCGTGCCGGCGGAATGCGGCGATGTCGTGATGAGGCTCGCCTTCGCGAAGTCCGGCATGCCCGGCGGCGTGACGTTCTTCCATGTCTTGCCGCCATCGCGCGTGACGTGAATGCGGCCGTCGTCAGAGCCGGTCCAGATGATGTTCGCGTCGAGCTTGGTCAGGCCGATGGTGAAGATCGTCGCGTAGTAATCCGTGCCACTGTGATCGTTGATCGGCATGTCGGAGCCGACGAGCGTCTTGGGGTCAGCGCGCGTGAGGTCGGGGCTGATGCGTTCCCAATCCAGGCCACCGTTCTTCGTCCGCCACAGGTGCTGCGATCCCGCGTAGACCACCGACGGATCCTGCGGCGACATGAGGATCGGGAAGGTCCACTGGAAGCGCTCCTTGAGTTGATTGGGGCGTTCCCCGTCGGACATGTCCGGCCAGATGTCGATGTCCTGTTTCTGCCCCGTCGCGCGGTCGTATCGCACCATGCCGCCGCGCTGCGAGCCGCCGTATCCAAGCGTCGTCTTCGTCGGATGCATGGCAATGTATCCCTGTTCGCCTGCCGGACCGAGATACCAGAAGTCGCCATTGCCATCGCTCGGCACGCACTTGGAGGAGTTGTCCTGGTGCGCGCCACAGACGAGATAGGGGAAATCGTTCGTCGTCGTGATGTGATAGATCTGCGCCGTGGTGTAGTCGCGGTTGGTCCACGTCTGGCCGCCGTTGACGGTGACGTTCGCTCCGCCGTCATTCGCCTCGACGATGCGATTGGTGTTGCCCGGGTCGATCCACATGTCCTGATTGTCGCCATGTGGTGTGGAGATGGTGCGATACGTCTTGCCGCCGTCATCGGAGCGATAGACGTTGCGGTTGAGGACGTAAATGCGATCGCGCGCCTTCGGATCGGCGTAGATGCGCACGTAGTATTCGGCGCGATGGGCCAGCGCGTTGTCGCCGTTGATGCGCTCCCACGTGGCGCCTGCGTCGCTCGAGCTGAACACGCCGGCGCTGTCGGGGTCCGCTTCGATCACGGAGTACAGGCGATTGCGATCGGCGCCGGATACGGCGATGGCAATCTTCCCGATGCGGCCCTTGGGCAACCCCGGATTGCGCGTGAGCTCCGTCCAGTGGTCGCCGCCGTCGGTCGTCTTGAAGATGCCACTCGTGGTGCCGGTCACGCCGCCCCACGGCGGACGCACGGCGTCCCACACAGTCGCGTAGAGTGTCCGCGGGTCTGCCGGATCCATCACGAGATCGGAGACGCCTGCGGTGTTGCTACGGAACAGAACTCGTGTCCAGTTCACGCCACCATCGCTCGAGCGATACACGCCGCGCTCGGGATTGGGGCCGTAGGGATCTCCGAGCACCGCGGCGTAGACGAGGTTGCAGTCCGTCGGATGCACGCGCATGCGCGTGATGGCGGTCTGTCCCGTACTCGACGCGAGACCGATGTGCTTCCACGTCTTGCCTGCGTCGCGCGACGCGTATGCTCCGTCTCCGGTATTCATCTGCGCACGCCACTGTCCCTCACCGGTGCCGATGTAGACGACATCGGGGTTGGCCGCGCATACACCGATGGCACCGACGGAGGAACTCTTCATGAAGCCGTCGGTTACCGCACCCCAGCTGGTGCCGCCATCCGTCGTCTTCCAGAGACCACCGCCGGTGGCGCCGAAATAATATTCGAGTGGACGACTCGAACTGCCGTGGACGGCAATCGACCGACCACCCATTCGCGGACCGACGCTTCGCCAACTCCACAGTTCCGCCATGCTCTGGACAGCCGGCATTGCCGCCGCGCTACCCTGTGCGGTGGCGAGGCGAGGGAGGAACAACGTCAGCGCGAGAGACGTGACAACCGTGACGCGCGAGCGCAGGCTGCAATGCGATGGGTTCACTGGACGGTCCGCTTACCGTGAAGGCTGATGGTGATGAGTCGTTCGTCGGTCATCTCTTCGATCGCGTAACGAGGCCCTTCCCTGCCGAAACCACTGTCCTTGACGCCGCCGTACGGCATCAGGTCCACGCGGCTGCTCGATGTCTCATTGATGTGCACCGCGCCGACGCGCAGTCGGCGACCCGCCGACATCGCACGATCGATGTCTTGCGTGAACACCCCCGCGGCGAGCCCGTACGGCGTGGCATTCACGTGATCCAGCGCGTCATCGAATACATCGAACGGCATGATCGAGATCACGGGCGCGAAGATCTCGTCCTTGATGACACGCATCCCGGCATTCGTGCCGAGGAGGATCGTCGGTGCGACCAATGCGCCGGAGCGAGTGCCGCCCTCCGCCAGGGTGGCGCCGCCGGACACCGCCTCGTCGATCCAACTCGACGCGCGTTCCGCCTCGGACTCGGTGATCATCGGGCCGACGAGCGTCGCGTCATCGTACGGATCGCCGATGACAGACGACCGCAGGCGCTCGACCAACATCTCCGCGAAGCGGTCGACGATCGCGCGTTGCACGTACAGCCGCTGCACCGACGTGCACACCTGCCCCGCCTTGCGAAAGCTGGCATTCAGACATCGCGGGAGCGCTCTCTCGAGATCGGCATCTTCGCAGACGATGGTGCTGGCGATGCTGCCCAACTCGAGTGACGAGCGTCGTAGCCCGATCGCTCGATGAAGCGCGCGACCGACTTCCGTGCTGCCCGTGAACGTATAGAAGGCCACATCCTGCTCGGCGGCGAGCCACTGCCCCACGTCACGTCCATCGCCGTGAACCAGGTTGAGATGTCCCGCTGGAAGTCCCGCGTCGAGCAATATCTCGCACAACAGCGCGGCGCTCAGCGGCGTGAGACTCGCAGGTTTCAACACCACAGTGTTTCCAGCAGCCAATGCCGGTGCCACCTTGTGCGCCACCGTATTCAACGGGGAGTTGAACGGCGTTATCGCCACGACCACGCCGAGTGGCATGCGCACAGTGAAGGCCATGCGGTGCGCGGTTCCTGGCGCGCCGTCGATGGGCACCATCTCGCCGTGAATACGCTTTGCCTCTTCGCCAGAGAGGAGCAGTGTCTGGATGGCGCGATCCACTTCGCCATTCGCGTCGGAGACCGTGAATCCAGTCTCCGCAACAATGCTCGCGATCATCGGAACGCGTCGTTCGCCCAGGAGTGCGGCGGCGCGGTGCAGAATCTCGTAGCGGGCGTAGGGCGCGAGCGGATGTTGCTCGAACGACGTGCGCGCCGACGACACAGCCAACGCGACCTGCTGCCGCGATGCGCGCGCGACCTCAGCCAGCGGTTCCCCGGTCACCTTGTGACGCACGACGAACGGCCGCTCGCCATCGACCCACGCGGAGTCGATGAACATGCGACCCGCGTTCGCACGCGGCGCCGGCGAGTGGGGAATCGACACGGTCACGTCGGGTCTGCTGCGCGCAGTACTGCGATGACTTCGCGATAGCCAGGCATCTCGTTCGTGTCGCGCTTCGCGTGTGTCCGTTCCGCTGCCCACCGCAGTCGCTGCGCCGCGCCACGAGCCATCATTGGCTCGATGCCCATCTCGGTGAGTGTGTCGACGACCTCGTTCATCTCGTCGGCCCGCCGCAGCCCATGCCGTGCCGTTCGGCTCAGCATGTAGTTCGCGCGCGCGACCCAATCCATTCCCGGTGTCGAGCGCGACATGCTGTCGAGAACATGTCGCTCGACGCCGGTCTGCGATGCTGCCAAGAGGCACTCCATGAGGAGTGCCTCGGTGCCCTTCACGAGAATGCTCTGAAAGAGCTTGGCGGCCGCAGCGTCACCAACGTGCGGTGACAGAATCTCCATTTCCATGCCGAAGGGACTGAGGAGCGCCACGAGATCCGCCGACGCAGCGCCGGCGAGGAGAATCGGCACGCGATGGAGGCGCGGCGGTACAGCGGCCATCACGCCCGCATCGACATAGCGTGCGCCGAAGCTCTCGACGAGTTGTTGTGCGTTGCGCTTCACCGCCGGCGCGGCGGAGTTCATGTCGACGAAGAACTGTCCCTCGCGCAGATGTGGCGCGGCCGCCGCTGCGGCGGCGAGGCAGTTCGACGTCACGACGGTCGAAAACACCACATCGCACGGCGCCATCATCTCGGCGTTCGAGTCGACGAGCGTCGCCCCAGCGTCCTCGGCGCGCTCACACAGCGAGCGCCGCGCAGCAGGCTCGGAGACGAGGATGTCATACGCTCTCGCCTGCACGCCCTGGGGTGTCATGCCCTTCGCAACTGCGTGCCCCACCTCGCCGAACCCGATGAACCCGATGCAGGTCGTCATACGCTGACCGGCTCGGCGGCGTGAGCACTGTCTGGCGCGAGGTCGCAGGTCGTCTCGATGCCGTCGAGTGCCCACAACGTGTCGAGCAAACGTTCAGCGCGCGCGCTGCCGATCACCGGATCGGCGAGCTCGCGGAACTTGTCGCTGAGCTCCGCGTCGGTGAGCGGCAAGTCGGGATCACCTTTGCGAGTCGGCTGGAGGAACTCTAGGCGTCTGCCGTCGCGCGTGTGCACGATCACGCGTGCCGCGCGCTGCTGCGGAAATTGCGCGTCGAGCTCCGGGCTCACACGCAGCTCGAATGTCTGCATGAGACGCCGGACGTCCGGATTCCGGAGGCGCTCATGACTGAACGCATCGAGCCGTACGCTGCCGTGGACGAATGCCGACGAGACGACGTAGGGAAGACTGAACTTCGCCTCGAACTCGGTTGTCGGCGTGGCATTGCCTGTAACGTCGAGCGCCGTCTGATAGGTCTCGACCTCGATGTGGTCGATGTCCTCCCCGCTGATTCCGTCGCGCTCGCGAATGATCAGCGCGCCGTCGATCGCCGCAAAGGTATGGCCGCAGCAACCGTGGTTCTTGAAGGTCATCGCCGTGATGTTGTAGCGCGTCCCGAGATCGGCGACGGCAGCGCTCCAGTCACAGTCCTGACTCATGGCGCGGCCCATGCCGCGCTCTCCATCGAGCATGTCGGCGGCGCCTGTCACTCCCTGCTGGGCGAGCATCGCGGCGAGCAGGCCACCCTCGGCGGCGCGGCCGGCGTGGAGCGGCTTGCTCATCGCATCCGAGCGGAAGGCCTGCTGGAGTCCCGCGGCGAACGTCGCGCTCGTGGCGAGTGCATGCCCGATCTGCGTCTCGTCGAGCTCGAACACCGTCGCTGCGGCGACGGCGGCACCGAACGTTCCCACGGTGCCGGTCGTATGCCAGTACTTGTAGTGCGCCGGCTTGAGCGCAACGGCGATGCGCGTCGAGATCTCATAGCCGATGATGACGGCGCGGAGCAGCGCGTCACCGGATGCACCGACGCTCTGCGCGGCCGCCAGCGCGGCAGCGATGACCGGTGCGCCCGGGTGATACATGGCGTCGCGGAAGATGTCGTCGAACTCCACGGTGTGCGATGCCGTTCCGTTCACGAGCGCCGCCGTCCGTGCCGTCGCGCGCACACCTGACGGATACAACACGGCGTCACCGTGGCCGACGTCGTCGGCCAGCGCCATGACGAGGGACGTCGCAGGTGCTATCGCCCCGCCGGGCAGCAGGGCGGCGAACCAATCGATGATCGCGCGCTTGGTGGCATGCTCGACCTCGGGCGACGGCACGTTGATCCGCTCCGCGACCGCATACTTCGCAAGGGTCTGCTGCAACATGGGGACAGTCCTCTCGTTAGAATTGGGACCGATACTGGGCCGGATCGATGCGCGCTTCAACCACGAGCGGTCGCGAAAGGCCGGACGCCGCGCCAAGGACGCGCCGTAAACCCGCTGCGTCATCCACGCGAATACCGTCGCAGCCCATCGCGCCCGCCAATCGCTCGAGATCGGTCGACTCGATCCGCGTCAGCACGCTCGGATACTGCTTCGCCATTTGCTTGAGCTCAATCCGGTTCAGGCTGTTGTCACAGAATACCACGACGACGATGCCAAGGCCGAGCGACGACGCGAGCTGCAGCTCGCTCTGGACCATCGCGAAACCGCCGTCGCCGATCGTGCAAACCACCGGGCGATCCCGATTGAGCAGCTTCGCCGTGATCGCGGCCGGAAGAGAGAAACCCATCGACGAGAGTCCGTTCGTCATCAGGAAATCGCCCGGCCGGAGCGCGCGCCAACCCTGCCCAATCAGCAGCTTGTGCGATCCGACATCGGTCGTCAGGATCGTGTCGATGGGAAACGACTCGCGCACGGCATCGACGACGTCGGTCGGATTGAGTTTGCCGGCGACGCGCCCCTCGTAGAAGGCGTCGCGCAGGGTGTCGCGATGCCGAGCGATGTCGGCGCGCGGCCATTTCGGCTCGCCGCGATACTCATCGGTGAGCGTGTCCAACACGGAGGCAATGTTTCCGACGATCTCGAGTTCCGCCGGATAGATCTGATCGGTATTCGGAGTGCTGTCGACATGAATGACGGGCACCGTGAGCGACCACGGCTTGATCAACTCGACGGCATCGAATCCGACGGCGATGACGAGATCAGCCGTCTGCAGAAACTCCCATACGACTCTATTGCACGCCATGTCGATCGTGCTGGCGTACAAGGGATGGTCCTCGGGGAACACTCCCTTCGCCATTGGCGAAACGACGACCGCGCATCCGAGCTTCTCGGCGAAGGCAATCAGCTGGTCCGTTGCGCCGCTCCGCCGCGCCGAGATACCGACGAGAAGAACGGGACGTCGCGCGTGCTCGAGTTTGCGCAGGGACTCCGACACATCACCGCCGACGGCGAACAGCTGCGGGAACTGCGTCACGCCTGTCGGCGGGAGACTCACCTCTCCGTCAGTTGCCGGCTGCGCGAGCAGGTTCGCATTCGTGGTGATGTGCACCGGACCGGGACGCTCGGCGACCGCAACGCGAAGCGCCTTGCGCATGACCGTCGACGCGGACTCCGGCAGTATGCGAGCGGTCCACTTTGTTATTGGGGAATACAATCTGTTGTGGTCGACGACCTGGTGCGTGAAAAACTGCTCCAGCCGCGTGCCCACCTGGCCCGAGATCGCCAGCATCGGGACGCGGTCGAGATACGCGTTCGCCACGCCATTCACCATCGAGGTGGATCCCGGGCCGAGCGTCGATACACAGACACCCGGCCTGCCCGTCAACATGCCGTACGCTTCCGCCATGAAGGCGACCGTGCCCTCACGTCGACCAAGGATCATCTCGATCCCCTCGCGGCGCGTCGCTTCCAGGAGCTCGATGTTCGGATCGCCCGGATATCCGAACAGGTGCTTTATCCCCGCTGCCGTGAGGTACCGGGCCATGACGGCCGCGGTGCTGAGCGTGTCTGCCAAGATCGTGAGCTCCGTCTTCGCGAAAGTGAACGATTTGGTGGGGCGGCCTCGGTCCACTCGCTCCACCGTCGGAGCGAGTTTGCGCCTGCCCGGGCCGTCGTGTGACGACGACCTAGGGAATCGGCGTCGGCGTCCCGTAATCGTAAAGGCCGTTGAACAGAAGCTTGAACGTACTGTGCGTTTGCCCGCGGAAGGCGACCTCGGGACCGAGCAACACCACCGTTCCCTTACCGACTTTCGCGTTCACGACGGCCGTGCCGCCGCGGACGTAATCGCGACCCCATGCCCACCCACTCGACACGAGATCCGGACTGTCGAACGAGGCCACGGAGGTGGTTCCCTTCGATGCCGCGTCTGGTGCAAGGCGGAAGACAGGGCTGTTGCTGAACACGACGTCGACCTGATCGGGCATGCCGTACGAGAGCGGCCCACCCTTCGCGATGTTCATCTTCAGGAGCGAGCCGGGGATGTAGTACTTCTCCTGTGTCAACGGACGCTCGACACCACTCGCATCCTTTTCCACGAGATAGTTCTTCACCGGTAAACCCAGTATCTCACCCATCGACGTCGAGCTGCCGAGCGCGATGATCGTTCCTCCCGCCTCGGCGAAGCGCTTGAGCTGCGGGATCGTCTTCTCCGAGCTGATCGAGCCGAGCCAGCCGCGGAACTCCGCCGGTAACGACTCGGGCGTCGGCTGTGCGGCGCCGCCACGTCGGCCGCCGTCCGCGGAGAGCCGCGCGGATCCATCGGGAAACACGAGTACGTCGAACTTCGCGTTGAGATTGCCGGCGTCCAACGTCTGCGGATAGACGATCTCGTATGGGTACTCGAACTGCTCGAACAGCCACTTCGTCCAGCCGGACGGAATGTTGCCGCCGTACTGATCGTAGACGCCGATGCGGGCCTGACGAAGTTGTGTCGTCTCGGAGCGCGGCGCGCTGCTCACCGCATGAATGGGGACGCCGAGCTCGCGAGCGCCGCGGTCGACGATCGCCTTCACTGCCGGCGTGGCGGGCACCCACAGCGCGCCCGTACCGAGATCCTCGCCGTCGGCCGTCGTCGGCTCCTTCACCATGAACACCGTCGCGTTGCTCTTGAGCAGGCGATTCACGAGGATGAACGAGTTGTTGATGCGATGACTCACGAGATAGCCCGCCGGGCTGCCTACGCCGCGGACGCTCGCAACAGGCATCGATTGCAGCGACGTCACCTTGGTGAACGGTCCGTCGAACGCGTTCTGATAGCGATCGAACTGGATGCCCATCGAGAACGCCGGCGTCCAACCGGTGACGTCATACGGCGGATTCGGCGGTCCGCCCGGATACTTGAAGTCGTTGGGATGATCCTGCGGCTCGAACATATCGACGACGAATGCGCGAGGCGCCTGCGCGGTCTTCACGACGTACGAGCTCGCGGGATATCGCTTGCCCGCCACCTGGAAGGGCGACGTCGCACGCAGGACGGTGATGCCGTTCTTGAGTAGCACGTTGACGAACTTCGTCGCCGTGGCGAAGTCGGCCTGGTCCGATGGAATGACGTATCCTCTGGCGTCGCGCATCTTCGGGTCGTGCAACACGCCAGCGTAGATCTCCGTCGGAACGATCGTCGCGCCACGTCCACCACCATCGCCACCACCGCCGGAACGCATCGCAGGAAGCTTGGCGGCCGCGCTTTCCGCCGCGGCGATGCGCTTCGGCGTTACCGTCCAGCTGTCCGTATTGCCACGTTCGATCGAGTTCTTCCCCATCTGGTAGATGTTGTAGAGGAAGGTCTCGCGATAGCGCGACGCGACGTCCAGCACGGCGCGGCTGTATTCCATGTCGTAGTCGATCGAGCGACGGAAGTGCCAGACCTGTGGCGCCACCGGCATCGGTCCGTTCCCGCTCGGGAGTTGGCGCTCGAGGACGAGCGGCACCTCCATCGGCGTCGGACTGCCGATGATCTCCGTGAGCAGGCCGACGATGTTGTGGAAGTAGCTCACGGTACGCATGGCGCCGTTGAACCACGTCGAATAGTTCGCCGCGGCCTTCATCGCCGAACCCGGCATCCCCTTCGCGATGAGCCGGCTGTGCATGGCGGCGCCCACGAGGTCGAGCTCAGTGATGACGAGCGGGTCGAAGCCGTAGTTGAACGGATCGCGGAATGGTGGCATGAACACCACGGCGCCGGCCGGTCCCGTCTGATGATGCGTATGCGTTATCTGCGGCAACCAGTCCGTGAAGAGGACCTTGTTGATGTTGATCGTCTCGGGCTGGTTGGACATGAACAAGTCGCGCGCATTGTCGTGACCGACGTACTTCTGGTACAGCCGCGGAATGTTCATGGTGCGCTTGGACGAATCGGCCTCGCGCATGTACCAGTTCGAGACGAGCTCCATGCCATCGGGATTCGCGAGGCAGAGCAGCAGGATGTCGTCGTCGAGGAAGCGCATGGTCTCCTCGTCGTTCCGGCTCACCATCTGGAACGCGAGTTCCATCAACGCCTGATGGCCGACGGTCTCCGTAGAGTGAAGCCCGCCGTCCATGAAGATGACGGTCTTGCCCTCCTTGGCGAGCGCTCGTGCCTGATCATCGGTCAGGCCCTCGGCCATCGCGAGCCGCTTGGAGATGCCGCGATAATGATCGAGCTTCTTCTGGTTCGCCGGCGACGTGATGACCGCCATGTATTGGTGGCGGCCTTCAGCTGTCAGGCCGATGTCCACCAGCTTCAGGCGATCGGACTCGATCGCAAGTGTCTTCCAGTACTTCTCCAGCTGCGTGTAGTTGGCGAGCCGATAGTCGTCGCCAAGGTTGAAGCCGAACGCTTGCTTCGGCGTCGTGATCTTGCGGCCCTGTGCCGACACCGGCTGGCCGACGAGCGACATGACGAGGATGAACGGCGCAATCAGCGAACGCGATCGCATGGCAGCTCCAGGGGGCTCACGGAAGCCGTACCACGATGGTACGACACAGGGCACGACGTCCGATCAGGACTTGATGGCAAGGTTCGGATTCGTATTCAACTCGGTGCGACCGATCGGGAAGCAGGTGTCCTTCCCCTTCCGATCGTCCATTCGCAGCAGCGCCGGCAGACCGCCAGGCGTCGCCGGATCCTTGCCGGCGCCGTCCCAGCGACGACGCAGTCCAAGCGCGCGCCCTTCGAGATAGGTCTCGATCAGTGTCTCGAGCTTGAGATACGTCCAGGCGGAGTCGCTGGTGATCGCCGTGTTGCGGAGCGGCACACCAGCGTCGGTGCGGAGGTCGTTCACGAGTGCCATCGCACCGGCAATGTCGCCCGTCCGCAGCTTCGACTCCGCGACGATCATCTGCGCTTCGCGACCATCCGTCAGGTCGATCGGCGAGCCTTGCGCGGTGTACTTCTGCTGCTGGTAGAAGAGCACTTGCCCGACCACGCCGCGGCCATCGCCAAGGTCACCGACGGACCCCTGCGTGAACTTCCATTGCGGGAAGGTCAGGTATTTCACTCGCGGATCCTTCGTCAGGTCGTAGTAGTCCGCATACCACGTGTGCCACACGGTCTCGTTGCGGAACGTGCTGCCGTCCATCGCGAAGAAGTACGAATTCAACTGTTCGCGATCGAGGTTGTTGTAGAGCGCCTGAAACTTGTACGCTTTCGGTGTGAGCGCGGCATCCGCTGCGGCGCCGGCCCAGTTGCCGAGCCACGTGCGCACGGACGCGCGTCCGCCGTACGCAGCATTGGTGAACGCTGCGTTGTTCACCGCCTTCGCGATCGCGATTGCCTCGGTGAACGCCGCCTCGGCGCGGGTGAAGTGCACGCTCGCGGGCTGTCTGGGGCCGCCGTCGATGGTGGTCTCACACATGTTCTCGCCGAGCAACCGGTTGCTGAATCCGACGTAGAGCAGCCCCTGCGCCGCGATCGGCGACTTGGCAAAATCCGCCGCCGGCAGTGCGGCGCGGATGCGATCGACCGCGGCTTCGGCAACCCAACGCGCCGCTGACGCCTTCGACGTGCGATTGTCCGTTTCATCAGCCGTGATGATGCCGACGGAGAGCTGCGGACTGATACCGAACGATCCTGTCTGTCCACCGGGGTGCAGCTCGCGCGCGACGGCTGACGCGTCGAACCCCAATGCGCCACCCGTGCCGGAGGCGAGCGAGTTGGCGATGGCGCGGCCCGCGCCATTCACCACCGCTTGATGCGCCGACGCGAGATCGAGGAATTGATCCTGCACTGGCCCCGGATTCTCGACGTCGAGATTGCAGGCCGTGGCGATCAACATGCTCACCGCGACGATCGCGAGCGTGTACCGGCGCGGATGCACGCGCGACGCCGGCCGATCGAACTGTGTGGTGGTCGGCATCTTAGAAGTTCACCTTGAGCGAGGTGGTGAAAATCGCGGGAGCGGGATACTGCTCGTTCATGGAGCGCACCTTCGACAGCGCGCCATCGTTGGCCATCATCTCTGGATCGAACATCTTGAAGTCCTTGTTCAACCAGCGGATCCAGTTGCGGGCCGAGAAGGTGATGGAGGCGTTGCCGGCACCTGGCACGATCGCGGACGGCAGACCCACGCGCAGGCTCATCTCGCGCACCTTGAAGAAATCGGTCGGATAGATCGTCGATCCCGACTTGAAGTTGCTGACGATGCAGAACTGTCGGTCGTAGGCCGTGAGCTGAGCGCCGCGTCCCGCGGCGATCTCCGCATTGGCGTAAATGCACGTCGGCCAGACGGTGATGCCGCGCGACTGTGCACCCTCGGAACCGCTGTCGAAGATGTAGCCGCCGTGCTGATACTCGCCGCGTGCCGTGAACTGAATGCCGTGCGGCAACTCGATCGACGTGCTGGGGTTGATCGTCAGCGTCGGCAGATTCGGTCCGAAGAGGTAGTTGTTCTCGGTAATCGGAGCCGCGATCTCGTCGGGGTTCTTGAGATGCGTGCCGACGATGACGGGGATCGGCTGACCTTCCATGATCCATCCCTGCCCGCCGAGCGAGAAGCTCGGCGCTCCGCCGAGGTTGACGGCCTTGTTCGCCGACTTCGCCACGTTCACGCCGACGTCCCACTTGAATCCGGCGCGCTCGAGCGGCGTGCCACGCACCGCGAGCTCGATGCCCGAGTTCTCGATGGTGCCGACGTTGCGGAGCTGTGAATTCTGGAAGCCAAGCGACGGCGTCTGCTGCACGGGGAAGAGCGCGTCCTTCGTGAGCTGATGGTAGTGCGTGAAGTCCACACCGAATCGCCCATCGAACGCGGCGAAGTCGAAGCCCAGTTCCGTCTCGGCCGTCCGCTCCGGTCCGAGTACGGGGTTACCCACGTTGAGCGGGAGATACGCCGGCAGGTTTCCCCACCCAATGGGGTCCCAGGTGCGAACCGCGTCGAATGCGCCCGGTGCGCGTCCTGCCTGACCATAGGCACCGCGCAGCTTCAGCGTGCCGATGCTCTTCGGCCAGAACGGTTCATCGGAGACGACGTACGAGACACTCGCCTTCGGATATCGCTGTAGTCCGAAATCGCTGCCGAATGCGCTGTTGCCGTCCACGCGCAGACCAAGCGTGAGGAAGTAGCGCTCCTTCAGGTTGAACAACGCCTGCGCGAATAGACCTCCATTGATGACCTTCATCGCCGACTCGAACGATTGGCGAATCGCGCCTGAGCTCAACGTCGGAGTGCTCGGTCCGGGAAACTGGTCGGCGAGACCATCGAGTGTGTGCTCGTCGACGGTCACACTCTGCGCGCCGCCAGAGAGGCTGAGGCGCAGGTCATGCGCCATCGGCATGTGCTCGATGTTGTACGTGCTCACGAGATCGAGGCTGAGAATCCGGCTGCGATTCATCACATCGCTCATGCGCCCGAGCGGCTGCGGCGGGAAGCCGAACGGCCTGATCGACCGGAGCTCGTTCTCCGTCATGTCGTAGCCGGCGGTGAAGCGGTTCGTCCAGTTGGCGGTGGGTGCGTAGAGAAACGTGAGGCCACTCGTGAAGCGATCGATCATGCTGCGGACGTCGAAGGTCAGCACCTGGCTGATGATCGCCGGATCCGCCGAGCCGAAGAAGTTGTTGGCGCCGCGATAGACGTTGAGCGTCAGCCCGTGCGAGTTGTTGCCGGTCGGCGTCGTCTGCGTTGCGGAGTGCGTGAGGAAGTTGTTCCACTGGATCTGCATTCCCTTGAAGCCGGCGAATCCGAAATTGCCGCGCAGGGATTCGCGCTTCTCGTGATCGTTCGGGAGCACGCCCTTGTTGTCCTCGAGCAGCCCCGATACGAAGTAGCCGTCCTCGCGGCCGCCGCCACGCACGGACAGGTCATACTTCTGTCGCATGCCGTTCTTGAGCCACGGATCGAGGTACGCGTACTCCGCTGGCGCGGGCGCGAAGGGCTGCAGCTTCGCATAGCCGTGATCGGCATTCAGGCTCCAGCGCGGGCTCCCAGCGGCGCCGCGCTTGGTGAAGATCTGAATCACTCCGGCATTCGCCTCGGTGCCGTACAATGTCGTCGCGGCCGCACCCTTGATGATCTCGATGCGATCGATGTCCGACGGGTTGATGTCGTTGAGAGGACTCTGGACGTCGTTGTTGCTGCGATTCGAGCTCTCGCCGCCGGAGACGTTCTTCGAGTACGGATCGCTGCGCGTTCGCACGCCATCGATGTACACCAACGGCTGGTTGCTCATCGCCACGCTGACATTGCCGCGCAGGCGAATCTGCGCCGCGGAGCCCGGCTGTCCCGAGCTCGACATCACGGTCATGCCAGGTGCCTGCGCTTGCAGCATCGCGTCGACACTCGATGGATTGTCGATCGCCTTGGACATATCGATCTGCGAGATGCTGTTGCCGACTTCGCGCAGTCGTGCTGCGCCGGCGGTGCCCGTGACGACGACGGCATCCAGCGCCGCCACCGCTTCCTTCAAGTCGAAGTTGAGATCGACGGTCTGACCATTCACCACGAAGACGGGACTCGTCATCGCTTGATAGCCGATGCGTTGCGCGCGGATCTGCCGGCTGCCCGCGGGAACGCGGAAGATCTTGTAGCGGCCATCGGCGTCGGTCGTCGTGCCGAGTGTGGTGCCGACGACGACAAGTTGTGCTGATGGAACGGGACCACCCGCTCTCGTAACGCGCCCCTGCACCGTTCCCAGCTCCTGCTGCGCACCGACGTCGCCAAAGGGTGCGAGCAGTGAGAGCGTGAACAGTACTCGAGCTGCCGCGTGTGACGACGACATGCGTGAGCCTCCTCGACGTGATTGAAAGGCCGTGCGGACTTCGGGCGGCGGACGGCGACGTAGGCAAGCGGCGCTGCGGGGTGCGCCACGGAAATGTCGGCCGCCCCATCGGAATGGACGGGACGAAAGTCGCTATCGTATCCTGATAACACGCCATCGACGCGGATCTACTATCCGCGTCGCGAAGTCATCGCTCGAGCATCTCGCGAAGGTGGCGTCGAAGATCGAGCATCGCCGCGCTGAGATGGTTCGCGACGGTCTGCGGCGAGATCCCCATGCGCGCAGAGATCTCGAGGTACGAAAGCTTCTCTTCCTTCGCGAGAAGATAGACCTCCTTGCGCCGCGTCGGCAGCTGCTGCAACGCGCGCTGAAACGCCGTCTCCAACTCCTTCTCCTCGAGGCACTCCAGCGGAGTCCATGGCGATGCGGAATCTGCACGCAATCGCTGCTCATCACGCCGCGCTCGCGCCGCGCGCGCACGACGCTCGTTCAGCGCCGCATTGCGCGCGATGCGATACACGTACGCGCTCACCGTTCCTGTCGGTGACCAGCGTTCACGTTGCTGCCAGAGACGAATGAAGGTCTGCTGTACGAGATCGGCTGCTGCATCGTCATCGGCGGCGATGCGACCAGCGTACGCAAGCAACGGACGCCAGTAGCGTTGCATGAGTGCATGCAACGCCATCGCATCGCCGTCGCAAATGAGCATCATCAATGCTTCATCCGTGGCGGCAGACGCGACGAGTGGAGAGCCCATCGGCAGTTCTGCAGGATCGGTTGCCAAGTACGTCTCGCCGGTGAGGAGGGACGAGAAACGCCTGCGGGAGGATCATGCTGCGCTATCCGCGTCAAGGCATGCGACGCGGATAGCATCCTCTACGGTGATCCCGCTCAGGACGTTGACGGACTTGTCAGAATGTTCGTTCGCGCGTGATGTGAATCAGCGTCGCGTTTGTGCGAGCAATACGCTCGCGGCACCAGCGCCAGCGGCGTCCCATGTGAGGTCTCGCACGCTGAACTCTCCCTTCACGCGAAGGTCGTGCAACTCCTTCCCGACGCCCACTGCCGCCGTCGTCACCGATGCACCGGCGAGCGCCGCTCCGTGGTTCAGGCCTGAGGTTCGAAGCGCGCCATACGACATGCTTTGCACGAACGCCGACGTGAAGAAATGCTTCACCTTGTCCTCGGCCAACCATCGATCGCTCGGAAGTGACGCCGGGTTCAGCGAGAAGACCAGCCAGAGTCCGCGCATCAGGCCACGCTCCGTTGCGGTCGGCGCAACGCGAATCGTTGGCCAATCAAGTGAAGCGAGCGATCGAGCAACTCGCGATGTTCGGGCGCATGAATCCAACTGCTCGCACCACTCGGATGCGGCAGCGGTATCACGATCGAATTGCCTCCCTCGTGCTCGACCTCGTGCTCCCGACCGACCGCCGCGTCGAGCGGGAGAGGGCCAAGGAACCGATCGATCGCCAGCCGTCCGACGGGGATGATGAGCGGAGGACGAATGATGCGCAGCTCGTCGGCCAGCCAATCGCCACACTTCACCCGCTCAGCCGGCGAGGGTACGCGGTCCCCTCGGCCACCGGCATGCGGGCCCGGATAGCAGCGCGTGATCGCGGAGATGTAGAGCCATTCGCGAGCAGTCGGTTCGTCGAGACCGGCGAGCTCGAGCCACCGGAAGAGTGTTTTTCCGGCGCGGCCGGCGAAGGGCGGTCCGCCACCCATCTCGACCTGTCCGGGCGCCTGCCCCACGAGCATAGCCCGCGGTGCGCGCGCGGACGAGACGATCGGCACCACGCCAGCGCTGTTGCTGCACCGGCGACAACCTGCGAGGCGATCACAGTGCGCGTCGAGTGCCTGAGCGAGCGCGAGTGGAGCGCGGGACGAAGTTCGAGCCATCGAGTATCTACCCGCCGGCGTCGGCCGAGTTTCCGCTCGCCCCGAATGCATATGGCGGCCTCACCACGCCATCGTCGGTGATGATCGCCGTGATGAGCTCTGCGGGCGTGACGTCGAATGCGGGATTGTACACCGATGCCTTCGCTGGCATGAGCAACCTTCCATTCCACTCGCGCAGCTCGTCGCCGTCGCGATGTTCGATCGTGATGTCGCACCCACTCGCGGTCTTGACGTCCACGGTCGACTTCGGCGCCGCGACGTAGAAGGGAATGTCGTGGTAGCGTGCCGCGAGGGCGAGCGCGTATGTCCCGATCTTGTTCGCCACATCCCCGTTGGCGGCAATGCGGTCCGCACCGACGATGACCAGGTCGATGGCGCCGCCGCGCATCAGTGACGCCGCCATACCATCGGCGAGGACGGTGACGTCAATGCCCGCCTGCGTCAGCTCCCACGCGGTGAGGCGACTGCCCTGCAGCAGCGGACGCGTCTCATTGGCGAAGACGTGCACCCGTTTCCCTTGCTCCTTCGCCAGATAGATCGGCGCGAGGGCTGTACCGATGCCACCAGTCGCCAGCGCGCCGGCGTTGCAGTGTGTCAACACGCTCGCCATCTCGGGAATGAGCTCGACGCCGTGCTCCCCGATGCGCCGGCACATGGCGCGGTCCTCCTCGAGAATCGCGGTCGCCCCTGCCCGAAGCGCGTCGAGGATCTCTCGGGGGCGTCCCGGGGTAGTTCGAGCGATACCACACATCCGCTCCATCGCCCAGGGCAGGTTCACGGCCGTGGGGCGCACACCACCGATGCGATCACACAGCGCTTCCGCCGCAGCAATGAACTGCTCGCGCGTGTCTTCCGTGAGACGCGAGAGTGCGACGACCAAACCCATCGCCCCAGCGATGCCGATGGCGGGTGCACCGCGGACGGACAGCGTGAGAATCGCGTCGCAGACGTCATCGACGGTGCGCAGCTCACGGCGCACGAGCTCGTTCGGAAGCTGCCGCTGGTCGATGATCTCGACAGCGTCTCCTTCCCCCGACCACCGCACCGCCTCGACGACCGTCATACTGGAAAGTTAGCCGACATCCTCACAACTTGGCTCAGGCACGGTTGCGCTCTCGTTCTTCGAAGTGTCGAACGTATTGCAACCTTTCTGCCTCTCATATTTCCCGACAACAACATGCGACTTCTCACGCGCCTCGCGGTGCTCCTCGTCACCGCGCTTCCTGTCGCGGCCCAATCCGTCGACCTGTCGGCGCGGCTTCCTCTCGATACGGCCGTCCTTCGCGGACAGTTGCCCAACGGCGTGCACTACCTGATCCGCCGCAATGCGCTGCCACTCAAGCGCGCGGAGCTGCGACTCGTCGTGAATGCCGGCTCCATCCTCGAGGATGACGCGCAGCGCGGCGTCGCGCACTTCGTGGAGCACATGGCCTTCAACGGCACGAAGCGTTTTCCGAAGGCCGACATCGTGAACTTCCTCGAGCGCTCCGGTGGCCGGTTCGGGGCTGACCTCAACGCCTACACGTCGTTCGACGAGACCGTCTATCAGCTGCAGATCCCGACCGACACCGCGCGACTCGTCAACACGGCGCTCGACATCCTCGAGGATTGGGCACACGACATCACCTTCGATCCCGCGGAGCTGAAGAAGGAGCGCGGCGTCGTCATCGAGGAGTGGCGCACTGGGCTCAGCGCCGAAACGCGCGTGCAGAACAAGCAGTTCCCCGTGATGCTGCACGGCTCCAAGTACGCGACGCGTCTTCCCATCGGCACGAAGGAGAATCTCGAAAAGTTTCCTGCGACGCTGGCGCAGAAGTTCTATCGCGACTGGTATCGTCCCGAGCTGATGACGGTCGTCGCGGTGGGTGACTTCGACGTCAAGGAGATGGAAGCGTCCATCCGCGAGCGGTTCGCGCGCATTCCCGCCTCCGTCAATCCGAAGCCGCGCGCGTACTCCAACGTGCCGAATCACCCGGAGACGCTCGTCTCCATCGAGACCGACAAGGAGTACCCGAACTCCTCGGTTACGCTGATGTGGCTCAGGGAGCGCGACAGCACGCGCACCGTTGCCGACATGCGGCGGCAATTCATCTCGTCGCTCTACGACGGCATGGTCAACGCCCGCTTCGGTGAGCTCTCGCAGCGGCCCGACGCGCCGTTTGCCTATGCCGGATCGGGACGCGGCTCGTTCGTTCGCACGAAGGATGTCTACCAGCTCTATGCCGGTGTGAAGGAAAGCGGCTTCGAGAGCGCAGCTGAGGCGCTGCTCGCCGAAGCAGAGCGCATCACGCGATTCGGCTTCACGCAGACGGAGCTCGATCGTCTCCGCACCAACTACCTGCGCAGCCTCGAGCAGATGTATGCAGAGCGCACGAAGACCAACTCGTCGGCGTTCGCGGGTCAGTACGCCAACGCCGCGCTGACAGGTGCGCCGATCATCGGCATTGCGAACCAGCAGGCGCTGGCGAAACAGCTGTTGCCCACGATCACGCTCGCCGAGGTGAATGCGCTGGCGAAGTCGTCGTTCACGGCGAGCAATCGCGTGGTCCTCGTTGCGGCGCCGGCGAAAGCCGAAGTGAAGGTGCCCACGAGCAGGGCAATGCTCGCCGTATTCGACAAGGCGAAGGGTTCGAAGCTCACCGCGTTCGTCGACTCGACCTCCGATTCGCCGCTCGTGCCGACGCCACCAACCCCGGGAAAGGTCGTTTCCGAGCGCACCATCGACGGTACCGACATCATCGAATGGAAGCTGTCGAACGGTGCGCGCATGTTGCTGAAGCCGACCGACTTCAAGGAAGACGAGGTGCTGTTCTCGGCCAACAGCCCGGGCGGTGCGTCGCTGGTATCGGACAAGGACGTCATCAACGCGGACTTGAGCAGCATCATCATGTCGATCGGCGGCGTCGGTGATTTCAACCAGATCACGCTCGGCAAGAAGCTGACGGGCAAGCGCGCCGGCGCACGGGCGGCGCTGTTCGAGAGCGCGGAGACGCTCAGTGGCTCGGCGTCGGTGAAGGACATCGAGACGATGTTCCAGCTCGTGTGGCTCCGCGTGACACAACCACGGGTCGACTCGAGCGCGTTCGTCGCGTTCAAGAACCAGATGCGCTCGGTGATGGCGAACCAGCGGAACACGCCCGAGGCCGTGTTCGAGGACACGATCACCGTCACGATGGCGCAGCATCATCCGCGCGTCTACATCGTCTCGCCGGAGCTTCTCGATTCTGTCGATCTTCGGCGCGCACTTGCGATATACCGTGAGCGGTATGCCGACGGCGGCGCGTTCACGTTCTTCCTCGTCGGCAGCTTCAAGCCGGATTCGGTGCGACCGTTGGTCGAGCGCTACATCGCTTCCCTTCCGTCATTGAATCGCAACGAGAAGGCGCGCGACGTGGGAATTCGTCCACCCGCCGGCGTGGTGGAAAGGACGGTGCGCATGGGCGTCGAGGCAAAGGCGCAGACGCAGCTCGTCTTCACCGGCGAGTGCAAGTACAGCTACGAGAACCGCGTCGTACTCGGTGCGCTGCGCGACCTGCTCGACATCCGGCTGCGCGAAGCACTGCGCGAGGACAAGGGCGGCACGTATGGCGTGAGCGTCGGTGGATCGTGTCACCGCGTGCCGAGGGAGCACTACGAGATCAACCTGTCGTTCGGCAGTGCTCCGGAGCGAGTGGACGAGTTGGTGAAGGAGGTGTTCGCGGTGATCGACAGCGTGAAGGCAGGCATCGTGAGCGACTCGAATCTCATCAAGGTGAAGGAGATTCCGCTGCGCTCGCACGAGACAGCCCTTCGCCAGAACGGTGCGTGGATCTCCGCCATGGCCGACGCGGATGAAGACGGCCGCGACCAGCGTGACTTCCTGAGACTCCCGGAGCTCATCAACGGCGTGACGCGTGAGAAACTGCGCGACGCAGCGCGGCTGTATCTGCGCAAGGATCAGTATGCGCGTTTCACATTGCTTCCTGCTGCAAAGACAAAATAAGCTGTCGCCTCGAGCACTACGGCCTTACTGCAGCTGCTCTTACTGACGCATCGCGCCGTGGAGCGCTGCGCGACGAGAGAGCAGCGCAGAGTCCGCCGCGCTGTGCTTGAGCCCCACCGCGTACGCCGAGTCAGCGGCCGCCGGCCGGCCCAGCTGCTCCAGCGCAACGCCCAGGAACAGCGCAGCCACCGACGCCGACTCCGAATGCAGTAGTGATGACGCTGCGCGGACCACCGCTTCCGGACCGGCCGCGCGTCCCACCGCATCGAGATACAGCGCAATGAAGCCAGGTTCCGCGCGCGCGTCGCCGTCCTTGAGCAACGGCGCCAGTGTATTCGCCGCCGGCCCGAATCTTCCCGCCGAGTACATCGCCTGGCCGACCTCGAACCGCAGTTGTCGATCGGCCGGCGCCATCGCGAACGCACGCTCGAGCAACTCGAGCGCGCGTGCCGTGTCGCCTCGAGCGCGCGCGTCCATGCCGAGCAGCTTGTAGCTCAGATGCTCACTCGGCTGCGACTCGGCCAATCGCAACCAGAGCGAGCGATGGCTGGTCCACGCGATCGCGTAGTGCGTGCCGACGAGCATCGCGCGTCCGATCACGATCGCGATGATCACCGTCGCCAGCCGTCGGCCGAACTGCGGCAGACTGTCGAGCCCCCACGCGATGGCGAAGGCGACGCCGACCGTCGCGCCGAACAGCGTGCGATCGGAAAGGATCTGTCCCGTGGCCGCCAGGAGGTTGGACGCCGGAAAGTACGTCAGCATCACCCACCCCAATGCGACGAGCGGCCGGCGATCGCCGCGGCGAGCGACCGCGATACAGATCGTCGCCAGCGCGATGACGATGGCGCCGCTGAGCAGCGCGAGTCCCGAACGGTGCGCAGGAAAGATGCTCGGCCCATAAAAGGGAGAGAGTCCCGTCGGCCACACCAGCATGCCGACGATGCGCGGCCACAGCGACAGCATCGCTGTCACACGCTCGGAGCCGGAGAGTGAGCTCAATCCCTGCGCTGCAATGGAGCCATGCGACACCGGCGCGCCGAGGACGACCACGCGTGCCATCAACACGATCCCTACACCGACGAGCGCAGCGAGCCAGGCGCGCACGTTTCGCTGCACGAAGCGGCCGAGTGCCTCCGGCTGCCCATTGCGTCGCCAGCCCCACACGGTAAGAGCGGCGAGCGGCACGGACAGTAAACCCGATTCCTTCGCGCCGATCGCCGCTGCGGCGAGCAGGCCGATGCCCATTGCGCGCAGCCAGTCGCGTCGCTTGTCGCCTGGCGTCGGCTGGAATGAACCAATCGCCCAGACGAGTGCGACGGTACAGATCACCATCACCAATTCGGAGCTGTTCGCGACGCTCGCAATGGCCTCGACGTGAAGCGGCTGTGTAGCGAACCACGCCGCACCCACCAGCGCCGCACCAGCCCCGACGCCTCGGCGCAGCATCCACCACACGCCCAGCGCGGCGATGGCGGCGAGCACCAGCGCGTACAAGTGCATCGCGCGCGCGGAGCCGCCGGTGAGATTCCACACCGTGGCCAACAGCGCCATGTGCAGCGGACGATAGAGGCCGAGTGCGTCGACGCCTTCCGTCGGCCAGTAGGGCTGCGACCATACATGAACGATGGCGCCCCATCCGCGCAGGAACACGTTGTCGCGAATGATCGTCGTGTCGTCATAGACGAACGGCGCGCGCAGCGTCGGGAGCAACGGGCCGATCGCGAGAATGGCAAGCGCGAGCGCCGCACCAAGTCTTCGTCGCGCCGACGCGCCGCCTCCTGCTGCAGGCGGCGAGGCCGTGCGCGGCTCGGAGTCGGTGTCACGCGAGGAGTGAGTCACTAAGCGTGAAGGTAGCCGTCCTCAGCCAGTGAAGCCATCGAGACCGCTAACGGTGGCACGCAACTTTAGGTGAATTGGCGGGGGGTGAATCGCTGCTTTGTCATGAGAAACCCAGTGGGAGAATTCCTTGCGATTGGCCATGTGGCTCGGCTGCGGCATCGCGATGATCGTGCTCGTATCGTCCTGCGGAGACGCTCAGTCGCCAACGACGGGCTCGGCGCGAATGTCGGCATTTTCATCGTCGGACACCGCGACGCCGCCCTACGTCGGCGTGGACGCACGCGGCGTTCCTCACTATGCGCGCGTGACTCTCTCCGACGACGATCGCCAACTTCTTCGCAAGGTCTACGGCGTGGAGGACCCCGGCCGGCTTTACGTTTCTGATTCGTCGGAGGATAGGCTCCTCAAGTACGACACGCAGATCAAGCGCTGCCAGACATGCTACGTGAACTCGTACCGGATCGGCTTCCACTCCGTGCGCCGTCCGGGCGAGACGTGGGAAGCGCTGGAACGCCGAGTGCGCAGCATGCGACTCGCCGATTTCCCGCCCTCGGCGCGCATGGCGACGACCTCCATCCGCGCGCTCGATCCCGCAGTGTCCGCCAGATTCGACAGCCTCCTTTCCGAAGGGCGACGCCTCGGCTTCGTGCTGCATGTCGCCGACACCTATCGCTCTCCCGAGCGCGAGGCGTACCTCATGTGGAAGGGAGGTGGGCGCACGCATACGCTGACATCTCTCCATTCCTACGGTCGCGCGATCGATGTCGTCGTCGGAGACGGAAACACCAGGCACGCGTCCACCCGCCAACACTGGATCGCGTTTCGACGTTGGGTCACCAGTTACGATGGCCATGACTTTCGCGTGCTCGGCACTCCCGAGCGGACATGGGATTGGGGTCACATCGAGTTGCCCGGCGCGGATATCGGTTTGCCCACCATCCAGGCGGCAATCGCTCGCGCGCGACGCTGTCAAAGCGGCGTTACCGGAGAGACGCCATGCGACTTTCCTCCGCACCTCGACCCGTCCGTTGCCGTCCGGCCCTCACCTTAGGCGCGCGTGCGTTTCCGTCGTTCGGGAAAGTGCGCGTCGAGGAAGCGGATCAGCGCTCGCTCCTCCGGCGAGTGCGCATACACGTCCGCACGTGACGCATAACTCGCCGGAAGCTTGATCGTCTCGCCATCATCCACATAGCGCGCAATGACCATCGGATGCACGTACGATGATCGACAGATGGCCGGCGTGTTTCCCAACTCGGATGCCACGAGCCGCATCGTCGTGGCGACGTTGCGCTTCGCCTCGGTCGGCGAGTCCGCCGGCCCCAACTCGGCCAGCACCGTCGCGGCGCGCAGCGTGCCGCCCCACGTACGAAAGTCCTTCGCGCTGTAATCGACGCCCAACGTCTCGTGGAGGTATGCGTTGACATCGCGCGAAGTGAGGTCGCGCCACTTACGGCCGTCCTGATAGCGGAAGAGGCGCGCTCCTGGCATGGTCATGTAGCGCTTCACGAGCCGTGTCAGCTCCCGATTGGCGACCACTTGCCGCTGCTTGATCGACTTCTTGCCCACGTAGTTGAAGACCGCTCGGCCGTCGGCGACCTGTACGTGGCGCTTGCGCAGCGTCGCGATGCCGAAGGTCTTGTTCTCCGTCGCGTACTTCTCGCTGCCGATGCGAAAGAAGCTCTCGCTGATGAGGCGCACGACTGCGGCCGCCGCCGCGCGGCGCGACGGGGTCCGCGATGCCGCATGCGTGCGGATGCGCTTCCGCAATTCCGGAAGCTCCTTCGCCATCTCGCGCACTCGATAGTACTTGCGCAGTTGTCCGCGCTCTACGGCGCGCGTGTGGTAGCGATACTGCTTTCGCCCCTTCGCATCGAGCCCCCATGCCTGCACCTCGGCGCTCGCGCTCGCGGCGATGTGTACGTTCGTCCACGCTGGCGGTACGGCGAGCAGGCGAATACGCTCGAGCGTTCGTTCGTCACGCACTGGCTTGTCGTTTCGGGCATATCGAAATCTCGTCTTGCCACCTTCACGCGTGATCCATTCTGCCATGGCGGGCTGGAGGGCAAGTTGTGGTCCGTTTGGTATCTTCCAGTCAGACTGGCTTCCGCCTGTCAGGCTTCACTCTCAACCAACCGACAGCAACACCAACAGCAACTGACTGACTTGAATTCTTGAATTTTTGGAATTTGATCTCTGTTGCGCAGCGTTGATGAGCGCCCGACGCAGTGCTGACGCAGTCAATTCCCATAATTCTTTTTCAATACTTTGAAATTCTAGTCCTTCTTGTTTCCTGTTCGTTGGTCTGAGTGAACTACCAGCGGCAACGAACCGTCCCGATGCCCTCGATAGCACCAATGTCCTACGCGCTTCTCACGTTCCAGGTCGCAGACCGGATCGCCACGATAACGGTGAACCGGCCAGACAAGCTGAACGCGCTCAACGACGCACTGATGGCGGAGCTCGGACTCGCCATGGCCGAAGCCGTCGCGCGATCGGATGTCCGCGCCGTGTTGCTCACTGGCGCGGGCCGAGCGTTCGTTGCGGGCGCTGACATCGGTGAGCTCGTGGACCAGACGGCGGTGGAAGGGAAGGCGCGCGCCGAGCGCGGACAGCGGACGTTTCGGCAGTTCGAGACGTCCCCGAAGCCGACGCTCGCTGCGGTGAACGGTTTCGCGCTCGGGGGCGGCTGCGAGCTCGCGATGGCGTGCCACATTCGCATCGCGTCGGAGAAGGCGAGGTTCGGCCAGCCCGAAGTGAAGCTTGGGATCGTGCCTGGGTACGGCGGTTCGCAGCGACTGCCTCGGCTCGTCGGCAAGGGTCGCGCGCTCGAGCTGCTGCTCACCGGCGACATGATCGACGCAACGGAGGCGCACCGCATCGGACTGGTGAATCGCGTCGTGAGCGCCGAGTCGCTCATCGAGACGTCGCGCGCGATGCTCACGACGATGCTCGCGCATGGTCCACTCGCCATCGCGCAGTGTATCGAGGCAGTCGATCGCGGGTTGGACATGGGGCTCGACGACGCGATCGCCCTCGAGGCGTCGTACTTCGGAATGCTGTCCGCGACCGCCGACAAGGCGGAAGGTATGCGCGCCTTCCTCGAAAAGCGCGCCGCGACATTCACGGGAACTTGATGACTACGGCGGACGCTCGCGTCGTACTGCGATCGCTCGCGCTGCGGGACTTTCGCAACCTGGCTCGGCTCGATCTCTCCTTTCCGCACGCCGGTGTCGTCGTCATCGGCGACAATGGTCAGGGGAAGACGAACCTCCTCGAGGCGATTTACTACCTGCATCTCCTCCGCTCCGTGCGCGGCGCGCGCGACGTCGACATCGTGCGATTTGGCGCGCCGGGCTTTCACATCGCCGCGCGTGCCGACGGTGGCGTCAATCACGAGATCTCCGCGGGCTTCGAGCGTCAGGGCAAGCGCAAGCGCGTGAAGCTCGGCGGTTCCGAGCCGCAGCGTCTGAGCGACGCTCTGGGCGCCCTGCCCTGTGTGCTCTTCTCACCGGCCGACGTCGACCTCGTGGCTGGAGCACCCACGGCGCGGCGAAGGTATCTCGACATCCTGCTCGCGCTCTCGTCCCGCCCATACCTCTCGGCGCTGCAGCGCTATCGCCACGCGCTGGCGCAGCGCAATGCCGCGCTGCGCGACGCCATGAAGTCGGGCGGTAGCAAAGCGGAGCAACGCATCGCCGTCTGGGAGGCGCCACTCGCCGAACATGGTGCCGTGTTGTGGCTGGAGCGCGTGATGTGGGCCGAGCAGGCCGCGCCGAGATTTGCGACGGTGTGCGAGGCGATTGGTGAGCAGACCGAGGTATCGATGCGCTATGCGTCGTCGCTCGAACCGGCGACGCGTACGCTCGAGGATGTGAAGAGTGCGTTGGCGCGCGGGCTCGAGGAGCGTCGTCAGCTCGATGTGCGGCGATGCATCACGCACACCGGCCCGCATCGCGATGATCTCGCGCTGCTGCTGGGCGGCCGCGAGCTGCGGGCATTCGGGTCGGCGGGTCAGCAGCGCACGGGCGCGATTGCGCTGCGGTTGCTCGAGGGCGAGACGCTGCGCGAGCGATTGGGCGTCGCGCCGATGTTGTTGCTCGACGATCCGTTCGCTGAGCTCGACGTACATCGTTCGTCGCGGATTCTCGAGCTGCTCGGCGGGCAGGCCATGGGGCAGACAGTGCTGACGGTTCCCAGGGAAAGTGACATTCCGCCGGCGCTGACGCAGCTGTCGCGGTGGCGGATCGCCGAGGGTGTGATCACGGCAGACGTGGCGGATGACGTCCATGCGGGTGCCGCGTGAGTCCCGCCAAGAAGAAGCCTGCCGCGCTTGGTGACGTGCTCGCCGGTGTGCTGCAGAAAGCGGGCATTGCGGCGCGCGTCGAGCAGGCGGGGATCATTCCCGAGTGGGCCGCGCTGGTGGGGGAGCAGATCGCGCGCGTGACGGAGCCACAGTCGATTGCGGCAGACGGTACGCTGTTCGTGCATGTGACGACGAACGCGTGGATGATGGAGTTATCGCTGATGGAACCCGAGCTGTTGCGTGCGCTGAATGCGAAGCCGGGGCGGATCGCGGTGAAGAAGATTCGGTGGCTGATACGGCGCGGGTAACAAGGCAAACAGACAACTGCCTGACGCGGATCAACGCGGATTGTACTGCCGGATCTACACGGATCGTGCCTCGGGCAGGCGCCTTTCGCGTCGCGCGACATCATCAAAGAACCTTCGACTCTTTTTTTCTACTGCTCTTCAACGTGGTTCGTGGCTTGGCAGTATCCGTGAAAATCCGGCAGTGTCCGCGTGCATCCGTGTCAGGCAGTTGATCTTCCGTCGACCGAAGTTTGGTGCTCGTTTCGTCGTTGATCCGCGGCATCCGCATGCATCAGATTTGCCAGTGCGGTAACTTGTTGGCTGACAACGCCTTATACCGCGTGCTTTCTATTGCATAAACCTGCAAAATCATGTAGATTTGCAGGTCTGTAGTCGAGGCCCGTTTTCGGCCTCTCTTCGGTAGCGTTTCCGGCACATTTTCGAGTGGAGTTGATGACGAAATCGAACGATAAGCCCGCGACGAACGAGTACGGAGCGGGCCAGATCACGGTACTCAAGGGGCTCGAGGCAGTCCGCAAGCGCCCAGGCATGTACATCGGCTCCACCTCCGAGCGAGGGTTGCATCACCTCGTGTACGAAGTGGTCGACAACTCCATCGATGAAGCGCTGGCCGGCTACGCCGACAAGGTCACCGTCATCATCCACGCCGACAACTCCATCGAGGTGGAAGACAACGGCCGGGGCATCCCGGTCGACATCCATCCCATCGAGAAGATTCCCGGTGTCGAGCTGGCGATGACGGTGCTGCATGCCGGCGGAAAGTTCGACAAGGACACCTACAAGGTGTCCGGCGGACTGCACGGCGTCGGCGTGTCGGTGGTGAATGCGCTCTCCGAGCGCCTCAAGGTCTGGGTCAAGCGCGACGGCCATGAGTACTACATGGACTTCATGCGCGGTGCGACGCAGACCAAGCTCAAGATCCTGGGCGACGTGCCAAAGAAGCAGAACGGCACCAAGATCTGGTTCAAGCCCGATCACGAGATCTTCACCGAGCTGACCTACAACTACACAACGCTGGCGTCGCGCCTGCGCGAGCTGTCCTTCCTCAACAAGGGCGTGACCATCACGCTCAAGGACGAACGCGCCGAGCAGGAGAAGGAAGACATCTTCCTGGCGAAGAACGGTCTGCGCGAATTCGTGCAGCACCTCAACACCGGCCGCAAGGCGCTGCACAATGAGGTCGTGTACCTCGAGACGACGAAGGACGATGTCGGCATCGAGCTCGCCATGCAGTACAACGACGGCTATCAGGACACCGTCTTCTCCTTCGTCAACAACATCAACACGCACGAAGGCGGCACGCACCTGACCGGGTTCAAGAGTGCGTTGACGCGCGTCATCAACCAGTACATCCAGAAGTCGTCGCTCTCCAAGAAGGACAAGGAGACGGTTCTCTCCGGCGACGACGTGCGCGAAGGCCTCACGGCCGTGCTGTCGGTCAAGGTGCACGAGCCGCAGTTCGAGGGGCAGACCAAGACGAAGCTCGGCAACTCCGAAGTGGAGTCGGCGGTGAAGACCGTCGTCAACGAGTGGCTGGCCAGTTATCTCGAGGAGCACCCGCGCACGGCGAACATCGTCATCGACAAGGCGATGTCAGCGGCGCGCGCAAGAGAAGCCGCACGCAAGGCACGCGATCTCACGCGCCGCAAGAGCGCGCTCGACGTCGGCAACCTGCCTGGCAAGCTGGCTGACTGCTCGCTCACCGACCCTGCTCTCTGCGAGATCTACCTCGTCGAGGGCGACTCGGCCGGCGGTTCGGCGAAGCAGGGGCGCAAGCGCGAGTTCCAGGCGATCCTGCCGCTGCGCGGCAAGATCATCAACGTCGAGAAGGCACGCATCGACAAGGTGCTCTCCAACGAGGAAATCCGCACGATCATCACGGCGCTCGGCACTGGCATCAAGGACGAGTTCCAGATCGACAAGGCGCGCTATCACAAGGTCATCATCATGACCGACGCCGACGTCGACGGTGCGCACATCCGCACTCTCCTGCTGACGTTCTTCTATCGGCAGATGCCGGAGCTCATCGAGGCGGGCTTCGTCTATATCGCGCAGCCGCCGCTCTTCCGCGTGGCCAAGGGGAAGGAGGCGTACTATGCCTACGACATCAAGGAGCGCGACGAGATTGCGAAGCGCATGGTGCCCGACGGCAAGACGGGCCTCAACGTCCAGCGCTACAAGGGACTCGGCGAGATGAACGCCGATCAGCTGTTCGACACCACGATGGATCCCAACACGCGCACGCTGCTCAAGGTGAACGTGGAGGATGCCGTGACGGCGGACGAGATGTTTCGGAAGCTGATGGGTGACGAAGTGGAGCCGCGCCGTCAGTTCATCGAGGACAACGCGAAGTTCGCGTCGAACCTCGACATCTGACGACCTCGCTGATCCAAAGTGGCGGAGAGACACTCGAGTCTCTCCGCCACTTTTTTTTGGCAACCAGTGCAGAACTGGCGCTTCGAATCGTCATCCCCAGTCCAGCTCGAGCTCGAGTCAGAGGGTGAGCGGTCAGCCGGAGCGCGAGCGTGAGCCTCCAGCCACCAGCAAGTCAGAGCGCGAGCTCGGGCTCTGAGCTGAAGCTCGAGCTCTGGTGGGCTCAGAGCTGGAGGCTCACGCTCACGCTCATACTCCGGCTCGAAGCTGAATCGAGCTGCTGCGCTCTACGAGTAAACGCTGTCTCGACTGGTGACGTACCATGGGCGTGAACATCGAACCTGCGCGACCGGCTTCCGGACACGACGACTTGCCGCCCCTCCTCAAGCATGCGTGCGCCGGGGACGAGGTTGCGGTGGAGCGCTTGCTCGTTCGCTTCCGCGATCGGATCCACCAGTGGGCCGCCCGCTACACGCACGACGCGGACGAGGCGGACGACGTCGCGCAGGAGGTGATGGTCGGCCTGCCTGATCGCGTGAAGCGGTTCGACCAGCGCCGCCCGTTCGCGGCGTGGCTGTACGTCCTCACCCGACGCGTCGCGCGCTCGACGCAACGGACGGCATCGCGGCGCAGGGACCTGCTCGCGTCGTTCGTCCCTGATGTCGACGAGGCCACCGACAGCCACGGTTCGACGGAGAATGCCGAGACCCTGAGCGCGCTCGTCCTGGGTTATTTCGACGCGCTGCCGCCGAGGCAGCGACAGGTGTTCGAGATGGTGGAGCTACGCGGCACACCGCACGCCGTTGTGGCGCGCGAGCTCGGCATGCAGGAGTCCACTGTTCGCGCGCACCTGTTCAAGGCGCGCGCAAGCATCCGGACCAAGTTGCTGGAACATCACGAAGCGTTGGTACGGGAGTACCTCTCATGAACTGCACCGAGGCACGATCCGCCATGCTGGAATGCGAGCTCGCCGACCTGGCGCCGCAGGCGACCGGCAGGCTCGCACGCCACATCGGGCGATGCAGCGATTGTCGCGCGCGCGCCGACGCGATCGTCGCGCGCACTGGGACGCTGCGAACGGCGCTCGCCGCACGAGGCCGACCCGGAGCGGAGCGAGTCTTCCGGCGTGGTCGCGCGATCGGCGCGTTATCGATTGCGGCGGGACTCGTCGTGGTCGTCGCCCTCGCGCGTCGCGCACCACATGCTCCAATCGCGCCGATACCTCAGGCGTTACAGCAACTCAGCCCGGTCACCATCGAGAACGCGCAGGGACGCGCGGTCACGGTCGTGGAGCGGCGGGACACCATCGACGTCGTCTTTCACATTCGGGAGCCCAATGAATAGAATCGTGTTGTGCGCGACGCTCCTCTGCAGCGCGGTCTCCCTCCCCGTCGCCGCCCAGGGGCCGGCGGCCGGCGTGCGCTTCCATCTCCGGCTCATCTCGGCCGATACGGGCGTCGCGGCCGTCGCGGCGCTCGATCGGGAGGCGCAGCTGAAACAGGACGAGATCGAGCGTCGTGCGCGGGCGCTCTCCGGCATACGAGCAGGTGCGAAGATGCCGGCAGTCTCGGCCCCGAACGCGCTCATTGGGAAGCCCTCCATGGTGTACGTGAAGTGCGTGCGCCCCGACTCCGGAAAATGGAAGCGCGAGTCACCCGGGTGCGGGCCGCAGGTGAACGACTCGACATACAAGTTGCTTGCGGAGTCGACCGTGACCTCCGACGCCCAGGGGCATCTGAGCGAGCGCCTGATCTGGGCCGGCGGCGACGCGGTCGTGGAGCTCGATGCGTCGGAGCGGTCGGGGGTGGGTTCGACCGAGCGCATGCGGTTGAAGATCGGCTTCTGGCCGCGGCTGGCCAAGGGTGCGGCGGCGCCGCAGGAGACCGCACTGCGCATGACGAACGCCGCCGCCATCTTCGGTAAGTCGGTTATGATGACCGTGCTGTTCAAGGACGGCGCTCAGATACTGCTCGTGGTACCGGAGCGATGAGGTCGGCGATGTCGTCAGCCGGGCGTTCCGCCCGACCCACCGCCAGAGCTCTGCGAAGCGCCGGTCCCACCGGATCCCTTGGCGCCGGACGACCCGTACTTCCCCTGGGCTTTGCGGCTGCTGTCCGTCTTCCCCTGATCGGTGCCGGACTGACCCTTGCCACCCTGCCCGCCCGGCATGCCGTCCTTTTCGCCGCCCTTCTTGCCCTTGCCCTTGTCCGCCATGATCTCGACCTCGCGATGTGAGTCGGTTCACCGCTGGGTAGGGCATAAATAGGGCCCTCGCTCCTTACCTCTTGGTCCAGATGACGATCACGCCACAACCACGGTTCGCGCCTGGCGGACCACCAGCCAGATCGTTGTAGACCTCCATCGCGCCGATGTCGTACGGATGAATGATGCTGAGATCCTGATTCTGCATGTTGTCGATCACGATGTTCGGCGCGCAGTTGCGCCCGGCACCACCGCCTCTCGTGCTCACGACTCTCGAATCGAATCCCGATCCAACGACGCGAAAGCCCGGCATCATGCGAAACAGTTCGGCAGTCTCGGACGCGTGACGCTGGGTAATCTGCTCCTCGGTGAAATACCGGCCGACCGACGAGCGCTTGTGCTGCTCGAACTCCCGATACCTGCTGCGCTGCGCGATGACACGAACGGAGTCGAGTGACACTATGCGGTCGACCGACAGCTGGATGTCGACCGTACGTCCACTGCGCAGCGCGACCGGCATTCGACCGATGAAGTACCCGATGCGAAGAGCCTCGACCAGCTGGCTACCCGCGGGCAGTCCACTGAGCCTGAAGTGGCCGAGTGAATCGGTGCGCGCCGTGCCCGCGGCGTCCTCTACGCGAATCGTGACGTCGGCGAGCGGCAGGCCGGTGGAGTTGCGCACCGTTCCCGTGAGGACGGCGGTTCCAGTGAGCGGAGGCGGCTCAGTGGTGTCGGCACTGACCAACGCGCGTGACGCGACCGCACTGAAGGTAAGGTCGAGTCGCCTGAAGCCAACGCTGTCGGAGACTTCGGTACGAAGCACGCTGCCCGCGCGTCCGCCCGCCTGCACCTGCAGCAGCAGATAGCTGCCCGTGGGAACGCCGCACAATCGATAGATGCCCGCGGAGTCCACGCGCACGCTTCCTGATCGTGCAGCGGTCATCGTTTGCAGCGTCGTTCGATCGATGGTGATGTCGTTCCACGTCACCGCGACCGATGCGCCGATGAGTGGCCGGTCGGTGTCCGCGTCAGTTACCGTCCCAACGACTGCGCCAGTATTCGCGGCAAGCAGCAGCCCTGGACAGGCGGCACGGCGCAAGGTGGCGCCGGATGGAATGCCGAGATCGACGCGCGCTCTCTCTCCGGCCGTAAGCACGACTTCGCGCGCTGCGACGGGCACGTCGAGCGAGTCGAGCGTCGGATGGGTGAACAACACGGAGTAGCGTCCGGCAGTGAGACTGTCGAGGTGATAGCGACCATCCTTGTCGGAGACGACCGTCCGCATGAACTCCGGCTGTGCGGGTTCGATGCGAGTGATGTAGATGATGGCGTCGGACAGCGGCTTGTAATGCGTGCTGTCGGTCAACACGCCGTCGATGCGCGCGGGCTGTTGGGCGACGGCTCGCTCTGCAGCGAGTGCGAGCGTCATGATCACAAGAGCGGCGACGATGCGGTTCGTCATCGGGGAGAAGATACGCACGATTCTGACATTCGCGACAGGAAGCAGGTGCCTCGATCGCTGCGCTCCTGTCGGGAGGACAGAGATACCGCTAAGATCTGCCGTCACCGCGCCACGCTCGCTCCCCAGGTGAGACCGACATGCGACGCATCGTGCTGCAGGTTCTCGGACTCGCACTACTCTCCCAGCCGCTCGCGGCGCAGACCGCCGACGACGTCATCGCCCGCTACATCAAGACCATCGGCGGGATGGAAACCATCCAGGCGGCGAAGTCGCTGCGACGGACAGGCAAGTTCATCGGAGGCGGCGGCTTCGAGGCCAAGGTCGTCCAGGAGAACAAGCGACCAAACCTCGTGCGCGAGGAGTTCTCACTTCAGGGCATGACGGCCATCAACGCCTACGACGGCAGGGCGGGATGGAAGATCGATCCCTTCGGCGGCAAGAAGGATCCCGAATCGCTGAGCGAGGACGAGATGCATGGCATCCTCCTCGACGCCGACTTCGACGAGCCGCTCATCAACTACCGGGAGAAGGGAAACAAGGTCGAATTGGTGGGCACCGAACAGATCGAGGGCACCGACGTCTACAAGCTGAAAGTGTCGCTGCCCAACGGCGACGTGCGCCATTACTACATGGACACCGACTCCTACGTGCCGATCAAGATGGAGGAGAAGCGACTGATCCGCGGCAGCGAGCAGGAGTTCGAGACGACGCTCGGCGATTACAAGGCGGTGAATGGCTGGTTCATGCCTTTCTCCATCGAGAGTGGACCGAAGGGACAGGACAAGAGCACGGTGACGTACGAGAAGATCGAAGCCAACGTGCCGCTCGATGATCGGCGCTTCAGCAAACCCATCGTGGCTACGAAGCCCGCGTCACCGGAGAGGAACTGACCATGCGCGCACGCTCTTACGTTGTGCTCTTGACGTTGGTGCTGTTCGCAGGTCGACTAGCCGCACAACAGTCAACTGTGAAGGTCGACTCCGAGACGATCTCCGGACTCGGCGCGCGCAACATCGGCTCGGCGGCGATGAGCGGCCGCATCGCCGCAGTCGACGCTGTCCATGAAGGAAACCGTCTCACCGTATACCTCGGCTCCGCGAGCGGCGGCGTATGGAAGTCGGTGAACGGCGGCACGACCTACAAGCCGATCTTCGACAAGCAGGATGTACAGTCGATCGGCGCGGTGACGATCGACCCGACGAATCCGCGAACGATCTGGGTCGGCACCGGCGAAGCGTGGACACGCAACAGCGTCTCCATCGGCGACGGCGTGTACAAGTCCACCGACGGCGGCGACAACTGGACCAACCTCGGACTCCGCGAGTCCGAGCGCATCGCGAAGATTCTCGTCGATCCATCAGCGCCCAACACGGTTTACGTCTGCGTCCCGGGAAAGCTCTGGAGCGACAGCGACGAGCGTGGCGTCTACAAGACGACCGACGGCGGAAAGAGTTGGAACAAGGTGCTCAGGGGCGCGAACGCATCCACCGGATGCTCGATGATGTCGATGGATCCGAAAGATCCCAAGACCATCTACGCCGGCATGTGGGATTTCCGCCGAAAGGGGTGGACCTTCCGCTCCGGCGGTGACGGTCCGGAGGCGCCGAGTGCCAGTGGGCTGCTCAAGAGCACGGATGGCGGCGCGACGTGGTCTGACCTCACTGCGACGAGCGCGCAGGGATTGCCGACAAAGCCGTGGGGACGCGTCGCCGTGGCAGTCGCGCCATCGAACCCGAACGTCGTCTACGCATTCATCGAAGCGGTGCCGCCAAAGAACGCGCTCTATCGCTCGGACGACGGCGGCAAGACGTGGCAGATGCGCGATCGCAGCCAGAATATGATCTGGCGACCGTTCTATTTCGCCAACCTCATCGTCGATCCGAAGGACGAGAACCGCGTCTTCAAGCCCGACGGTCCGCTGATCCTCAGCACTGACGGAGGGCAGAGCTTCAGCAACATCTCCGGCGGCGCACATGGGGACTTTCACGACGTGTGGATCGATCCGAAGAGCACCGATCGTCTCATCACCGGCGACGACGGCGGCGTGTGGTACTCGTACGACGGCGGCAACAAGTGGTGGAAGGGAGAGAACCTGCCGGTATCGCAGTTCTACCACGTGAGCGTCGACATGGATCGACCGTATCGCGTCTACGGCGGACTCCAGGACAACAGCAGCTGGGTCGGCGAGTCAGCGTACCCAGGCGGCATCACCAACAGTCGGTGGGAGAACATGTACGGCGGCGACGGCTTCTGGATGTTCGCTGATCCGGTCGATCCCGACTACGTGTACGCCGAGGCGCAAGGCGGAGAGATCGGTCGCATCAATCGCAAGACGCACGAGTCGCGACCCATCAAGCCCCTGCCGCTCTACCAGGAAAAGAAGCTCCGCTTCAACTGGAATACGCCGATTCACCTGAGCACCGTGAACAAGGGCACGCTGTACATCGGCGCGGAGTTTCTCTTCCGCTCGCGCGACTTCGGGGAGTCGTGGGACCGCGTGTCGCCCGACCTCACGACGAACGATCCGGCGAAGCAGAAGCAGGAGGAGTCCGGCGGCGTGACCATCGACAACTCCGCGGCAGAGATGCACACGTCGATCTACACCATCTCGGAGTCGCCGAGGAACGCGAGGATCATCTGGGTCGGCACGGACGACGGCAACGTCCAGCTGACGCGCGATGCCGGAAAGACATGGACGAACATGGTGGCGAACATTCGCGGCCTGCCGAAGAACGCGTGGGTCTCGTCGATCGAAGCGGGGCGACACGAGGACGGCGTGGTGTACGCGACCTTCGACCTGCACACCTTCGGCGACATGCGGCCGTATGCGTATCGGTCGGCGGATTTCGGCAAGACGTGGACGCCGCTGGTGGCAGCGAACAGTCCCGTGCGCGGCTACGCCCACGTCGTGAAGGAAGATCTCGTCAACCCGGATCTCCTCTTTCTCGGCACGGAGTTCGGACTGTGGATCTCCGTGGACCGCGGTGCGAACTGGTCACGCTTCAAGGGTGGCGATCTTCCGAATGTCGCCGTTCGCGACCTCGCGATTCATCCGCGCGACAACGACCTCGTGATCGCCACACACGGCCGAGGGATTTGGATCGTGGACGACATCACGCCGCTTCGCGCGCTCACGCCGCAGGCGCTCGCGAGCGACGTGATGTTCGCGAAGGTGCGGCCGACCATCGCGAGGGCCTCCGCCGGTGGTGGATGGGTCAATGGCGACGCGTCATTCGTCGGCCCCAACCCGCCCGATGACGCGATGATCACCTACTACCTGAAGAAGCGGCACATCTTCGGCGACATGAAGCTCGAGGTGCTCGACTCGGCAGGTCACATCGTCGGTACGCTGCCGAGCAGCAAGCGGCGTGGCTTGAGCCGAGTCGCCTGGTCGATGCGGTTGAAGGCGCCAACCGTGCCCGCTGCTGCGTCGGCGGCTGGAGGAGCGTCGGTTGGGCCACGCGTGTTGCCGGGCAACTACACCGTGCGCATGACGAAGGACAACAAGGTGTTCACGACGGCATTGCAGGTGCTTCCCGATCCGCGGTCAAAGCATTCCGCGGCAGACCGGCGGGCACAGTTCGACCTCTCGATGAAGCTGTCGGGAATGCTCGGCGAGATGGCGGCCGCCGTGGATCGCATGAACGACATCCGCTTCGCCCTCGAGGATCGTACAGGCAAGCTCTCGACGGGAGACACGCTCGCGCCGCGCCTGACACGCGCATCGTCAGACGTGGACGAGATGCGCAAGAAGATCGTGGCGACCAAGGAGGGCGGCATGATCACCGGCGAGGAGCGCTTGCGCGAGAATCTTGCCGACCTGTATGGCAACGTGATCTTCTACGACGGTCGTCCATCGCGAGCGGAGTTCACGCGCACGGGTGCGATCGGCCGAGAGTTGACGGACATCTCGCGCACGTTCGACCAGTGGATCAATCGCGAGCTGGGAGGAATCAATTCGGCGCTCAAGACGAGACAGCTCGACCCGATCCCCGTGCTGGTGCCGTAGCGGTTGTCACCCGAGCTACTTCGACGCCTTTGGAAGCGAGAGCGTGAACGTCGACCATTGATCGACCTTGCTTTGGACGCGGAGTTCGCCATTCATCGCTTTCGCGAGGTCACTGCTGATGGCGAGACCAAGGCCGGTGCCTTCCTGCTTGCTGGTGAGCGAACGGCCCACTTGGACGAAGGGCTGGAAGATGGCGTCGATCGCTTCTTCGGGAATGCCGATTCCCGTGTCGTGTACGCTGAGCTCGTAGCAGTCACCCCGCTCCTCGCAGCGGATGGAGATGGCCCCGCCGGAGGCCGTGAACTTCACCGAGTTCGACATCAGGTTGATGAGTATCTGCTCGATCTTGGACCGGTCGCCGGCGACGATGGCGCCGTCGAAATCTCCCAGCTCCAAACGAAGGTTCTTCGCAATGGCCTGCGGCTCGATCATCGGCACCACCGCGTCCACGACGTCCTGCAGTGCTACCGGGCCGACATCGACCGTCAATCGCCCGGCTTCGAGGCGGCTGAAGTTGAGGATGTCGTTGATGATGGCGAGGAGATGCTGCTGGCTGTTGCGAATGCGCTCGAGGTACTGCGTCTGCTGTGGTGAGATGGTTCCGCCGATCCCGGTGAGGAGCAGGTCGGCGTAGCCGCCGATCGCGTTCAACGGTGTACGTAGCTCGTGGCTCATCGCGGCGAGAAACGACGCCTTGACCTGATTCGCCTCTTCTGCCTGGTCGACGCGGCGGGCCGCGGCGAGGGCCCGCAACTCAGCCGCGCGTCGTTCGGTGAGGTCGCGCGTGACCTTCGCAAAGCCGACGAGCCGCCCCGTGCCATCGCGGAGGGCCGTGATGACGATATTCGCCCAGAAGCGCGTGCCGTCCTTTCGCACGCGCCAGCCTTCGTCCTCGACACGCCCCTCACGCGACGCGACTTCGAGCTCCCAGGCTGGCTTCGTGTACTTCTCCTCTTCGGTATAGAAGACAGAGAAGTGCTTGCCGATGATCTCCTCCGGCAGGTAGCCCTTGAACCGCTGCGCGCCGCGGTTCCAGCTCAGAACGTGGCCGGTCGCGTCCAGCGCGAAGATCGCGTAGTCCTGTACGCTCTCGACCAGAAGTTTATAGAGGCCGTCGCCTTCGCTGAACGGAGCGCCACCCATCCGCGCACTCGCGAAGGTCGCCGCGTCGGTTACGGCGTGCTCCGACGTCCGCGTCGAGACTCGCTCGGACACGGCATTGGAGACATCAGGACTGGTGCGGGTGCTGCGGTCGGCCATGGCTGAGTGCGCTTCTTTTGGCGAAGGGTGGGGGTGAGGTATTGATAACGCACAGCGGAGGCCACGTGCGCGAGGAGCATGCAAATGCTATTCTGGTGGCCACCCACCGCCCAGGAGATGATCGCATGGCCATGCTCATCGCGGCGAAGAACGCGAACCTCGAATCCTTCAAGCTCACCGCGCTGCAACAGGCTGCGGACGCGGCGGAAATCGCTGCACAGGCGATGGTTGACTATCCACCAGCGCTCACGCCGGTGACGGTCGCCCAATTCCTGCTCGAGTCGAACTGGGGGCGAAGCGGTATGGGCGACGCGAACAACTACTTCGGTATAAAGGCGCGCGCTGGCGAGCCGTTCGTAATGAAGGACACGACCGAGTTCGTGAGCGGGAAACCGGTGAAGGTGCAACAGCCCTTCCGCCGCTACGAGTCGATGGCGGACTGCTTTGCCGATCATGCACGGCTGATCTGCAACCGCATGAGCAACGGCAAGAAGATCTACGCCAAGGCACTCTCGAATCCGAACGATCCCGTCGCCTTCGCGAATGCGCTCACCGGCATATACGCGACGGACCCGCAATACGGAAGCAAGCTTGTCGCGATCATGAAGGATCGCGGCCTGCTGGAGACGTTCGGCTTCACGATTTCGTAGCGTTACTCTTTCGCGAGGCTCCGCCGCCTCGCCTAGATCACCGCCGCCAACGCGAGCGTCAAGAGCAAGGCAACGACAGAGATCAACGTCTCGGCCACTGTCCATGTCTTGAAAGTCTGCGTCACCGTCAGGCCGAAGTACTGCTGCACCAACCAGAAGCCCCCGTCGTTGACGTGCGAGAGCGTCAGCGATCCGGCACCCGTCGCAAGGACCATCAGCTCCGGCGACACCCCGGTACTCGCTGTCGCGAGCGGGGCCACGATTCCGCACGCCGTCGTCATCGCCACTGTCGCCGACCCCGTGGCGACACGGATCAGCGCCGCCACCAACCACCCCAGCACGAGGGGTGACATGTTCACGTTTTTCGAGACACCGATGACGGCGGACGCGATTCCACTGTCCATCAGGATGCGGCCGAAGCCAGCGCCCGCACCTACGACGAGTGTCACCAGTGCAATGGGCGCCACCGAGTCACTGGTGAACTTCAGGATGTCCTCGCGATTGAATCCGCAGGCGCGTCCCAGCGTGTAGAAGCTCAGCAGCAGTGAGAGAAGCAACGCGACCACCGGATTGCCAGCCAACCGAAGCGCGTCATTCCCGAACGTCCCCGCCGGCGCGAGTTGGTCGGCCCAGTTCCCGACGAGGATCAAGACCACGGGAAGAAGAATCGTGAAGAGCGTGATCCCGAATCCGGGAAGCGCTTGCCGACGCGGTGCGTCGGTGAGCGCGTTCATCAACGCCGTGTTCGGCGTAGGAATCACATAGCGCGACACGAGCTTCGCGAAGATGGGTCCCGAGAGCGCCGCCGTCGGGATGCCCACCGCCAGGCCGTAGAGCATCGTACGCCCGATATCCGCGTTGTACGCTGTCACGGCGAACAGCGCCGCCGGATGCGGTGGGAAGAGCCCGTGCACCACACTCAGTCCCGCAGCCATCGGAATTCCAACGAGCACCATCGACGCGCCCGTGCGTTTCGCGATGGTGAACGCGATGGGCACGAGCAACACGAAGCCGACGTCCCAGAAGACTGGAAGCCCGACGATGAACGCGACGCAGCCCATGGCCCAGTGGACGTTGCGCGGCCCGAACAGGCGAATCATCGTCTGTGCGATGGTATCCGCGCCGCCCGACTCCGCGAGCATCTTGCCGAGCATCGCGCCGAGCGCGATGACCATCGCCACGTGTCCGAGTGCGTTGCCGACACCGGTCTCGAACGACTTCACGATGGTGTTCATCGGCATGCCGACGGCGATGCCGAGCGTGAGTGAGACGATGACGAGCGTGACGAACGGATTGAGCCTGAACTTCGCGATCAGGATGACGAGCAGGACGATCGCCGCCGCGGCGTAGATCAGGAGAAGATTGCCTTGAATCATGGGCGCAACTCTGCACCAAAGCCGGGCGCATGGATAGACCTCGCCCTTCCGCGCCGCTACGTTGGACCGCCATGAATCGGTGCGACACGCTCATCGCCAACGCGCAGGTGGTCGACGGAACGGGGGAACCGGCGCGGCGCGCCGACGTTGCCGTCCGCGACGGCCGGATCGTCGCGATCGGGAGTCTGCGAGACTGGACGTCAGCCGAAGTCGTCGACGCAGGGGACAAGGTGTTGAGCGCCGGATTCATCGACGTCCACACACACGATGACATCTCCGTCATTCGCACTCCGGAGATGTGGCCCAAGCTGTCGCAGGGTGTCACCACGGTGATCGTCGGCAACTGCGGTATCAGCGCGGCACCTGTGCGGCTGCGCGGCGAGGTGCCCGATCCCATGAACCTGCTCGGACGCAGGGAGGATTTCAGCTATCCGACATTTGCGGCCTACCGCGACGCAGTCGAACGTGCATCGCCAGCCGTGAACGTCGCGGCCCTCGTGGGACACACGGCGCTCAGAAGCAATCACATGAATAGCTTCGATCGTGCGGCGACATCACGTGAGATCGAGGCGATGCGCGCAGAATTGTCCGAGTCGTTGGCGGCGGGCGCGCTGGGCCTGAGCACCGGGCTCGCCTACGCCAACGCGTTCTCCGCCCCGACCGAGGAGGTCGTGGCCCTCGCCGAGCCACTGCATTCGGCAGGCGCGCTGTACGCAACTCACATGCGGACCGAGCACGTCGCAATTCGCTCGGCCATCGACGAAGCCGTGCGCGTAGGACACGAGGCCCGTGTGCCCGTGGCGATCTCGCACCTCAAGTGCGCGGGCCGCGAGAACTGGGGGCGCAGTGCGGAGGTGCTCGCCGCGCTCGACGACGCGCGCGCGTCGTCGGCAATCGGGTGGGATTGCTATCCGTACTCGGCCAGCTCATCTACGCTCGATCTCGGCCAGGTGAACGAGAGCATCGAGATCATCATCACGTGGTCGGACCCGCATCCAGAAGTCGCAGGCAGTTCGCTCGCTGCAATCGCCAGGGAATGGAACGCGACGCTCATCGACACCGCTCGGCGGCTGCAGCCCGCCGGCGCGATCTACCACTCGATGTCCGAGCAGGACATGACGCGCATTCTGCGACATCCCACCACGGTGATCGGTTCGGACGGACTGCCGAACGATCCGCGTCCGCATCCTCGGCTCTGGGGTGCGTTTCCGCGTGTATTGGGACGCTATTGCCGCGATGAGAAGTTGTTTCCACTCACCGAAGCGGTGCACAAGATGACGGGGTTGTCGGCGCGGCGCTTCGGCCTTGTCGAGCGCGGCGAGATCCGCGAAGGGTTCTGGGCGGATCTCGTGTTGTTCGACGCTGCGACGATTCGCGACGTTGCAACGTACGCCGACCCGATGCGCGCGGCAGAGGGCATCGCGGCCGTCTGGGTCAACGGCGTATGTGCGAGTCGCGATCAGGTGCCGACGGGGGATCGTGCGGGTCGGTTCCTGCCGCGGCGACACGTTGGCTAGGTTCGCCGATCTGCGCGCCGGGCGCCGCGCGCTGGCCGAGTCGTTGGCGCACTACCGCGGCGATGCGAGTGCGTTGGTGTTGGGCGTCGCGCTGCACTACAACTAGTCTCGGTGACACGCCAAGGCAAATGGGCACGCCACCGAGACTCGAGCTAGGCGCTGGAGCGGGCAATCAGCCACCAAGTATCGCCATTCCCGCTTGCAGGTCGCCGGCGTAGTACGACATGGCCGCGCGCTGGAACGCGACTGTGTATCGCGCGGTGACGACGGCGCTGGCCGCCTGCAGCTGTGCGGCACGGGCCTGCGTGAGCTCGAGCAACGTCGACGATCCGAGCTCGTAGCGCTTCTGCGTCGTCGTCACAGCGAGATCGGCCGCCTTCTGCTGCGCCTGCGTGGCGACGAGTTGCTGGCGCGCCGTCTCGTAATCGAGATACGCACGTCGCACCTCGAGGCCGACAGCCTGTCGCTGATTCTCCAGCGCGAGGCGAGCGTTGTCCTCCTGGAGACGGGCCTGCTGCGTCGCGATGCTTGTGGCGCCGCGATCGAACAGCGGGAACGACACACCGATGCCGACGGAGCCGCCGCGACGCTGGTTGAGCTGATCGACCAGTCCGAGGTCGGTGGCGGAGCTGAACGCCGTGTTGTAGCCGACGCTGAGCGAGACGGTCGGCAGTTTCGCGCCGGACGCACCCTTCACCGTCTGCGCTGACGCACTGACCCGCGACTGTTCGGCCGCAAGGTCGCTGCGTCGTGCAAAGGCGCGCTCGAGCAGGCTGTCGAGGTGGATGGTTGTTGTCGTCGGATCCGTTGCGACGGCCGGCGTCGCGAATTGATAGTTGCTGCGTGGATCGAGTTGCAGCGTCTGCATGAGTCCGATCTTTCCGAGCTCCACATCACGCTGCGCCGCCACCACGGTGGACCGTGCGCTCGCCGTCGCGGCCTGCTGCTGATAGAGGTCGCTGATTGCACGCGTGCCAGCCTGGACGAACTTGTTGATCTGCGCCTCCTGCGCCTCGAGCGCAACGAGGTTCTCGCGTTGGATGCGCAACTGCTCCTGCGCCTTCACGAGCGTGAGAAAGTCGGACGCCACGGTGAACACCGTCGTCTGCCGGGCGCGCGCGAGCTCATTCGAACTTGCCGTCTGGTCGAGTTGCGCCGCGCGGAGGGCGGTGACGTTTCGCATTCCGTCGAACAGCGTCACCGACGACGACACGCCCGTGTTCAGCGTGGACGTCGTCTGCGTGACGATGGTGCCTTCGGACTGGTTGAAGGTGCGACCGAGCGTCTGCGCCGTGTTCGTCGACAGCGAGAGCGTCGGCAGGAATGCCTGCTTTCGCGATGATACGACGGTTGCACTGAGCGTCGACGCGTTCTCCGACTGTCTGAGCACCGCGTTCTGTCGCAGTGCGATGCTCATCGCTTCGTCGAAGGTGATGGTGTCGGACGTCGGCGAGGTCGCCGCGACCTGGGCCTCTGCACTGGACGACAGGAGACCGATGCTTCCGAGCGTCGCGATACCGATCGCGACGATGCGCGAATATTTGAAGAACTTCATGGTGGGTGACCTCTATGGTGACGGCAGCGCGTTACTCGAAGCGCAGCGCTTGAATGGGATCGAGCGACGCGGCCTTGCGCGCCGGGTAGTAGCCGAAGAAGATGCCAACCGCCGCCGAGAATCCGACCGCGAGCAACACGGCCGACGCCGGTGTGGTGACGCGCCAGCCGGTGAAGTGGCCGACGAGTGCTGCTCCGCCGGTTCCCGCGGCGAGCCCCACGATGCCGCCGAGCAGGCACATCACGATGCTCTCGACGAGGAACTGCGTGAGCACGTCGCCGCCGCGCGCGCCGATGGCCATGCGGATACCGATCTCACGCGTCCGCTCCGTCACCGACACGAGCATGATGTTCATGATGCCGATGCCGCCGACGATGAGCGACACCGAGGCGATCGCGGCCAGCAGGGACGTCATCACGGAGCTGGTGCTCGTTGCCGCCTGCGCGATGGTGGTCTGATCGCGGACGGTGAAGTCATCGGGTCCGCCGGGATTGATGCCGTGCGCATCGCGCATGATGTCGCGAATTTCGTTCTGCGCTTCGGCAAGCACCTTCGGATCCGACGCGCTAGCGAGGATCTGCCCGAGGAAGCTGAAACCGTTCAGCCGCGACTGCGCCGTGGTGTATGGCACGAGCACGACGTCGTCCTGGTCCGAGCCGTTGGCCGTCTGGCCCTTGCTCGCCAGTACGCCCACCACGGTGAACGGCGAGCGGCCAAGCCGAATCTCGCTGCCCACGGGATCGATGTCGGGAAACAGGTTCTTCGCCACCGTGGCGCCGAGGACGACGACTGTCCGCTTGGAACGCACGTCGTCGTCGCTGAACAGCGAGCCGCTCGTCACGCCCCAGTTGCGAATCGTCAGGTAGTCCGTCGCCACGCCATTCACTTCAGCGCGCCAGTTCTTCCCTGCACCGACGATCTGCGTGCGTGTCACGATCACCGGCGACACGGCAGCGAGCATCGTCGCCTGGCTCTTGATCTTGTCCACGTCCGCGACGGTCAGGCGGTTGAACGACTGCGCACCCTGGCTCGCGCCGCCCGCGTTCGTCGTACCGGCGGTGATGACGATGAGGTTGGTGCCGAGGTTTTCGATCTGCTGCTTGATCTGCGACTGCGCGCCATTGCCGATGGCGACCATCACGATCACCGCACCCACGCCGATCACGATGCCGAGCATCGTGAGCAACGTGCGCATCTTGTTCTTCAGGATGCTCTGCAGCGACATCTTGAGCAGGATTCTGTTCTTCATGCTGCCTCCTCCACCACATCGAACGGATCGCTCTCGATGTTGGTGAGATCGTCGGCGGCAATGCGCCGTCCAACGACAGGGTGGTCGCGAATGATGTGGCCATCGCGGACTTCCACGATGCGCTTCGCGTACTGCGCGATGTCCGGCTCGTGCGTGACGATAAGGATGGTGATGCCCTGATCGTTGAGCTCCTGAAACAGGGCCATCACTTCGATCGATGTGCGCGAGTCGAGATTGCCCGTGGGCTCGTCGGCGAGCAGCAGCGTCGGCTGCGTCACCATGGCCCGCGCAATCGCGACGCGCTGCTGCTGTCCACCCGAAAGCTCGCCCGACTGGTGATCGAGCCGGTCGCCGAGGCCGACCTTCGCCAGCGCCTCTTCGGCGCGACGCCGAGAGTCGGTGCCGCTCGTGCCGCGGCGATAGAGCAGCGGCAGCTCGACGTTGTCCACCGCACTCGTGCGCGGCAGCAGGTTGAAACCCTGGAAGATGAAGCCGAGCTTCTCGTTGCGGAGATCGGCGAGATCGTTCTTGCTCAAACCGTTCACCTGCTTGCCGTCGAGCGTGTAGTTGCCCGCCGTCGGGATGTCGAGGCAGCCGAGGATGTTCATCAGTGTGGACTTACCCGATCCCGAGGTGCCCATGACGGCGAGCATCTCTCCGCGCTCGACGCTCAGGTCGACGCCGCGCAGCGCGAACACTTCGTTCGTCCCCATGCGGTAGACCTTCTTGACGCCGGCGAGGCGAATGACTGGAGAGCTCATGGTATGATTGGATTTGGTCATGTCATCGTCTCCGATCAGAAGGGACCCGGAGGACCACCGCGACCACCCGTGGTGGCCGGCTGCAGCGGATTCTTGGTCGCCGCGGTTGCGCCAGGCGCAGCGGCGCCCGCCTGCTGCGTTCCGAGCACGATCGCCGCGCCCGCGTTGAGATCCTTGCTGTCGATCTGGGTGCGCGAGCCGTCGGTGAGTCCGGTCCGGACGGTGTGCTTCTGCAATACGCCGTTGGCGTCGACGGTCCAGATGCTTCCGCGTGTTGCGCCTGCACCTGCGGGGCGCGTTCCGGCGGGACGTGCGCCAGCAGGACGTCCGGCGCCAGTTGGGCGCGCCTTCGCGGCCGCACTATCAACCGGTACCGCGCCGGCCGGTGGCGTAAAGCGCAACGCCGTGGTGGGAACGGTGAGCACGCTGTCAGCGCTGCCGGTGACGAACTTCGCTGTCGCCGTCATGCCAGGGAGCAGCTTGCCATCCTGATTCTGCACCGAGATGATCGCCGTGTAGCTCACGACGTTGTTGACCGTCGTGGAGTTGAGGCGCACCTGCTTCACCTTGCCCGTGAACTGGCGATCCTTATATGACTGCACCGAGAACGAGACGTCCTGATCAGGCGTGATGAGCCCGATGTCGCTCTCGTCCACGTTCGCGAGGATCTGCATCTGCGAGAGGTCGTTGGCGATGACGAACAGCTTCGGCGCCGAGAGACTCGCGGCGACGGTCTGCCCCACGTCCATCGCGCGCTCGACAACGACACCGTCGATGGGCGAGTAGATGTTCGTATACGAGAGATTCTGCCGCGCCTTCTGCAGGCTGATGTCGGCCGACGTGTAGTTCGCCTTCGCGATAGCGTACGTCGACACCGAGGCGTTGAACTCGACGTCGGTGACGATCTTTTGGTCGTGCAGCGTCTTGTTGCGCTCGTACTCGAGCTTGGCCTGCGTCAACGGAGCCTGTGCGCGCGCGACACCGGCCTGTGCATCCTGCACGGCCTGCTGCTGCAGCGTGGGGTCGATGCGCGCGATGAGCTGGCCCTTCTTGACATGGTCGTTGAAGTCGACGTTGATCGCCGAGATCTGCCCGGAGACCTGCGTGCCGACTTCGACGGTGCGCACGGCGCCGAGAGTACCGGTGGCCGACACGGTCGCGCGAATGTTGCCGCGCTCGACGCTACCAAGGCGGTATTGCGGTGTACTGCTGGCGTCGGCCCGCTGGTGCACCCACAGCGCCGCGCCGAGTGAAGTCGCCGTGAGTACGGCGGCGATGATGCGTGTCTTGTTGGTCATGATGTCCTCGAAGGCGGGCAGTGGGTAAGCGTGTTTCGCTCATGCACGATACCCGCATCGATTGTCGCTGTGGTGCGCCCTGTTCCGAGACGCCGTTGCATGTCATGAACGGCGTTCTGTGTGGCATGAGCGGAACTGCCACAGCTCACACGGATGAACAGACGCGGATGACTGCCGGATTTTCACGGATCAAACAGCACCTTCCTTGTTTCGTAGTATCCGTGAACATCCAGGTGCTTTCCGTGTCGGTTATCCGTGTAGGCAGTTGTGTTTTGCAGTATCCGTGAAAATCCGGCAGTACTCCGTGTCGGTTATCCGCGTCAGGCAGTTGTGCGTTTCCGCTTTCACTCGAACCATCCCGAGGCGGCTCATGACACCCTCACCACGGTTCGTGCCTCCACACCTACCGCCCAAGAGCACCATCCGCGTAAATCTCCTTCCATGGAAGCACACGCCAACGACCAGGACCTCCCGCTCACGCGACGCGAGATCGCGACGATCATCGCGTTCTGGACCGCGTTCGCGATGCTGCAATTCGCGAACAGGCTGTTCGACGCGATGTCCCGCCCTGGCCCGACGAACTTCCAGAGCGGATGGCTCACCATCCCGCTCGTCGATTCCATCTCCTGGGCGCTGCTCACCGCCCCGCTCTTCTGGCTCGCGTCGCGCTACTCCACGGATCGCGTGTCACGCCGCCAGCAGTTCCTGGTATTCGGTGCCGTCGGTCTCGTCGTCGTTCTTCTCGTCGGAGTGCTGGGCACCGAGGCGCGCTCCATCCTCGGCTCGGCACCTCCGGGTGGAGGTGGCGGGGGCGGCCGAGGAGGACGTGGAAATCGCCCGCCTCCCTTCTGGTTCGGCATCCTCAACGCGCTCGTCATCTATTTCGGTGTGATCGCGGCCGGCATCGCGCGAGCATACTCGGTGCGCTATCGCGCGCGTCGCGAGCAGACGGTCAAGCTCGAGCGACAGCTCGCCGAGGCACGCCTCGATGCGCTGCGTCGCCAGCTCGATCCGCACTTTCTCTTCAACACGCTCAACGTGATCTCGTCGCTCGTCGAGCGCGATCCACGTGGCGTGCGACGGATGATCTCGCGGCTCGGTGGCCTGCTGCGATTCAGTATCGAGGGAGCGCAGGCACCGGAGATACCTCTGCGGCAGGAGCTCAAGCTGCTCGAGCAATACCTCGACATCATGCAAGTGCGCTTTCAGGGACGTCTCGAGACGGTCGTGGAGGCGGATCCGCGCACGCTCGGCGCGCTCGTTCCTACGCTCATCCTGCAGCCGCTCGTGGAGAACGCGATCAAGCACGGCATCGAGCGACAGCGTGAGGGTGGTCGTATTCGCATCGAGACGCTGCTGCGCGATGACGTACTGGTGCTTCGCGTCACCGACAACGGAGCCGGGCTCACGCCGTCTGCGAGCAACGGGAGCGACACGACGGGCACCGGCGTCGGGCTGCGCAATACGCGCGCACGACTGGCGGAGCTCTATGGAACGAAGCAGAGTTTCTCGCTGTCCGCCGCGCCGGAAGGTGGCGCAGTGGCCGAGGTGTCGCTTCCGCTGCATTCCACGGAGCCGTTGGAGGTCGCGCATGGCTGATTCGCTCAACGTCGGCAACGCGCCGCTGCGCGTGCTCGTCGTCGACGACGAACCACTCAATCGACTTCGCCTGGAAGATCTGTTGCGGCGAGAGACCGGAGTCGCTGAGATCCTCAGCGCGAGCGATGGATACGAGGCAGTCACCGCCATACGCGCCGAACGTCCCGATCTCGTCTTCCTCGACGTGCAGATGCCCGGGAAGACCGGTCTCGACGTCGTGCGCGAAGTCGGCGCCGATGCGATGCCCGCGACGATCTTCGTCACCGCATACGATCAGTACGCGGTGGAAGCGTTCGCCGTCGCCGCCGTGGATTATCTCGTGAAGCCGTTCGATGACGAGCGCTTCGAGGAGGCGTTTCGTCGCGCGAGAAAGACGCTGGCCGCGAACGACATGGGCCGGCTCCGCGAACAGCTCCTGTCGATCCTGCAGCCGGGCGCGAACGCGGAACGTGACGGCACCAGCGCTACGTCTGCCGCGCCGGGATCGCCCTACCTCGAGCGACTTGCCGTCGAGATTCGCGGCACCGTGAAGCCCGTGCTCGTGCAGGAGATCGACTACATCACGTCCGACGGACCCTATGCGGAGCTGCACGTCGCCGGACGACGCCACGTGATCCGCGAAACGATGCAGACGCTCGAGGAGCGACTCGATCCGTCGAAGTTCATGCGCGTGCATCGCTCCGTCATCGTGCGACTCGAGCTCATCGAGTCACTGGAGCGCGGTGCCGGCGGCGACGGCGAGCTCCGACTGCGTGGCGGCGCGCGCCTTCGCGTGAGCCGGACGCGGCGCGAAGCGCTCGAGCGGTGGCTCGGCCTCGCGCGCTGACTTACAGCATCTTCTTCTGCTTCAGTGCGACGATGAAGAGCACCGCGAGCGCCACCTGAAACCCCACCATGATCTCGAAGCCGTAGGGATGATGCGCGAGCGGGATCTTCTCGAAGTTCATCCCGTACACGCCCGCGACGACCACGAAGGGCACGCTCACCGCTCCCACCGTTGCCAGTGCCTTGGACACGTAGCCGAGTCGGTTGGACACCTGCGTGAGATACGCATCGAGCGTGCTGCTCAGCAGGTCGCGATAGCTGTCGAGTGAATCCGTGATGCGGAGCATGTGGTCATGCACATCACGGAAGTAGATCTGCGCCTCGAGCGGCAGGAACGGCGACGGACGCATGGTGAGCTGGCTGAGCACGTCGCGCTGCGGGGCGAGAAAGCGACGCAGTGAGATCACGAGTCGCTTCACCTTGAAGATCTCCTGCAGCAGCTCCTCGTCGAACCTGCCGAATACGCGCTCCTCGATCTCGTCCACGAATTCGTCGAGCTGATCGAGCACCGGGAAGTACGCGTCGACCGCTCCATCGAGGACGAAGTGTGCGATGCGCGCGGGCCCTCGCTCGAGCAGGTCCGGGTTGGCGCGCAGCTGCGAGACGAGTGTCTGGATGATCGGCAGGTTCTGCAAGTGCGTCGTGATCACGGCGTTCTTCGTGATGAACATCGTGAGGTTCGCCGTATCCAGGTCGTACGGATCAGGCGTCGAATCCGCGAAGCTCACCACCCGCGCGATGACGAGCAGAAAGGTGGGATACTCATCCACCTTCACTCGGCTGTTCGGATTGAGCGCGTCTTCGATGGCGAGCGGGTGGAAGTTGAAGACGTCCTTCAGCAGCGACGCCTGCGCGGGGTCGGAGGCGTCGAGATCCACCCAGAGCGTGCCCTCACCACTCGTGAAGGCTTTGCGCAATGCGTCGGGATCGAGTGAGTCTTCGACCTTGCCGTCGCTCTTGCGGTGAATGGTGCACAGGGTCGAGCCCTCCTCGTCTGGAACGAGGAGCGGGAGCGCCTTCATGATGGAACGTGCGTGTTGACGGGCCATCGCGGACGCTACCTCACTCTCCCTCAGTTCGGTAGATGGGCGGCGCGCTTCGGTCGTCCTACGTGGCGTAGTAGTGCTGGATGCAGCTCAGGATCGCACGCTCGGCGATCGGCTTGCTCTCACCGTCGATCGCCTCCGCGATGACCTGCTTCGCATCGATGAGCATGGCTTCCGGCGTGTGCCCCTTTCGCCGGAGCACCTGGCAGAATCGCGCGGCAGCGGCTTCGACCTCGCCGATGTCCTTGCGCGTTTCGTGCGTCTTCCGGAGCGCCATTCGGAACTCCTGCCGCGCGATGACAAGGTCGTTGTCGGAGGGCGTTGTGCCTTCGTTCATCTGTCTCCCGTTAGTCTCCACGGTTGGCACACGGTGCGAATATCATTCCAGCAACTGATGATTTGCCGGTGAACCCAACCTTGGCGCGTGGAGTAGCAAGGACATGCATTCATCCGTTCGGTGTCGTTGGCCACAGCAGACGAAGCGGCCGGCGCGCCGCGTTGCGATCGTCTATGTCGCAGCTGCTCTGATCGCAGCGGCATGTGGCCCGCTGGCGACCTCAGGGCCGCTGAGCGGCTCGGGCTCGATCAAACTCAATGCGTCGGGCGAGGACATCGTCGTCCGAACCAATACGCAGCGCGAGTTGCTCGGTCTTCCCGTGCTGCGGCGGAGCACGCATCTCATGAGCGCTGCGCAGCTCCAGGCGGATCAGATGGCGGCGCTCAACACCATGGCGCACGAGCTGTCCGGCGCATCGTATCCGTCACCAAGCTCGCGCCTCGATGCAGTGGGATATCGAATGAGCGCGTCGGCCGAAAACGTCGCGGAGGGCTATCCGACTCCGGCAGCCGTTGTCGCGGGATGGATGACGTCACCTGGCCATCGCTCGAACATCGTCTCTACGGCGTTCACCGAGATGGGAGCCGGATACGCCGCCGGCAAGAACGGCCGGAAGTACTATGCGCAGGTGTTCGGTCGCCCTCGCTGACCTAGATCGGCCGCGCTTCGCCCTTCGAGAGCAGGAGCAGCTGTCGGCCGAACACGACGTGCACGCCAATCAGCGCGAGGACCACTCCCGCCACCGTGAACCACGAGAGAAAGCGCAGCGTCGGATCGAGTCCGCTCGTCGGCACGGGCCTCGTGATGTACAGGAATAGCGCGTAGATGGCCGCAATGCCGCCACACGCGGCAAGGGCTCCGAGTCCGGCGAGCTTGGCGATCTTCGGGGGCATCGCAATCCTCATGAGATTGAGTGAACCAGCTGCACGTTCATCGTAGCCAGCGCGCGGCGCTCTCGGCAAGCGGCGTCAGCGCGCCAGCACCTCGACGCCCGCCGACGTCACGCGATGCGATACTAACGGCAAGGGGAGCTCGGCCTCGTCGGCGATTGTGACGGCTGCGCGCAGCGTGGCGCGACCGCTCTCCACACCCGACCTGTCGCGCGCGAAGATGGTCGCGATCGGCTCGCCCTGCTCCACCCAGTCGCCGGGCCGCGCCGTGATGACGAATCCCACGGAGAGATCGAGCTTGTCTTCCATCTTCGTGCGTCCACCGCCCAGCGCAGCGATCCCTCTCCCAATGGTTCGCGGCTCGACACGTGAGATGAAGCCGCGTCTCGCCGCGACGAAGAGCTCGACCTCCTTCGACTGCGGCAGGATCGCCGGATCATCCACCACGGAAGGATTGCCGCCCTGCGCTTCGATGATGCGCTGGAAATGCTCGGCCGCTTTTCCCGAGGCGATCTGTGCCTCCATCATCGCGCGCGCCTCGGCTCGGTCCTTCGTCACATCGGCGAGCAGGAGCATCTCCGCGCCGAGCGCGTATGTCACGTCCATGAGGTCGGCCGGCCCTTCACCCTTGAGTGCGGCGATGGACTCCTCGACCTCCAGCGCATTGCCACATGCGCGGCCCAGCGGACGATCCATCGCGGTGACCAGCGCGACGACGGGACACTTCTGATCCGCGCCGAGCGCGATCATCGTGTTCGCGAGCTCGAGGCCTCGCTCGAGATCTGGGAGGAACGCACCCGATCCGCGCTTCACGTCGAGGACGAGGCCCGTCAGTCCTTCCGCGAGTTTCTTGCTCATGATGCTCGCGGCAATCAGCGGGATCGACTCGACGGTGCCTGTGGCGTCGCGCAACGCATACATCTTCCTGTCGGCAGGCGCGATCTCCTCCGTCTGCCCGAACAGCGCGCAATTCAACGTCTCGAGAAGTTTTCTCGCTTCGTAGAGCGCCATGTTCGTATCGAAGCCGGGAATCGACTCCAGCTTGTCGAGCGTACCTCCGGTATGACCCAGTCCTCGTCCCGACATCATCGGCACGGCGACGCCGAGCGACGCGATCAGCGGCGCGAGGACGATCGACACCTTGTCGCCCACGCCACCGGTGGAGTGTTTGTCGATGCGCGGGCGATTGAGATATCCCAGCTCGAGCGTGTCACCGCTGCGGAGCATGGCGTCGGTGAGCGCGTGCGTCTCGCTGCGGTCGAGACCGCGGAGAAAGCACGCCATGAGGAACGACGCCATCTGGTAGTCGGGGACGTGCCCGGCGGCATAGGCGTACGCGAGGGCGCGCCACTCGCCTGGCTCGATATGGCCGCCGTCGCGTTTGCGCTCGATGAGTCTTAGCGCGAGCATTGAGCCTTCTGTGGGGTATACGTATCATGGCGGAGGGCTGGCCTTGCTCTCCGTGGCACCACCCGCACCGGCCCGAACCCACCCGTCGGATCAGCCGTCCGATCGTTCACCAGAATCATGGAGTCTCTCATGTTCGTTTCTTTCGCGACCTCACGCCGCCTTCTGGGCGCCGCTGTCGTCGTCACGCTTGCTGCCGCGCCGGTCCGCCTCATGGCGCAGTCGGCGGCCGAGCATGTCGCGCTCGGCGACAAGGAGCACGCGGCAATGAACGCGCCGGGTGCGCTCCGTCACTACGAAGAGGCGATCAAGGTCGACGCGAAAGACTACGACGCGCTCTGGAAGGCGACGCGTGAAGCCGTGGACGTCGGCGAGTTCAATTCGGACGACAATGAACGCGACCGCCTGTACACGCTGGCCGAACAATACGCGCGGCGCGCCGTGGAGGCGAATCCCAACGACGCTGAGGGACATTTTCATCTCGCGCGCGCACTCGGACGCAAGGCGCTGTCGCTCGGCAAGCGTGACCAGGTGAAGTACGCTGGTGACGTGCGCACGCAGGCACTCGAAGCACTGAAGCTCAACCCGAAGCATCCCGGCGCATTGCACGTCATGGGGATGTGGAACTACAACGTCATGCGCCTCAGCGGCATGACGCGCTTCATGGCGAAGACCTTCCTTGGCGGCAAGGTGTTCGACTCCGCCAACTGGGACGACGCGCAGAAGTACATGGAAGAGTCGGTGGCCATGGAGCCGTCGCGCGTGGTGCACCATCTCGACTTGGCGCGGGTGTACAAGGCGCGGGACAACAAGGAGCGCGCGCGTGCCGAATACCAGGCAGCAATCAGCGCCACGCCCAACGAGTTCAACGACAAGAAATTTCAGGCCGAGGCAGCCGAGGAAATCAAGGACGTTCGGTAGTCAGTATTGAAGGACAGTGCTTCAGTACTCCGTACAGTCTGCGGAGTACTGAAGCACTGTAGAGCTTGAGCCATAAGCGAGCAACGCGAGCGCCCCGCTTTAAGTTGCCGACTCCTTGGCCAACTCTTCGCGCCGAGCGCGTTCGGCGGCGCGGCGCGCCTTTCGCCGGCTGATCGCCGCCGTGGCCCCGCGCAACTCGTCGCGGAGATCGAGCCACGCATTGCGGCTTCTGCGCCCCAGTGCTCGCGTCGTACGGCGCGCGCCGTAGCGCAGATCGGCCCGCGTTTCCGCGCCCGTCTGAGGCGCCGTCAGAAGCGCGATACCGGCACCCAGCGCGATACCCACCGCCAAACCGGCGCCGAACACCGCCATCTGCTGCCAGTCCGCCCGTCGCGTGTCGGGCACGGGAAACGCGCCCTTGGGTCGGCGCGGCGCGGCGGCGCGGGACCCGGCGGCAGCGGTGGAAGGCGCGTTTTCCGCGCGTGGCTTCGTGGGGCCGGCGTATGACATGGTCGATCGGGTTGAGGGTCGCGCGTGGTTTGGAAATTGCGTGCCGGAAGCCAGTTGGTGTTCAGAAGGACCTTTGTCCCGTATCCCAAGTCGAGTACCCGGCGCCACGTCCAGCGGACACTTCGTCCTGCGGAGCGCCCTGACGCGTCGCCGCTCGCCTGCGGCCCGTCAGCCGAATTACCACGTGCCCAGCGGTGTGAGGCCTATGCATGGCTAGCAACGGAAAGACCGTCCTGCTCGTCGAGGACAACGAAGACAACCGCATCGTCTATTCCACGATCCTCCGCCACTTCGGCTACGAAGTGAGCGAAGCGTTGAATGGCGAAGAAGGCATTGCCAAGGCACGCGCCGAAAAGCCCGATCTCATCCTCATGGACATCTCCATCCCGATCATCGACGGATGGGAAGCCACGCAGGTGCTCAAGCACGACCCCGCGACTCGCGACATCCCGATCATCGCGCTCACCGCGCACGCGCTGGCCTCGGATCGCGAAAAGGCAATGGAAGTCGGGTGCGATGGCTATCTCGCCAAGCCGTGTGAACCCCGCGCCGTCGTGGCCGAGGTGCAGCGTTTCTTGGGTAAGGATACGCCAACGAATGCCGGCTGATCTCGCCACCAAGGCCGCTGCCGATGGCGCGCCTTCCCCTAAACCGCCAGCCCAGTCGCCTGCGCGCATTCTGATCGTCGATGATCACGAAGACAACATCGAGGTTCTGAAGGTCCGGCTCGAGAGCTGGGGCTACGAAACGGCGTCCGCATACAATGGTCACGACGCACTGACGTACGTCGTGGCCACACCGCCCGACCTCATTCTCCTCGACGTCATGATGCCGGAGATCAGCGGCATCGAAGTCGCTCGCCAGATCAAGGGCAACGGTGCGCTGCCCTTCATTCCGATCATCATGCAGACCGCGCTCGATTCCACCGAGGACAAGGTGGAAGGACTCGAGGCGGGTGCCGACGACTACATCACCAAGCCGATCGACTTCGCCGAACTGAAAGCGCGGCTGCGCTCCATGCTGCGCATCAAGCGGCTGCAGGACGCGCTCGAGGAACGCGAACGCGAGCTCCTCGAGGTCAACGAGCGGCTACGCTACATGTCGCAGACGGACGCGCTCACGGGGCTCGACAATCGTCGCCACCTCAACGAGCGCATCGACGAAATGTTCGCCCACGCCAAGCGGCTCGACGAGCCGTTCTCGCTGGTGATGGCCGATCTCGACAAGTTCAAGAGCGTCAACGACACGTATGGACACCAGGCGGGCGACGAGGTGCTCAAGCAGCTCGCCGCCATTCTCCGCGAGGAAGCGCGCGAGATCGACCGCGTTGGCCGCTACGGCGGCGAGGAGTTCATGCTCCTCCTTCCCGGCGCCCAGATCGACGACGCCTACACGTTCGCCGAGAGGGTGCGGAATCGGATCGAGGGGCATACATTCACTTTCCCCGGCGGGACCCTCACGCGCACGGCCAGCTTCGGCGTGGCGTCGTGGCCCCACGATAAGATCCGGGAAGCCGACGACCTCGTACGCTCCTCGGACGACGCGCTGTACGTCGCCAAGGAGACGGGACGCAACCGGGTCGTCCGCTTCGACGGCGACGAGTTCAACGCGCACCAGGCCGCAAACGATGGAAACGCTGAACCCCGACCAGACTTCGGAGAGCCAGAGCCGGGAGGAGCACCAGCCGCAGGCTGACGACCTCGCTCGCCTGCGCGACCGCGTCGCCGAGCTGACACGGGAACGCGATCACCTCCAGGCGATCGTCGACATCCTTCAGGAAGTCTCCTCCTCGCTCCACTTCGTCGACGTCCTCCAGGCGATCGCGCGCAAGCTGGGCGAGACGTTCGGGCTCGATCGCTGCGCCATCTTCCTCTCTGGTGACAAGGACGAGGTGCGCCTCGTCGCCAGCTACGAGGATCCGACGATTCGCAATCTCGTCGTCGACCTCAATCGGTATCCGGAGCTCAAGCGCGCGTTCGAGAGCGGCGAAACGGTGTTCATCCCCGACGCCGCCAACGACCCGATGCTCCGCAGCATCAAGTCGCATCTCGACCTCCGCAACGTCCGCTCGATCGTCGTCGTCCCCATCCGCTGGGAAGGCTCCGTCATCGGCGCCATCTTCCTCCGCACCGAACGCGACGCGTTGCCGTTCAGCGAAGTCGACGTCCGCTTCTGCCAGACGGTCGCATCACTCACGGCCAAGGCGCTGCGCAACGCACATCGCTTCGAGACGCTCCTCCACAGCCAGCAGGACGTTTCCGTCGCACAGCGTAAGGCCGAGCTGCAGCGCGTCGCGCTCGTCGGCTTCCTGCGTCGCCTGCTCGACCGCTACGCCAAAGGCGAAGACCACACATGGGCCGAGACGCTCCTGCCGAAGGCGGCAGACGAGGAGCTCGAGCGGCTCGTCACCGTGTCGATGCAGGTCCTCGAGGAAGAAGCCAAGGGCTAGAGCATCGTTCCGATGAGCAAGGTTCCGCCCGACCAGCGCGCCGCCGAGCTGCGCGCGCTGCTGCTGCAGGCGTCGCACGACTACTACATCCTCGACCGGCCGTCGCTCTCCGACGCCGAGTACGACCGCGCCTTTCGTGAGCTACAGGCGATCGAGCGCGAGCATCCAGCGCTTCGCACGCCTGACTCGCCGACGATGCGCGTCGGCGCCGAGCCCGCGAGCGCACTCGCCAAGCACACGCATCTCGTTCCCATGATCTCACTCGGCAACGCCTTCACCGAGGTGGAGCTGAGCGAGTGGGAGAGCCGCATAGCGCGGCTCGTCGGCGACGACGCGCAGCGCGCGGGCTACGTGACGGAGCTCAAGATCGACGGCACCGCCGTGAGCCTGACGTACGAGAATGGCGTCTTCACCACGGGCACCACGCGCGGCAACGGCATCGTCGGCGAGGACGTGACGGCGAACCTGCGCACGCTGCGCGACATCCCGCTGCGGTTGCGCGGCGACGACGTGCCGCCGCTCCTGGAAATTCGCGGTGAGGTCTATCTCCCCTTCAGTCTCTTCGAGAAGCTGAACGAAGAGCGCGTCGCAGCCGGCGAGCCGGTGTTCGCGAATCCCCGCAACTCCGCTGCCGGTTCGTTGCGCCAACTCGATCCCGCAAACTCGGCGAAGCGCCCGCTGCGATTCTTCGGCTATACGGTCGCACTGCCGCCCGGAGCTGTAGTTCCCTTCGAGACCCAGTGGCAATTGCTCGACACGCTCGCTCGCTGGGGCATCCCCGTGGCGCCCAATCGGCAGCGCTGCGCGACGATGGCCGAGGTGCACGAGTGGGCGCGTGACGTCGAGCAGCGGCTGCGTGCGGAGTTGGACTTCGCGATCGACGGTGGCGTCATCAAGGTCGACTCACTGCGATTGCAGGACGAGCTGGGCGTCGTGGGCGGACGCGAGCCGCGCTGGGCCATCGCGCGCAAGTTCGCGCCCGATATCGCCGAGACGAAGCTGCTCGACATTCAGGTCAACGTCGGCCGGACCGGCTCGCTCAATCCGTTCGCCGTACTGGAGCCGGTGGAAATCGGCGGCACCACGGTGAAGCTCGCGACGCTGCACAACTTCGATCTCATTCGCAGCAAGGACCTTCGCGTGGGCGACGTCGTTCAGGTGAAGCGCGCCGGCGACGTCATTCCGCAGATCATCGGACCGGTGCCGGAGAAACGCGATCCCAACGATATGCCGAAGGTCACGCGCATTCCGACGAAGTGTCCGTCGTGCGGCACGCCCGTCGAGCGCGATGAGGAAGAGGTCGCGATCTATTGCCCGAACGTCCTCTGCCCCGACCGGCAGCTCGAGGCCATCGTGCACTTCGCGTCACGCGGCGCGATGGACATTCGCGGGCTGTCGTACGCGCGCATCGAGCAGCTCATCGCGGCTGGCTTCGTCCACGACGTCGCCGATCTCTACGACCTCACGAGCGAGCAGCTTACGTCGCTCGAGCGCTTCGCCGACAAGTCCGCCGACAACCTCATCGACGCCATCACCGCGTCGAAGCAGCAGCCGCTGTCACGCGTGCTGTTCGGACTCGGCATTCGCCACGTAGGACAGACGGCGGCGCAGCTGCTGGCACGTCACTTCGGAAATATGGAAGTGCTCTCGAAAGCGACAGCCGAGGACATCCTCGCGCTCCGTGGCATCGGCGAGACGATTGCCGTCGCACTGGTCGCATTCTTTCACGATCCATCTGCCGCGACATTAGTGACGAAGCTCGCAGCGCACGGGCTCACGCTGTCCGAGCCTGTCTCCGTCGCCGTCGGAGGCGCGTTCAAGGGAATGACGTTCGTCGTCACGGGCACGCTGCCGACCCTCAGCCGCGGCGACGCAACGGCGCTGATCGAATCGCAGGGCGGACGGGTGACGAGCGGCGTCTCCAAGGCGACGAGCGCGGTGGTCGTCGGCGAAGAAGCAGGGAGCAAGTTGGAGAAAGCGAAGACGCTCGGAATCGAGACGATCGATGAGGCCGAGCTGCTCAGACGGGCGGGTCCGGCGTGACGCCAGTGCCGTCCGAGCCGTCAACACGACAGACTACGCCATGAGTGATACGGGGGAACGATGAATCTCACAGGAAGCGGTATGGTCGCGATCACGCGGGACGCCATGGGCGGCCTGCGCAATGCACTGATGCGCGACATGGGCTATGCGGCGGCGGGCTACCTCCAGGAGGCCGGCTACGCAGGCGGTGGCGCGCTGTTCGAGGCGTTCCGCGGTTGGCTCGCCGCGCGTGGCGAGAACGAGCCGGAAGCACTCTCCGTGACCGACTTCCAGGCCCAGGCGACCGAGTTCTTCCGCGAGTGCGGCTGGGGCTCACTGCAGGTGGGCGACCTCTACGACACCGTGGCAACGCTCGACTCCTCCGACTGGGGCGAAGCGACCCCTGACGCCGGACTGGAGCAGGCCAGCTGCCATTTCTCCTCCGGTATGTTCTCCGACTTCTTCGGCCGCCTGTCCGACGCACCATTGGCGGTGATGGAAGTCGAATGTCGGTCCGCAGGCGCCGAGCGCTGCCGCTTTCTCCTCGGCAGCGCGGAGATCATGGAGCACGTGTACAACTCCATGAGCAGCGGGGAGACGTACGAGTCGGCGGTCGGAGCCGCGGCGTAGGACTACGGCAACTGCCACTGCCTGACACGGATGCACACGGACACTGCTCGGATTTTCGCGGATACTACCTCGGGCGAGCTTCGGCCACACCGCAAGGATCAACGCGCAGCGTCAAAAGGCGCTTTCTCCTTCATGCCTAACTCTTGGTCGACGGTGGCGCAGCGTAGCATCCGTGTAAATCCGGCTGTTTCAGTGTCATCCGCGTCCCATCAGTTGATCTTCCGCGGTTGACCTTCAGCAGTTGACCTGCGCCTAGACCTAGCTCGTCTCCCCGATCGTCTCCCGATATAGGGGATTCGGCACCAACTCCCCCTCGAAGAGCACCTCACGATCCCACGGCAACACGATCGTGCTTTCGGTGGCGAGCGCATGGTAATCCGGCTGGTACGCCCCAGTCATGAAGGCCACCGCCGTCCGTACCTCGCGCGCCCCCGCATCCACGATCGCGCTGACAGCGAGCCGCATCGTCGCGCCTGAATCACAGGTCTCGTCAACCACGAGCACACGCCGACCCTTCACGGCAACGGGCGCTGCCCCAAAAATCTCCGGCGTCTCCCGCTCCACTTCGGACTGGTAGCGACGACTCACCACGATCGAATGAAATTCGCGGTCCAGGATGGCCGAGATTACAGCACCCGGCACCACCCCCGCCGTCGCGATCCCGACGATGATCTCCGGATCGTAGGAGCGCACGACCTTGAGGGCGAGCGCACGCGAGAGCTCTCCGAACATCGGCCATTCGACCTCGAAGACCCCCTTGCTCGGCTCGGCCGGTGATCGGCGTGGGGACATGCGCGCTCCTGATGTGAGTGTCCAACTGAGAAACTACCCCTGCGTCCGGTATGGTGTAAGCACTTCCCGTGCGCAGGTATGCATTTCGCCATACCGCGGCGGGACCACAATCGCCGTTGTACCCCCTGCTCCGTGGAATTAACTTTGCCCCTCATGGGCATGCCCGACGCGGCACCGGGCCTCGTTGATCCCACCTCCATCATCCTCCCGCTCACGCATCGCATGTCCTGGTTGAGCCGCCTCCTCGGCGGCAAGTCGGACGGTGGACTGAAGCCGCAGCGCCTCGACTATCTCAACGAGGCGCTCGCCCTGGAGCGTCAGGGCGACTTCGACGCGGCACTCACGTCCTATCGCCTGGCGTTGCGCGATCATCCCAATGATCCGCGCATCCTCCAGAACATGGCCATCGCCTTCTCGCGCACCGGCCGCCTCGAGGACGCTGTTCGCGCCTATCGCCGCGCGCTCGAGCTCGATCCGCAGCTCTCCGGCGCGCACTATGGGTTGGCCTTTCTGCACCTGAAGCGTGGCGAACCCGGCGACGCCGCATCGCACTTGCAGGCGTTTCTCGACGCACCGCCCTCCGGCGCCGAAGCCGACCGATGGGTGCGCCACGCGCGTCAGACGCTCGATGAGCTTCGGGCGCCGCCGCCGGAGCCACCTTTGGATCAGCCAGGGGCATAGTGGGAAGCGTACTCGCAATCGTCAGCCAGAAGGGCGGCGTGGGCAAGACCACCACCGCGATCAACATCGCGAGTGCGCTCGCGCGCCGGGGGCGCAAGACACTCCTCGTCGACGTCGACCCGCAGGGCGCCGTGCGGCATGGCGTTGGACTCTCCGGCACGGCGCACCCCGCGGGACTGGCCGACGTGCTCGCCGGCACGCACGAGCTGCAGGACGTCGTGCTGGCGACACCACTTCCCTGGCTGCGCGTGTTACTCGCCGGCTCGGTAGCCGAAGCGACGGAGCACGAAACATATCAGGCGCAAATCGCCGATTCGCCGAAGCTGGGCGAGCTGTTCCAGCGCGCGCGTGCGCGCGGTTACATCGTCGTCGTGGATACGCCGCCCGGACTAGGCGTCATCATGCGCCGGGTGCTCGCGCACAGCCAGCACGTCATCGTGCCGTTGCAGTCCGAGCCGTTGGCGCTGCAGACCACGACGCAAATCCTTCGCGCCATCCGCGAGGCCACGGTGACGAATCCGGAGCTCGTCCTCGACGGCATCCTCCTCACGATGGTCGAGGAGGGGAACGAAGTGTCGCAGCGGGTGTCAGCATACGTGCGCGAACAACTTCCGCGTGAGCTCCTGTTCGACGAGGCCATACCGCGTACGATGGCGTCGATCGACGCGTTTGCGGCTGGACAGCCCGTGGTGTTGCGCTCTCCCGACGACGCCGCGGCGAAGGCCTACGAACGAATTGCTGAACTGCTGGATCCGAAGCTGGCATGAGACCTCTCGCTCCACGTTTCCTCGCCGCGATCGCGGCGTGTATCATCGCGTTCGCGTGCGGCAGCGTTCCGACCTTCGCTGACGGCATCGCCTTCATCTCGCCGATACAGCGCCCTGCGCTCGCGGTGGCCGTCAATGACACCCTCCGCGACAGCCTGGGCCGCGTCGCACCACTGCGCGTGTTTGCGTTCGACCAGAACGACGACACGCTCCGCGGCGTGACGCCGTCGTTTCTTGTCGTCACCCTGCCGGCAGGCGTGAAGGTGGACGCGAACGGCATCGTCACCGCATTCGATTCGATCCGCCGAGTGCAGGTCATCGGACGCGTCGGTGCTCGGCTGCAGACCGAGGCAGTCACGTTGGAGGTCGTCGCGCCGCCGGACCTCATGGCGCCGACGGGAACCATCGCGCCGCTCGCGCTGGCGGCGACTTCGAGCCCGCTGCAGGTGACCATCACCGGCGACCGAAAGGGCACGCGCATTCCGGTGAGCGGCATCGTGGTGCGCTACAAGATCGACTCGACGGTGCCGAGTGTCACCGTCGATCCGGCCAGGTTCTTCTTCACCGAGGGCGTGCGCAGCGACCTCACCACGAGCTTCGATACCACGGATGCCGGAACCACGAGCCGTTCGATCATCGCGTCCGACATCGTCGGTATCGACACCATCATCGTGAGGGCCACGGCGAAGAATCTCAAGGGTGAGGCGCTCCCCTCCGTGCGGTTCGCCATTCCGGTGAAGAAGGGCGCCTGAGACCGATACCCGTAGCGAACTCCCCGTTCGCACTGGTATACTCGCGCGCATGATGCGGGTCGCACCCACAGCGACCATTCACCCGTCGGAGGCCGTGATGCAATCGTCCGGAGGTCCGCGCAACTCCAAACCCGGTACGCTTCCCAAGCTGTTCTTCGACGCCGTCGCGCGTCATGACAAGCCGGATGCGCTGCAGCATAAGGTCAGTGGCGTCTATCAACCCATCTCCAGCCGCGCCCTTGCGGATCGAGTGCGCCGCGTCGCACTGGGCCTCGCCGAGCTTGGGGTGAAAGCCGGCGATCGCGTCGCCATCCTGAGTGAGAACCGTCCCGAGTGGGCCATCGCCGACTATGCGTGCGTCACGTCGGCGGTCACCGACGTCCCGCTGTATCCGAACCTGCCGCCCGAGCAGGCGGCGTACATCATTCGCGACTCGGGCGCTGTGGCGATCTTCGTCAGCGACGAGGCCCAGGCCGCGAAGATCGCGCAAGTGCGCTCGACCCTGCCGGCGCTCCACTCGGTAATCACCTTTGCCGCCGGCCGCCACGCCGGTGTCGACCACACGCTCGCCGAGCTCGAAGCCAAGGGTGCGACCGCCGACAACGAGGCGCGACGCAAGGCCTATCGCGCTGCCGCCGATGCGGTGAAGCCCGATGACGTCGCGACACTGATCTACACGTCGGGCACGACAGGCGAGCCGAAAGGCGTGATGCTCACGCACGACAACCTCTGGTCGAACGTGATGGCATCGGAGTCCGCCATTCCATTTCTCAGCAATGAGGTGGGACTCAGCTTCCTGCCGCTCTCGCATATCTTCGAGCGAATGGCGGGACACTACCTGATGTTCCACGTCGGCTGCTCCATCGCCTATGCGGAATCGATCGACACCGTGCCGATCGACATGCAGACCGTGCGACCGACGCTCGTGCTCTCGGTTCCGCGTCTGTACGAGAAGATGTACGCACGCGTGTTGGAGAACGCACTCGCCGGCGGTGCGGCGAAGAAGAACATCTTCTTCTGGGCGCGCAAGGTTGCCGAGCAGTGGGCCGACGTGAAGCTCGCGGGTCGGGAGCCGAAGGGATTGCTCGCCGTGAAATATTCCATCGCACAGAAGCTCGTGTTCTCCAAGCTGCAGGCACGCACAGGTGGTCGGCTCCGCTATTTCGTGTCCGGTGGAGCGCCGCTCGCGGCAGAGATCAACAAGTTCTTCTACGCGGCGGGGCTCGTGATTCTCGAGGGCTATGGCCTCACCGAGACGTCTCCCGTCATCGCGGTGAACACGCCGAAGGCATTTCGGATCGGCACGGTAGGCAAGCCGGTGCCTGGCAGCGAGGTGATGATCGCTGCGGACGGCGAGATCCTCACGCGCGGACCGCACGTGATGAAAGGCTACTACAACAAGCCCGATGCGACGAAGGAAGCCATCGATGCCGACGGATATTTCCACACCGGCGACATCGGCGTGCTGACGGACGACTTCCTCGCCATCACCGACCGCAAGAAGGACATCATCGTCACGGCCGGTGGCAAGAACATCGCGCCGCAGCCGATCGAGAATCTCATCAAGACGAACAAGTACGTCAGCCAGGCGGTCGTGATCGGGGACAAGCGGAAGTTCCCCATCGTCCTCGTCGTACCGAACTGGGACCAGCTCGAGAAGTACGCAAAGCTCAAGAACATCATCTACACCGATCGGCGGCAGCTGCTCGAGATGCCGACGATTCAGGCGAAGATGGACAAGGAAGTGCGCGAGCAGCTCACTGGACTCGCGAAGTTCGAAATGCCGAAGAAGATCGCGCTACTGGAGCACGATTTCTCGATCGAGCGCGGAGAGCTGACGCCGACGCTGAAGGTGAAGCGGCGGATCATCGACAAGACATACAAGTCGGTGATCGACAAGCTCTACGAGGGCGAGCATGATGGGGCGTCGATCTAGGCCGAAATTGGTAAGCGATGCTGTGGAATCAACGACAAAAAAACAGCAACGGCCTGACTTGAATCATGTGAATTTGTGAGAATTGCATCGCTGCGCAGATGGGGTCTCTTACCGCCGGAGCCCTGGTGTCTTTCTGCTGCCGCAGCAGGCTGGCAAGCCGCCACTCGCCAGCTGTGGAGCAAATTCCAAAAAATTCACATGATTCAAGTCATGGAGGTCGCCGAAGCGATGCGACGTTAGGCTCCTCTCACGTCGATCGGCGCACGTGCAGCGTGATTAGCGGAGACTCGAGGGCACTTCGCTCCCCGACCCACATCGTCTCATCCCTCGCGAGCTCGGTTACATCCGAGGGTACGGCCACGGAGACAGGCGCAACGACTCTTCCCTTCGCACGAGTGGCTCGCACAGCCGAGGCCGCGCGCGAGGCACTGCCATCGTCGATCGCCACCGCGCGTGCTGCGCCCACCGCCAACGGCACATCGCCATCGCAGCGCAGCACCGACACACCCGGCGCACCGACGATTCCCAAGGGAGGATCGACCACCACGAGCGGCGTCTCGACGATCGACGCCAACTCGTGAGCCTGCGCGCCCCACTCGCCGAGTAGAACCGCAAAGCCCTGTGCGTCCGCAAGATTCAGCAGCGCCGCCAAACGCATCGCCAGGTCAGCGTCGCTCGACACCTGCGCCGCGATGATCGATCCGCCGGCGCGACGAAAGTCCACCACCCCATCGCGAACGGGATACTCCGCGGAACACACCGGGCACCCGAGCGTGCCCTCGACGATGTGGCGTGCCTCCATGCGAACCGCCGCCGCGACGAGCCAGCTTTCTTCGTGCGGAACCGGGCAGCGCAGTGCGTCGACGAGCTCGATGAACATGTCGGAATCTAGCTTCGCGACACCCGGAGCTCATCGACGTTGAGATCGGGGCGCGCACACACCACGAAGAGTACCGCGTCGGCGACCGCATCCGGATCGAGCATCTGTGCGCGCGGCGTAAAGCCCGGCTGCCGATCAGGATCGATCGGGTTCCAGAGATCCGTATCGACCGGACCCGGCGAAACGAGACTCGCGCGAATGCCGCTGCCGCGCAGCTCGGCGCGCAGCACTTCGTGCAGCGCGCGCAGGCCATACTTGCTGGCCGCGTAGGCGCCGTTGCCGAGAAACGTCGCGCGATCAGCGATCGAGCCGATGTTGACGATATGCCCAGTCCCCGCTAAGCGCATCGAGGGCAGCAGCGCGCGCACCACAGCGAATGGTGCGGTGAGATTCACCTCCAGCGTGGCGCTGAACGCTTCGATGGAGGTGTCCTGCACTGGCGTGATGAAGAACGCGCCGGCGTTGTTGACGACGATCTCCGGCGGACCGCCGATGAGGGCGGGAAGTTGGTCGAGCGCGCGCGTGAGCGTGTCCGTGTCGCGCACGTCGCACGCAAGGCCTACCGCGCCGCCGCCGATCTGCTGGGCGAGTGCGCGCAGCGTCTCCTTGCCGCGCGCCAACAGCGCCACGCGTGCGCCCGACGCCGCGAGCCGCCGCGCCACCGCCGCTCCGATGCCGCGCGAAGCGCCCGTCACGAGCGCCCTCCGACCTTGAAGCGGCTGCGGCCTCGCCATCGTCAGCGCGACGACGTGTAGGCGAGCCGCAGGAATTCGTCGCGCGTCTTGCCGTCGTCGCGGAACACGCCGCGCAGCGCCGACGTGATGGTGCGCGAATTCTGCTTCTCCACGCCGCGCATCATCATGCACATGTGGAACGCCTCGATCACGACGCCGACACCGCGTGGCTCGAGCACCTCCTCCACCGCCTTGGCCACCTGCTCGGTGAGCCGCTCCTGCACCTGCAGTCGTCGAGCGAACATCTCGACGATGCGCGGTAGCTTGGACAATCCCACGATGCGCTTGTTCGGGATGTACGCGACATGCGCCTTGCCGAAGAACGGCAGTAGATGGTGCTCGCAGAGCGAATAGAGCTCGATGTCACGCACCATCACCATGTTCTCGTGCTCTTCCTCGAAGAGCGCGTCACCCACGACGTCCTCGAGTGACATGCCGTAGCCCTGCGTGAGAAACCCCATCGCCTTGGCGACGCGCTCCGGCGTCTTGACGAGGCCTTCGCGATCGGGATCCTCGCCGAGCAGTGACAGCTGGCCGCGCACGAGTGCCGCGTAGTCCGCGGTCACCGGCGCGAGGTCGTGCAGCGGCAGCACCACAGGTTCGGTGGAATGCACGCGGGAGCTTTCGTGTCTAGTCACCAGTGTACTCGACGTAGTTGTTGGCCGTCTCCCAGAGCACGAGGCGCACGAGCTTGGCGGGTTGAATCGCCGGCTCGAGCTGCTTCCAGATGGCGACGATGATGTTCTCGGACGTCGGATTCACGCCGCGCATGAAGTCCACGTCGAGATTGAAGTTCTTGTGGTCGATCTTGTTGACGGCCCGCTCCTCGACGAGCGCCTTGAGCGCGCCCAGGTCGAGGACGTATCCAGTGCGTGCGTCGATCGTGCCCTTCACCGAGACGTCGAGGGTGTAGTTGTGTCCGTGCCAGTTCGGGTTGTTGCACTTGCCGAACAGCGCGATGTTCTCGTCGTCGGAGAGCGCCGGATTGTGGACCCGGTGTGCCGCATTGAACATCAGGCGTCGCGTCACAGTGACGTGTGGAGACGACATGAGTGCCTGCTGTGAGAGTGTCGCCAGTCGAGATCAATGCCGCTGTTCGCAGCAGCGTTCCCGGCGAGCCAATTGAAGTATGCAGTTGGTGACGGCCCAAAAAGAAGCGGACCCCACATTTCTGTGGGGCCCGCCAAGATCAAGAACGGAGAGCGTTTTTTGAAGCCCAGTCGAAATTGCTGCAGCTTTCGCCACAACTGAGGCTCTCACCACACCTTCCGGCTTCCCCCGCACTGGGGGCATGCCGTCAGTATAGATTGTCGAACCCACTCGAAGGACTTATCGGCTCAAAAATTATTCTCTCCGTCCCTGTTACGGCCGAAAGTTCGATGGAGTAATCTACGGTCCGTCACACGACGGGTCAATTCAAGGAGTGCTGATGGACATCGGAATCATCGCGGCAATTGCGCTGCTGCTCATCTGGGCCATCGGCGCACTGCTGATGGAGGGGCCGGGATGGATTCATCTCTTCCTCACCGTCGGCGTCTCGCTGTTGATCTATCGCATCGTGTCGCACGACAGCGCCAAGGGTACGACCACCAAGTCGCCGCCGCGCAACTAAAATCGTCGTTCGAAAAAATGGTTCCTCGAAATGAAGAGCGGCGCGCCGATCCGGCGCGCCGCTCTTCTCATACCGCTCGACCGAATCGCTTACTTACAAGCCGGCTCGCCATCGCCAGCCGTGCCGACGATCGGGTTGGTCGTGTTGACGCCGATACCGCAGCTGAAGCTGGCGATCTGGGTATGCGTGATCGTCGCGGACCAGTAGCCCGAGCCAGGAACGATCGTCGGGGTGTTCACGCCAGACGAAGGCTTGAACTTGAGCTTCGTGGTGTCGTAGGTCACGTACTTGGTCGAGTCAGCGAAGAACGACTCTTCGGCCGTCACGAGGTTACGCAGATCCGACTTCATCGCGGCGATGTACGCCTTCGACTTGGTGTTCGCGAACTTCGGGATCGCGATGGCGGCAAGAATGCCGATGATCACGACGACGATCAAAAGCTCGATAAGGGTAAAGCCCTTACGTGCGCGGTTCATCATTTGAGAATTCTCCAGGAGAAGTCCAGCAAGAGGACGGATTCGATGTTCCGTCGGGCGGGTTTGCCAAGCTTCGCTGAGCTCGCGGTCATGGCTAAAGCAACCTGCGGACCACCATCTGCGTATTCTCTAAGCCCCTGCCCTGCAACGACTTGAGAACGCGGCGATACGCCTTTGATCAGCCTGATAGGGCGGGATTTTGCGAATCCATAGCACTTTGCGGTAGATCGCAAACCGCATAAAGTCTTCATTTGCGACCTTCACGGATTGCGACGGTCGATTCACGGATCGCCGCACGCATGAGCCGGCTATCGCGTGGTGGAACGTACTGCAGCCCGGCGACCGCTTCGCGCTTCGCATCCTTCCAGCGCCCGAGCTTGGCGAGACAATAGACGTACTCGTAGCGACCCTCTCCCAACTCCGGCTCTACGCCGAACGTCCATTCGAAGAGCGCGACTGCGGGCCCACACAGTCCCGCCCGCGTATATGAGTCGGCGATCGACAGCGTCATCCCCGCATCGTACGGAAAAATGCGGATCGCTCGGCGATACTCCATCTCCGACTGGTTGAGCCGCGACTTGTAGCCGACGTGGCGCGCGAAGAGAAAGTGGGCGCGATAGCCGTTGGGCGCATCCTTCATGAGCTGATCGAAGAACGCATCGTTGTTCTTCCACACGCGCATGCGGTCGATGCTGCGCGCCAGTCCGGCCACGAGCAGAAGGCCGAGGGCACTCAGGGCCATGCGCCGGCGACGGGGAGTGGCGTGCGTGCGGATGTGTTCGGCCACTGCACCTGCGGCGAGCACGACGCCGATGCTCGGGAAGAACAGCGTCCGCTCCGCCGTGACGAAGCCTGCGGGCACGAGCAGGTTGCTCACCGGGAGATACGAAATGATTACCCAGAGCAGGCCGAAGCTCACCACCGGCGACCTCCGGCGGAGCACGACGGCGAGAACGACCGTGCCTATGCAGATGAAGAAGCCCGGGAGCTGCGAGAGCGCGGGGCCGCTCGCGATGACGACGTCATTGGGCGAATAGTCCGCGCTCAGCTTCATCGGAAAGACGAGCAGCTGCGCGATGCGCGGCATCTCGTTCATCATCGTTCCGATCCGGTCGTATGGGCTCATCCGAAGGAAACGGAAGATCGGATACGGCAGGAAGCCGGCGAGGTCCTGCTGCACGAGCCCCCGCACATACAGATAGACGAGGGCCAACAGGGTGAGCACCAGCAGCACCGGACGCATCGCGCGCGCGCGCGCACGCCACCCCTCGGCGGGGAGCACCGTCATCTCTGCCGCAACGAGCAGCGCCGGCAGAACGATGGCGTGTTCCTTCGAGCAGAGTCCGATGCCGAACAGTGCCCCGATGGAGAGTGTGTCGCGCCACGTCAGCGAGTGTGTCAGCCGCCGCCGCAGGTAGAGTCCTACGGCAAGCGCGAGGCACAGCGCGACGATGAGCTCCGACTGGCCGACGATGTTACCGGTGACCTCTACGTGGACCGGATGCACGGCGAACAGCGCAGCGGCGACCCAGGCGCCGGCCACTGGCAGGATTGCCGTCGCGCACCAATACACCGCGAGCGTGGTGGCAACGGCGAGGATGATGTTGCCGAGATGGAACAGCCACGGCGCGCCGTTGGTCACACACCACTGCAGTGTGAACAGCGTCATCACGATGGGCCGATAGCCGTCGCCACCGTACCTGGCTGGCCAGTACGTCTCGCGGAACAGCTGCGGTACGTGCAGCATCGACTGCACGCGCGGGTTGTCGAAGATCACCCCGCGATCGTCGTACGTGAAATCGTGGCCGATGCTCGTCGCGGTCGCGGCCAGTGCAAGCAGGGCGAGCGTCACGAACGGCAGCCAACTGCGCTGCGCGAGCTTCATCGCGACAGCGAGAACTTCAGGATATGCCAGAACGCAGCGACGCCGTCCCTCCAGTTGATTTTCTTGCCTTCCGCGTAGGTTCGTCCCGCATATGAGATGGGCACTTCGTAAATGCGGGCATCCTGCTGCGCGAGGCGTGCGGTGATCTCCGGCTCGAAGCCGAAGCGGTCCGACGTGAGGTGCAGCGAGCGTGCAAGCTCACCGCGGACGGCCTTGTAGCACGTCTCCATGTCGGTGAGGTTGAGATTCGTCAGCATGTTGCTGAACAGCGTCAGCAAGGTGTTGCCCACCGAATGCCAGTAGTAGAGCACGCGGTGTGGTCCGCCGAGGAATCGTGAGCCGAAGCAGGCGTCGGCTTTGCCGTCGATGAGAGGCTGGAGCAGCGCGGGCCAGTCGTGCGGATCGTACTCGAGGTCGGCGTCTTGTACGATGACGACATCGCCAGTGCTCGCGGCGAGCGCGGTACGGATGGCCTTTCCCTTCCCGCCATTCTCGGGCTGAAAGATCAGGCGGTCGATGAAGCCGGCAGCGTGCAGCTCCACGAGGCGCTCGCGCGTTCCGTCGGTGGAGCCGTCGTCGACGCAGATGACTTCCTTCCGTATTGGCGTGCCGTGCACCCGATCGAGGATGGTCTCGATGGTATTGCGTTCGTTGTAGATGGGGATGAGCACGGACAGCGTAAATGAGTGCACGTCCAGCGGCGTCAGCTCGCGCGGCTTCGCAGCGAGAGTGAGCGACTTCGCGGGAACGGTTGGTACGGACGAAGGAGTGAGTGTCATCGATGGAGAACGGTGAATGCGGCGCCGCCATCGAACTGGCCGCGCGGAGCGAGCAGTGGAACGGGGCGCTTGGTCAGGTATTCGGCGGCATCGAACGTAGCTTTGCTTCCGACGAGTACGACGCGAAGGGGATACGCCGCCAGAATCGGTTCGAGCCCTTCCTTCGCCTCCACTTCGGCCGACCGCTCGCGCAGATAGTGCGCCGTGGTGAATGAAGCGACCGGAACGGCCTTGCGGCCCGTGTACAGGAAGACGGCGCCTTCGTCATCGGCTGCTACCACATCCAGAGGCGAGGTGTTGGCCGCAGTCCAGTCGAGTGCGGCGGCAATGCGCTTGTCCCCCGCGCGTGAGATGCTCGCCCACCAGCCGCCGCGCGCGGCGCGAATCTCGTACGCGGCATAGCCTGCACCGACCCACAGGAACAACACGGCGAGCACGGCACGCGCTGGTCGCGGCCACTGCGAAAGCCCCGACGTGATCGACCACCCCGCTGCGACGATCACCAGCAGAACTAGCGGCCACACGCCCCACACGAACCGCGACGGCTGAAAGGGCCACACGAGCGTGATGGCGAGGTAGCCGAGGAGGAAGAGGAGCGCCACGGGTGCGCGTGTGACGAGTGCTCGTGCGCCTGCGAGAGAGAGGACCAACAGCGCCACGAGCGTTATCGCGTGTGCCGTCGCGCCGCGGGCTGGCGAGAACAACGCAGTGAACATGGAAGTCGTTTCCGGCACGGTACGACGCAGCGTCTCGACAATCATCGACGGTCCCATCTCGTGATAGCCGCGAAGCCACCACCCGATGTACGAGCCGTAGTTGCCCTCGAGTGGCACCG
>JAQBPV010000055.1 GCA_028287345.1 Gemmatimonadota bacterium
ACGCTCGTCGCGCTGCTGTGCGCTCGCGAACGGACGACCGACTACGCGCTCGCGCGCGGCGGACTGCAGGGAGAATCCAGCCCGCTCGTCGTCTACGTTTCGTCGCACAGCCACAGCTCGGTGGAAAAGGCCGCACTGCTCGCCGGCATTGGTCGCGACAACGTCCGCTTCATCGACGTCGACGATCACTTCGCGATGAAGCCCGACGCGCTCGAGGCAGCGATCCTCGCCGACGTTGCCGCGGGTCGCCGCCCGTGCGCGATTGCCGCGACGACGGGCACGACGACCACCACCGCGCTCGATCCAGTTGCTGCAATCGCGGACATTGCGAAGGCGCACGGCGTGTGGCTGCACGTTGACGCGGCGATGGCCGGCTCCGCGATGATCCTTCCCGAGTGCCGGTGGATGTGGGACGGCGTCGAAGGCGCGGACTCTATCGTGCTCAATGCCCACAAGTGGCTCGGCGTCGCGTTCGACTGCTCCGTCTACTACGTTCGCGACTCCGCGCACCTGGTGCGCGTGATGTCGACCAATCCGAGCTATCTGCAGTCGGCGGTCGATGCGAAGGTGAAGAATCTTCGGGACTGGGGCATTCCGCTCGGTCGCCGCTTTCGCGCGCTCAAGCTGTGGTTCCTCATTCGCGAGCAAGGCGTGTCCGGTCTGCAGGCGCGGCTGCGGCGCGATCTCGAGAACGCACAGTGGCTGCGGCAACAGGCCCAGGCATCAGCCAACTGGCGCGTTCTGGCGCCCGTGACGTTGCAGACTGTATGTCTCCGCCATGAGCCCGACGGCGTGAGTGGCGAGGAACTCGATCGTCACACGCTTTCATGGGTAGAGCGGGTGAACGTATCAGGAATTGCCTACGTGACGCCGGCGCTGTTGCAGGGCCGGTGGATGGTGCGCGTCTCCATCGGCGGTGAGCAGACGGAGCGCGCCCACGTGGAGGCACTGTGGCACGCGTTGCAAACGGAGGTGTGAGATGACGACGCCATTCTCTCGAGGGTTTCACGGGCGCAAGCGCTCCGAGGCAAGCGCCGAGCGGCTGCCGCCCGGTCAGTACGAAGAGCGCGGCTTCCCTGTGTTGTCGGCTGGGCCGACGCCGCATCTCACGACTGCCAACTGGGACTTCACCATCGTCGGCTCGAATGGCCGCAAGATCAGTTGGACGTGGGACGAATTCCAGGCGCTGCCACACCAGCGTGTGACGCGCGACATCCACTGCGTCACGAAGTGGTCGAAGTTCGACACGACGTGGGAAGGCATTTCGATCGACACCCTGCTCGGCGAGGCGTCGACGAGAGGCGTGACGCGTTCTCCGTACGCGATGGCGGTGTGCGAAGGTGGGTATACGACGAACGTCGCCGTCGCCGACATGACGGATGGAAAGGCGATGGTCGCGTTTCAGTTCGACGACGCACCACTGCATTCCGAGCACGGTGGGCCGGCGCGACTGCTCGTGCCGCATCTCTACTTCTGGAAGAGCGCGAAGTGGATCAGACAACTCCACCTGCTCGATGCAGAGGAGCCGGGCTTCTGGGAAGTGAACGGCTACCATATCCGCGGAGACCCGTGGCGCGAGCAGCGCTACACGGGTGATCCGTGAGCGTCGAACCAGCCGCTCCGCCGCGAATTGCGTGGCGCACGGCGACGGTGGTCGCGGTGTATCACGAGACGAGGACAACGTGCACCGTGACGCTCGACGTGCCGGGCTGGCCAGGACACCTGGCGGGTCAGCACGTGGACGTTCGCCTCACCGCCGAAGACGGATACAAGGCCGAGCGGAGCTATTCGATCGCATCGCCACCGGAGGAACCGCGCCTCGCGCTCACCATCGAGCGGCTCGAGGACGGTGAGGTATCACCGTACCTGTCCGAGCAATTGCGCGTCGGCGATCCGCTCGAGCTGCGCGGCCCCATCGGCGGATACTTCGTGTGGGACACGACGCTCGGCGGACCGTTGATGCTCGTCGCCGGCGGTTCGGGGATCGTGCCGTTGATGGCGATGCTTCGGCATCGCGCTGCCGCACACAGAGGTGACGTGCCGGCGCGACTTCTCTATTCGTCGCGAACGTGGGACGACGTCATCTATCGCGACGAGATCGCTCGCATTGCCGACGCAGATCCTGCGTTGCGCGTTGCACATACGCTGACGCGCGAGACGCCGGCAGACTGGTCCGGTTACGCACGCCGCATCGACCTCGCGATGCTCGGCGAATTCGTGTGGTCTCCCGCCGAACGCCCGCACATCTTCATCTGCGGTCCCACGCCGATGGTCGAAGCGGTCGCGAACGCATTCGTCGAGCTCGGACACGAGCCAACGATGATCAAGACGGAGCGTTTCGGCCCGACTGGTTGAGGCGAGCGCTATTCCATGATCGCGTGCTCTGCTCCGGCGCCCTTGGTCTGCCGCACGAGCAACAACAAGGGAATGAGGAGCAGGATGAGCGCTGCCGCCAGCACATAGATGTGCGAATAGGCAATCACGCTCGCCTGTCCCACCAGCTGGCGGTCGAGAAGGGCGAGCGCGCGCTGATGTGCCGTCCATTGATCGCTACCGCGGGCAATCATGCCGCGCGTGAGTGTCTCGATACGTCCAAGCGCATTTGGATCGTTCGCCGCGAGGTGCTCGCCAAGCACGGCACGAAACTCCGCCGTGTAGCGAACCACGAGCGTCGCGATGCCGGCGATTCCGAACGAGCCGCCCAACTGCCGAAAAAAGCTGTACAGGCCGACGCCCTGAGGAAGTTCCTCGGGTGCGAGCTGCGCGAGCGTGATGGTCGTCAACGGGACGAACATCATGCCGAGCCCGATGCCGCGCCCGATCAAGGGCCAGAGAAAGTCGTGCGGGCCGCTCTCGCTCGTGATCTGCGACAACTGCCAGGCGGCCGCCGCGAACAGGAGCGCACCACCCATGATGATCAGCCGGGGATCGACCTTGTTGGAGAGCCGTCCGACCACCACCATCGAGATGGCCGTTGCCACAGCGCCGGGCAGCAGGATGATGCCGGTCTGCTGCGCCGTCATGTGCAGGTTGGTCTGGAGAAAGACGGGGAGCGTGAACGACATCGCGTAGAGTCCGACGCCCATCACCACACCGAGCAGCGTGCCGACCCACATTTGCCGGTGCTTCAGCACGCGGAAGTCGATGACAGGGTGATCGGTCGTCAGCTCACGCCAGAGTAGCGCCATCCATCCAACCACGGCGATGACGGCGAGCGACAGGATCAGCCGCGAGTCGAACCAGTCTTCGCGTTGCCCGTGCTCCAGCACGAACTGCATCGAGCCGACGCTCACGGTGAGGAACGCGATTCCCAAATAGTCGATCGAGGACGGCTTCTTCTGGTGCTCGGGGTCGTGCACATACGTGCCGATCATGATCGCCGCGAGAATGCCGACCGGGATGTTGATGTAGAAGATCCACGGCCAGCCGGAGTGGTCCACCAGGTAGCCACCGAGCGTCGGACCGATCGTGGGTCCAACCATCACGCCGAGTCCGAACAACGCCATCGCCATCCCGGCCTCCTCGGGAGGGAACGACTCGAACAGGACCGCCTGCGAGACCGTCATGAGCGCCCCGCCGCCGATGCCCTGGATGATGCGCCATATGATGAGCGATGACAGCGAGTGTGCCGCGCCACAGAAGAAGCTCGCGACCGTAAAGGTGATGATCGATCCGATGAAGTAGCGCTTCCGTCCGAAGAGCGCGCCGAGAAACCCGGTGAGCGGAATGACGATGACGCTGGCGAGGATGTAGCCGGTCGACACCCAGGCGATTTCGTCGAGATTGGCGCCGAGGTTCCCCATCATGTCCGGGAGCGCCACGTTGACGATGGAGGAATCGATGACCTGCATCAGCGCGGCAAGTACTACCGCGGCGGCAATCAGGTATTTATGCTCGGCGCCGCGACGCTCCGGGGCCGGCGCGGAGCCAAGCGACGCTTTCGTTTCGCTTGCGCCGTCGAGGACGGATGCTGCACTCATTTGCTTGACTGGACTGAGGAGTCCCAATAATATACCGATGGGTATATTAAATGCCAACCACCGTCCTATGTGTCCGCGATGAATGCAGCGAAGGTGCTCCGATGGGAGCGGCGGCCGGAGGAGCGAATGACCGAGCTCCTCGAGGCGGCGCTTCAGGTCTTCTCCAGCAAGGGGTATCGAAACACCCGCCTCGAGGAAGTCGCCGAGGCCGCTGGGGTGACCAAGGGTACGATCTACCACTACTTCGAGAACAAGGAAGCGCTGCTGATCGGGGTGATCGAGCATTACCAGACATTGGCCTTCGGTCGCGTCGAGGAGGTGCTTCGGGAGGTCGGACTCTCGGTATCGGCACGCATAAGGCTTCTCGTGCGCAAGGCATTCGTCGACGCGGACCGCACGCGCCGGCCGATGGTCTCGCTACTTCTTCGTGGCGTGGCGCACGAAGTACCGCACGCGCATCAGCGATGGTTGCGCGAGGGTCCCGTTCGGCTCTGGACCGTCATCGCACAACTGGTTGCCGAAGGGCAGAAGCGCGGAGAGTTTCGTCTGGACGCCGATGGCGAGGTGGGGGCGCGATTGCTGGTCTCCGGACTCCTGGTCCAGGTGATGTGGCAGCAGCATGCCGACGACATACCCGAGCTGGCGGTGGACGAAGACCGGCTGATCGACTCGAGTGTCGAGCTCTTCCTCGCTGGCTTGCGACCGGTGGGCGTAGTCATGGCGGAAAAATGACCGCAGGCCGCAGGCAATTACCTACTCGCGAGTATGACGAATCCATCTCAGGAGGTGGAATGTGCAGGCTGACCTGATCACCATCTCACGGGAGTTCGGAGCAGGTGCGAGCGAGTTGGGCGCGCTGCTGGGAGACAGGCTCGGATGGCGTGTTCTCGACGCGGACATCCCGCTGTCGGTCGCAAAACGATTCGGAATCGTGCCCGACTCGCTCGACCAATGGGACGAACATGCGCCGGGGTTTTTCGAGAAGATCGCCAAGTCATTGATGCTGAGCAGCCCGGACCTGGTGATGGACCCGGATCTGGTCGCGCGTCCCGAGGCCCGTGCGATCGCGGAGGCGACCCGACACGTTCTGTTCGATGCCTGCGCTACACCGCCGCTGATCGTCGTCGGGCATGGGGCGCAGGTAGTCTTCCGCGAGCGTCCCCACACTCTCCATCTGCGGCTCGTCGCTCCGATCACCGCCCGTGTGAGGCGGGTCATGGCACGCCGATCACTTGGCGACAAGGAGGCGATGGCCATCGCACAACGCGTGGATCAGGACCGTGCGCACTACGTGAAGGAATATTTCGGGTACGACGTGCGAGACCCGCTCCTCTACGCACTCCAGATCAACACGGGTACCGTCACGATGACGGAGGCGATGGCGCTCGTGCTGAACCTCATCGGCGTCTGAGGCGACTAGGCCGCCGCAGGCGCGTTCACGAGTGGTAGGTGAATGCGAAAGGTCGTCCCCTTCCCGAGCTCGGTCTCGAGCGAGATCGAGCCGCCCGCCTCGTTCACGATCGTCCTGACCGTTGCCAGACCAAGGCCGGTACCTTGACCGCGTTCCTTCGTCGTAAAATACGGTTCGAAGACGTGATCGCGCGTCGTTGCATGCATACCTACCCCCGTATCTCGTACGGTGAGCACGGCAGTTCCCTGTTGGCCCTCTTCCCCCGGAACGACTGACGTCTCGAGCGTGAGTACTCCGCCGCCTGGCATCGCATCGCGCGCATTCAGCGCGAGGTTCATCAGCACCTGCTCCACTCGTGATGGATCGGCATGCGCGAGCACCGGTTCGGCGGCTGGCACAGTGGCGATCTGGATTCGTGAACCAATCGTGCGACGGAGCATTCGCGCGACGTCGAGAATTTTCGCGCTCAAGTCCACCACTCGGCGCTCGGGCGCCTCATTGCGAGTGAAGAGCAGGAGCTGTCGCGTGAGATCGCTCGCGCGATTCGCGACGTCGCGGATGGCCACCGCGTCGTCCCGTCGCTCGTCATGGACGGAAATGTCGCTGAGCAAGAAATCCGTGTGCGCCGAGATGACCGTCAAGAGATTGTTGAAGTCGTGCGCGATGCCACCTGCCAGAAGGCCAACGACTTCCATTTTCTGGGCCTGTCGCAGCTCGCGCTCGAGGCGCTTTCGCTCGGATACGTCGGCAATGATGCTGATGAACCCGCGCAGTCGGCCGTCGCGCGACCGAAGAGGAGCAATGGAGGCGTGCACGGCAACCGCGGCGCCGTCGCTCCGCACGTGGACCGTCGGTTCGTCCGCGATACCCCCCGGTGTCTGAAGCGCTCGCCGAAGCATATCGCGAAATGGCGACTCGTCTTGCGTTCGCAAGACGGGAAGCCGCTTTCCCAGGACATCGGCCGAGCTCCAGCCGAACGTGCGCGATGCGGCGGTGTTCCAGACGCGGACCGTCCAGTCGGGTGCGAAAGCGACGATCGGCAGCGGTGACGCTTCGAGAAATGCGTGCAGCGTGGTCGCCAGCTCTTCCTGTGCAAGATCATCATGCTGCGGCAGTTCGTTCAGCTCCACGCGTCGCGTCGTTGTGCCGAACTCATTCGTCACCGTGGTGAATCGGTATCCGAGGATCTGGCAGAGCGATCGCGCCACTGTGAGTCCAAGCTCGAGCGTGACCGACGATTCGAAGGGTACTCGAACCTCAGAGCCACCAAACGGATCGTCCTCGACCTCGAGTGCCTGCGCCAAGCCAGATGCGGCGTCCACGACGACTCGCACAGTGACCTCGCCCCCGTTGCTGCGCCTCGTCGCATCATCGACGAGGTAGCGTATGATGCGCCGCAAGGTATCGGCATCGGTGAGCAGGATCGATTCGCTGGGCGCTTCTACGAGAATGGATGGTCCTGAGAGGGTAGCGACGTCTCGCACCAGGTCCGCAACGTTGACCATCGTCGATTCGAGTCCGACAGTCCGCGCTTCGATCTCTGCATATGCGAGTACGTCTTCGATGAGCGTGAGGAGATGACGCCCTTGAGCCGCGATGCGCTCCACGAACGTGATGTCCGTGGACGCCAGACGTCCGCCACGATTCTGCAGCAGGATGTCCGCAAAGCCGATGACCGCGGCGAGCGGCGTCCGAAGCTCGTGGCTCACCCGATCGAGAAATGCGGACTTGGCGCGCATCGCGGCTGCGTCGGTTCGCTGCGCTTTTCGGAGCAATTCGGCCGCCTCGAGTTCCGCCGTGACATCGCGATAGATGCCCCGCGTGCTCACTGCAACACCATCGACGAAACGACCGTTCGCTCGGCCACGGACGATGATGCGTCGGCCGTCTTTCGACAACACGGTCATCTCGACCTCGATTGGCGACTCGCTGTTGAGGGCACGGGAGAGATTCGCGCGCGCGCTGTCGAGCGAGTCAAGCGGCACGACATCGAACATCGAGAGCGTCGCGGTCTCTTCCTGCGTGTAGCCGAGAGTTTCCCGCCACGCACGATTGGCGTAGAGGACACGGCCGTCGGGTGCGAGCATGTGGATGAGATCCGTAGCGTACTCGAGGAAATCGCGCAGCATGTCATCCCGGAATGAATCGGCGATGGCGCGCATTTCCTCGTCGCGGAGGGGTTTCGCAGTGCAGCTGGTCATATGATCCAACGAAAGAGGCGGGGCCATGAGTCCGTGGCGGATCAGGCAGGCGATCGAACGCGACGGTTCAAATGCTCCGCGTTGATTCTTGAAAGCAGAGTCCGCCAAAGTGGGTCTGGCTCCCTCTATGCTGCTGTTGATCGGCCTGTCCGTGCGCTGAAAGCGCGACTCCTCATTCTAGGAATTTCGAGCGATTCGCGCGTTCCCATGCAGCGTACTCTTCACGTACTCCCGCAGGAGTACACGAGCTCGAGCGGAGACCGGGTATGACGCCAGAACTGAGTCCCTCCGGGATCGACGTCGTAGGTGATATGCCGTGGGGAATGCACTACTCCGTGTTCTACGAATCGCGCGGTGACTTGCTCGACGTCATCATTCCCTATTTCGCCACCGGGCTCGATGCTGGAGAACTCTGTGTCTGGATGCCTTCCGACCCGTCGGCAGAGGCGGCGGCAATCGAGGGGTTGCGTGCGCGCGTCCGCGACTTCGACGGCCGGGTGAAAAAAGGCGACATCGTCTTTTCGAGGTACAGTGATTTCTTCGACACCAACGGCCACGTCGATACGGCGAAGGCGCTGTCCCAATGGCAGAAGTGGGATGTTCAGGCGCGCGAAGGTGGGTACGCAGGATTGCGCGGAAGCGGAAACCCCGCTTTTCTCGACCAGTCCGGCTGGAAGTCGTTCAACTCGTATGAGCAGGCGCTGCACGACTTTCTCACCGGTCGGCGGATGCGGGTGGTTTGCAGCTACTCGCTTGAAACCTTGAGCGCGGCCGATGTGCTGGATGCAGCGAAGACTCATCATTTCGTGCTGGCGCGCCGAGGAGGCGGATGGGAATTCCTCGAAGTGCCAGAGCTCAAGCGCACCAAAGACGAACTCCAACGGATAAACGACGAGCTCGAGCATCGAGTCGCCGAGCGGACCAGCGAGCTCGCCACAGCGAACGAAGAGCTACAGGCAGAGATCGACGAGCGCCGTCGCGTCGAGGAAGACCTGCGAAGGACCGAGACCTATCTCGAGCATGGGCAACGCCTGAGTCACTCCGGCAGTTACGCGATAGACCCTGCCAGTCGCGAGTTCTCATATTGGTCGGCAGAGACGTTTCGGATTTTTGGTTTGGAGCCCACTGATCGGCCCCCTACCCGCGCGGAAACGTATGAGATGATCCACCCGGCAGATCGCGAGCGCGTCCAGCGGATGGGCCGCGAAGCGATCGTGGAACATCGTGATGTCGAGATGGATTTCCGCGTCATCTGGCCGAATGGAGACACCAGATACGTTCACCTGACAGCGCGGCCAGTGCCCGACACATCTGGCGGTCTCGTCGAGGTCGTGGGGAGCTTGCTCGACGTCACCGAGCGGAAGCACGCCGCCGTCCGGTTGGCGAACGTGAAGCGAGTGGCTCGCGAGCGCACGCTCGAGCATCGATTCGCCGCTACGCTCGAAGAGCGGACTCGCCTCGCGCGCGAGATCCATGACTCCCTGCTGCAAGGCGTCACTGGAATTGCGCTGCAGCTCCGCGCAACGCTACCGAATCTCGGACAGGCGCCGCTGGCGACTGTCGAATCGATTCGTCAGATCGTGGAGTTGGCCGACTCCACCGTTCGCGATGCGCGCCGAGCGGTCTGGGATATCCGTGCTCCCGCGCTCGCGCAGAAAGGGTTGCCGGTCGCACTCGAAGAGGAGCTTCCCCGAATTGCGGATGGCATTCACATCGCGTTCACCGTTGAAGGCGCACCTCGTCCGCTCTCGTCGCCACTGGAGGACACGATCTTTCGCATCGGGCAGGAAGCCGTCATCAATGCGAAAAGACATTCGGGCGCCAAGGGTGTCTCTGTCGTACTGACGTACCGGCCGCGCAGCGTGCGTTTGACGGTCAGGGACGACGGCCGTGGCTTTCGCGTCGATCCGAAGGGCCGAACACACGGTGGCCGCTGGGGACTCCTCGGTATGCGCGAACGCGCCGAGCGAATCGGCGCGTCCCTCACCGTTCGTAGCGAGCCGGAAAAGGGAACGATGATCGAATTGCGCGTCCGAAGCGTGCGGACTGCGGAGAGCAAGGAGAAGCCGGCGCTGCGCGGCCTGACTCGGGCATCGTGAGCATACACACACCAGCGCCAACGCCAACGGACATGCCCATTCGCGTCCTCACGGCTGACGATCATCCCGTGGTGCGTGCCGGCGTGCGTGCGATGATTGCGAATGAGAGCGACATCGATCTCGTCGCCGAGGCCACGGACGGTACCGAGGCGATCGAGTTGTATGACGAGCACTTGCCCGACGTCGTTCTCATGGACCTTCGGATGCCTCGCACGAATGGCGTCGATGCCACGCGCGCCATCGTCACGGCTCATCCACGCGCCCGGATCATCGCACTCACGAGCTACGAAGGCGATGCGGACATCTTTCGGGCGCTCGATGCCGGTGCGCGAGGCTACCTGCTCAAGGACATGCTCGGCACCGAGGTCATTCGCGCCATTCGAACCGTGGCGGCTGGGAATCGCATGATCCCGCCCGAGATTGCGGCACGACTGGCCGAATTCACGCCGCGGTGGGAGCTGACCGGACGCGAGGAGGAAGTCCTATGCCTTGCCGCGAAGGGTTTGCGCAACCGCGAAATCGCCAACGTCATCGGCAGAACGGAAGGAACGGTAAAGGTCCATCTCAAGCATGTGCTGGCAAAGCTCGGGGTCGAGGACCGTACACAGGCGGTCTCGCTCGCAATTCAACGAGGAATCGTACACCTCGACTGACGCCTACGTCCCCTGCTGGTGTGCCTCGACGAACCACAGCCACTTGTCGATACCGCGTGAGATCTCGGTGAGGATATCCGCGCTGCCGGCGTCTTCCAGCTCATTCATCTCCTCGATGCCGATGCGAGCCGTGCGGCCGAATTGCGCGAGCGCGTCGGAGAGCGCGGACACATGCTCCGCGCCCGTTTTGATCGCGAGCGGATAGTCGGCGAGCGTCGACCGCGAGGCGACGATCCCTACCGTGCCTTCGGCAATGCCGCCGAGTTGCACCACGCGCTCAGCGAGCAGATCCGAATAGGTCTCGACGTCTTCATCGATCTTGTCGAACAGCTCGTGAAGGGCGATGAACGTCGGTCCCTTCACGTTCCAGTGCGCCTGCTTGCACTGCAACTGCAGATCGATGCAAACCGCAAGTCTCTGGTTCAGCAGGCTGATCACCTCGACGCGGATGGCTTCTGGCAGGTCGTTCTTCGTCGGGTACGCGGGTGCAGAGACGGTGCTGGTCATGGCTTGCTTCCTCGAAATCGGTATAGCATCGTGGACGTCGGCTTTTCGCACTTGAACTATGCCAGCGTGATCGATCTGCGCCCATCCCTCGATCGGGGTATGCGACTGATTCTGAATTGCGCTGAGTCTACACTCGTTTTGTCAGGTGGAGGCTGAGCGGCGATGCGCCTCTCGCCACCTTCGTGGAGCAAAGTCCAAAAAATTCACATGATTCAAGTCAGGCTTTTGGTGTTGTAGTCACTGGCGCTGAGGCGCTTATCGCCACCGAAACAGCTTCAACGCCAGTGTGAAGCTGAACACCAGCCACGCCGCGATGATCGCGATCGATGGCGCGACGACCGACCAACCGGCGCCCTGCAACATCGTCGCTCGGAGAGCATTGATCGTCGCCGTCAACGGCAACGCCTGAATGAACGGCTGCGCCACCTTCGGAAAATTGCTCGATGAAAAAAACACGCCGGACAACACCCACATCGGCATCATCGTCAGGTTCATCAGCCCGGACACGCCCTCGATCGTCTTCGCGCGCGAGGCGATGAGCAACCCGATTCCGCCGAAGGCCAGCGCCGCCATCAGGCACACGACGAACAGCTGTAATATCGATCCGCGCACCGGAACACCGAACAACAGCGCCGTGCTGCCGAGGACGACAATGATCTCGACGATCAGGAAGAAGAACCGCGAGAACAGAAACGACATCAGGTAGTGCGCCCTGGGCATCGGCGTCGAGACGAGCCGCTTGAGCAGATTGCGGCGACGGGCCTCCACGATGGCGAACCCAAGTCCCCAGATTCCGCCGCCCATGATGTTCATGCCGAGCAGGCCCGGCACCACGAAATCGATGTAGCGCGAGCCCTTCTCCTGGACCTTTCGCTCGCTCACGCGCACAGGATCACTTCGTCCCGCCGCGCGTTGCAGTGCGTCGTCAGTGAGCGCGCGCGCCGAGCGGCCCTCCGGACGCGTGTCGTCGAAGTGGTATTCGACGGCGCCAGTCGCGTTTGCCGTTGCGACGAGCGCAAGCTCTCCAGTGCGCAGGCCGCGCGCCGCCGACGAGTCGTCCATGTTCTGCACGCGAAGGCCCGGTGCCTTCGTCAACCGCGCCGCGAGCGAGTCGCCCGATGGCGTTCCGGTCACGACGCCGATGACGACGACATCTGCCGGCTTGTTGCGAAAGGCCACGCCGAGACCGATCGCGAGGATGATGGGGAACGCGAACGTCCAGAACACCGCCTCGGGTTCGCGCAGGAACTCGCGAAAGCGCACGAGAGTGAGCTGCGCGAGTGCGCTATCGCGCCACGACCGATTCGTCGAGGTAGCCTCGTGCATCATTGGCTCAGGCATCGCGCAGCTGCCTCCCGGTGAGCGAGACGAAGACGTCTTCGAGCGTCGCGGAATGCGTTGCGAGCTCGCCGAGTGTGAGACCGCGCTTCCGAAGCTCCGCGAGCAGCGCCGGCACCGCACGCGCGAGCTCACTCACCTCGAGCATCCATCGGCCATCGTGCTCGCGCGCACCGGTCACGCCATCGAGCGCGCGAAGCGATACGACGTCGAGCGCATCTGCCGGCGCATCGGTGACCGTGAACTCGACGACATGCTCGGCGCCGAGCGACGCGATGAGCTCACGTGGCGAACCAAGCGCGATCACCTTGCCGTGATCGACGATGGCGACTTGATCACACAGCTTCTCCGCCTCGTCCATGTAGTGCGTCGTGAGGACGATGCTACGACCGCTCGCCCGCAACTCGACGATGAGATCCCACAGCTGACGCCGCGACTGCGGATCGAGTCCGGTCGTCGGCTCGTCGAGGAACAACAGTTCGGGATCGCCGACGATCGCACAGGCGAGCGCGAGACGCTGCTTCTGTCCGCCCGACAGCTTGCCCACGCGTGACTTTCTCTTCTCGCCGAGCTGCACAACGTCGATGACTTCACCGACGTCACGACCGCGCGCGTAGAAGCTGCGAAAAAGATTGACCGTCTCATCGACGGTCAGCTTCTCTGCGAGTTGGGTCTCCTGCAACTGGATGCCGAGTCGCTCACGCAACTCGCGCTCGTTCTTGTCCCAGCGACGACCGAGCACCTCGACGACTCCCGCGTCCGGCACGGTGAGTCCCTCGCAGATCTCGATCGTCGTCGTCTTGCCGGCACCGTTCGGACCGAGCAACCCGAAACATTCACCGGCGTTCACCGTGAGATCGAGTCCATCCACGGCAACGACGTCGCCGTACGATTTACGAAGGCCCGTTACGCGAAGCGCCGGGCCACTGGTATTGAACGCCATGTGCGCAAGATATGCTCAAGGCTCGCGAACCGTGAGCGGGCCAATGGGCGCGCCATCGAACCAGTCGCAACCTGTCGCGAGGAACTCCTGCGTCGTGCGGCTGTCGTGATTGATCAACGCTTCACGGAGCAGTCGAAGTTGATGTTCATATGCTTCGAGCGCGCCAATGAGAGCAACGTCGTTGTCCTCGACGATCGACATCCACATCGATGGCGTGCCGCCAGCCAACCGTGTCATGTCGCGCCCGCCAGGCCCAAGCGCCGATCTCTGGATGCCGGCTTCGCGCAGCGTACGCGCAAGCGCCGTGGACAACACGTGCGGCAGGTGACTGCGCCATGCCATCTGCTCATCGTGCGTGGCGCCATCGAGCACCTCCACGCCGGCGCGAAGACCACGCCAGAATGCCTCGGCGAGCTGCAGTGCATCCGGCGTCGACGTGGATGTGGGACTGAGAAAGACGCGCGCATCGTCGAAGAGCGACGCCCGCGACGCTCGCCACCCCGAGCGATGACTTCCCGTGAGTGGATGTGCGCCGACGAAGCGCTCGCCGAGTCCCGCTGCCTCTGCCGCGGCGACGATGCTGCGCTTCGTGCTCGCGACGTCCATCACGAGACGCACATTGCCGAGCTTCGGCGCCATGCGCGCAATCCCGCTCAGTGTCGCATCGACCGGAATCGCGATGACGACGACATCCGCCGTCTCGATGCCGTCGAGCTGCGCGCCCATCCGCTGCTGCACGATCCCCTCGCCCTCGGCGGCGTCGAGCGACTCGGGCTGACTGTCGTAGCCGAGCACACGGACATCCCGCGCGGCGAGTGCACGAGCAAGCGATCCGCCGATGAGCCCCAACCCGACGATCGCCACCCGTTCGATTGGCTTCATCGCACCTCTTCCTGCGCGCGACGCGAGAGACCCACCACCTGCCAGAACATCTCGCGCACCGCTTCGACAGGCAGGTCGTGTTCGCGCGCAGTCGTCACCGCTCGACGAATGACCTCCGCCTCACGCTGTGGATCGAGAATCGGCAGGCCGGCCGCACGCTTGAGAACTGCCGTCCTTCGACCGAGCGCGACGCGCTCGGCCAGCAGTCCGACGAGCCGCCGGTCGAGCTCCTCGATCTCGGACCGGCACTGCGCGAGCGCGACGAGCGGATCGCTCGCGTCGTCGGGCGCGGTCATGCGACCGCGACTCCTCGTAGGACGGCTCGAGGCGACATCGTGCGGCCTGCTGCCGCAGCGAACGCGGGGATGCGCTGCATGAGGGCGGCGAACGATGGGATGTCCAGCGACTGGTCGCCATCCGACAGCGCGACTTCGGGGTTGGGATGCACTTCGATGATCAGGCCATCGGCGCCGGCCGCAATCGCGGCGAAAGCAAGGGGCGCGACGAGCTTCGCGTCGCCGCCAGCGTGGCTGGGATCCACGATGACGGGAAGATGCGTCTCGCGCTGCAATACTGGAATGGCCGAGACGTCGAGGGTGTTGCGGGTGGCGCGCTCGAAGGTGCGGATGCCGCGCTCGCACAGCACGACATTATGGTTGCCGTGCGCCATGATGTACTCGGCGGACATCAGCAGCTCGGAGATGGTGGCCGAGAGTCCGCGCTTGAGCAGCACTGGACGCTGGACTCGGCCCAACTCCGCGAGCAGCGCGTAGTTCTGCATGTTGCGCGCGCCGACCTGCAGCATGTCGGAGTGTTCGGCGACGAGATCGACGTCGCGGGTGTCGAGCACTTCGGTGACGACCGGCAGGCCGTGCTCGGCGCGTGCTTCGGCGAGGAGCTGCAGCGCTTCGCGGCCGAGACCCTGGAAGGAGTAGGGCGAAGATCGCGGCTTGAAGGCGCCGCCGCGGAGAATAGTGGCGCCGGCGAGGCGAACTCCCGCTGCGGTGGCATGAAGCATCGCGCGGTTCTCGACGGAGCACGGACCGGCGATGACGGTGAGCTGTCCGCCGCCGATGGACGCCTCTTCGCCGATGCGCACGATGGTGCGGTTCACGACGAACTCGCGCGACGCGAGCTTGTAGGGCTTGAGGACCGGCATGACGGACTCGACGCCTGGGATGGAGCGGAGCGGCAGCTCGGCGAGGCGGGTTTCGTCGCCGATGCAGCCGATGATGGTGCGGTGCTCGCCACGCGAGAGGTGGGTGTGGAGGCCGGCGGCCTCGATGCGTTCTCGGAGGTGGTCCAGCTCGTCGTCGGTGATGTTCGGTTTGGTGATGATGATCATGTGAAGGCTCTCGTGGGGTGGGGGAGGGAGGTGCGATGACAGAAAAAGAAAAAGGCCCGTGGAGATCCACGGGCCGGCGGCGGTTTCGTAGGCGAGGAGCTTCGGGCTCCGTCAGTCGCGCGTACGTCTCCATCCACGGCCCGTAAAGGGAAAGCCGTAGCTAAAAAAGGAGAGCGAATAAAATCGCGCGCGGGGCGTCATGGATTCAGGATAGGGCCCTGGTGCCCCGGTCGTCAAGCGATTTCTTCGCGCGAGGCGGTGATCATCTGACGACGTAGGAGGCGGCTCGGCATCTTGTCCGGATGAAAATCAGACATGTTCTCGCAGTGGTCGTGGTCCTCGCCGCGGCCGTGGTCGCGCCATCTGTTTCCGCACAGGGCAGGGTGCGCGCCCGCGAGCTCGGCGTCGCTCCTGGGATCTTCAAGCCGGGGACGAACAACGCGATCACGGACGTCGCGGGGGTGAAGGTCGGCCACGCGACGATCATCAGTGGCGATTCCATTCATACCGGCGTCACCGCCATTCTTCCGCACGCCGGGAATCTGTTCCTCGACCGCGTGCCCGCGGCGGTTCACGTCGGCAACGCATACGGCAAGCTCATTGGCTCGACGCAGGTGAAGGAGCTCGGCGAGCTGGAGACGCCGATTCTCCTCACCTGCACGCTGTGCGTGTGGCGCGCCGCCGATGCGCTCGTCGCCGAGTTGCTCGCGCAGCCTGGCATGGAGCGAGTGGGGTCGATCAATCCACTCATCGGCGAGACGAATGATGGCGGGCTGAATGCGATCCGTTCGCGTCCCGTGACACCGGCGTCGGTGCACGAAGCATTGTCGTCGGCAGCGAGCGGGCCCGTCGCCGAAGGCAGTGTCGGTGCGGGGACGGGCACGAGCGCGTTCGAGTGGAAGGGCGGCATCGGGACTTCGTCGCGCGTCCTGCCGAAGACGCTCGGCGGTTGGACCATCGGTGTGTTGGTGCAGACCAACTTCGGCGGCGTGCTGCAGGTGATGGGCGCGCCAGTGGGCAAGGAGCTTGGTCGCTATGCGTTCAAGGGTGCCGTCGAACGCGAGAAGGGCGACGGCTCGGTGATGATCGTCGTGGCGACAGATGCGCCGATCACGGATCGCAACCTCGAGCGCGTGGCGGCGCGCGCAATCATGGGCCTGGCCCGAACCGGGTCCAGTGCCTCGAACGGCTCAGGCGACTTCGTGATCGCCTTCTCGACGGCGAGCGGCGTGCGTCGAGTGCCGGCGAACATCACGCGGAACGCCGACAGCACGGCGCGACTGCTCAACGTTGCAGAACTGCCGAACGACGACATGTCCGCGCTCTTTCAAGGTGTCGTCGAAGCGACGGAAGAGGCGATCTACAATTCGCTGTTCATGGCGACGAGCGTCACGGCACGCGGACGGACGACCGAGGCGATTCCGCTGGACCGTGTGCGCGAAATTCTGGCGAAGTACAATGTGGGCAAGCGGTGATCGGTCAGCCTGAGTAGGCTCTGAAGCGTTGAACCTGAGCTGGCGAAGTGATGCGATTCCAACACATTCACATGATTCAAGTCAGGCAGTTGCTGTTCTTCTGTCGTCGAATCTCAGCTCGATCCACTCACTAGAGACCACATGCTACGCTTTCGAAGCAGATTTGCTTTCGCCGCCCTCGTAGCCCTCTCGGTCCCGGCGTACGCACAACGCACCGTCCCAACGCCAGCATCCGTAATCGGATTCGAGCCCGGCGCCGACCGCAAGCTGCCCGAGTGGCAGCAGGTCGTCGCGTACTTCAGGGCGCTCGATGCCGCGTCGCCGCGCGTACAGATGCGCGAGCTCGGCAAGACCACACTCGGCCGCCCATTCATCGCTGTCTTCATCGGCGACGAAGCCACGCTCGCGAATCTGCCGAAGCTGAAGGACGCCCAGCGCAAGCTCGCCGATCCGCGTCTCACCACCGCTCAGGAGCGCGCCGCACTCGAGCGTGATGGCAAGGTCGTCGTGCTCGTGACGTCGAGCATCCATTCGACGGAAGTCGGCGGCATCCTCACGCCGCTCAACCTCGCCTATCGCCTCGCGAGCAGCGACGCCGAAGACGCGAGGGACATCCGCAAGAACACGCTGACCATCCTGGTGCCGTCGCTCAACCCGGACGGCGTCGACATCGTCGGCAACTGGTATCGCAGCTCACTCGGCACCGCGTGGGAAGGCAGCAATCCGCCGACGCTCTACCACTACTACACGGGCCACGACAACAACCGCGACTGGTACGCATTCACGCAGGTCGAGACGCAGATGGTCATCGACTCGCTGTACAACCAGTGGCATCCGCAGATCGTCAACGACATCCACCAGCAGGGCTCCAACGGCACGCGCATCTTCATTCCGCCGTACATGGATCCCATCGAGCCGAACATCGATCCCATCCTCGCGGCGGGAGTCGCGCAAATGGGCAAGTCGATGACGTGGCGTCTCACCACGCAGGGACTCGTCGGCGTCGCGAACAACACGTCGTATGACGCATGGACTCCGGCGCGCGCGTACCAGCACTATCACGGCGCCATCCGCATCCTCACCGAGACGGCGAGTGCGTCGCTCGCGTCTCCCATCACGGTGGCGTTCGACTCGCTGCGCCCTGGCTACAATGTCGATCCGAAGGTGTCGGGCGTGGATTTCCTCACCACGTGGAAGGGCGGCGCGTGGGGTATCGGCGACATCGTGCGCTACCAGACTGCAGCGTCGTGGGCACTGCTCGCGCAGGCAGCCGACGATCGCGCGCTCTGGCTCGCGAGCTACAGCGAGGTGCAGCGGCGCTCGACACAGGGGCGCGGCGCTCGCGGTCGCGAGGACTGGCCTTCGACGATCGTGATCCCCGCACAACCTGCGCGCGACACGGCAGTCAACGCGGCACTCCGCATTCTCCAGCGCGGCCAAGTCGAGATTCGCCGCACGGCGACGTCGTTTACCGCCGAAGGACACACGTATCCCGCAGGCAGCTACTTGATCAACACCGCGCAACCCTACGGCGGTTTTGCCAAGACGCTGCTCGAGCGGCAGAACTACCCGAACCTTCGTGAGTACCCAGGTGGTCCGCCGAAGCGTCCGTACGATGTCGTCGCGCACACGTTGCCACTGCTCTACGGCTTCGACGTCGCGTTCCTGAAGACGCCGGTGCCCGTCGAAGCAACGCTGCTGACGTCGGTGCCGCAGACGCCGTGGATCGCGACAGGCCTGTCCAACTCGCGCAATCGGCGCATTGCGATCTTCGCCAATGCGTCGCCATCGATGGACGAGGGTTGGACGCGTTGGGTCTTCGACCAGTACAAGATTCCCTTCACTGTCATCAGCGCGAAGGACATTCGCGGCGGCAATCTCAACCAGCGCTTCGACGCTGTGATCCTGCCGGAGCAGGCGCCGCGCGCCATCGAGCGTGGGCCGGCGGGCGCATATCCCGATTCACTCAAGGGCGGACTCGGCGAAGCAGGTGCCGCGTCCCTCGCTGCATTCGCCGACGCTGGCGGGACGATCGTCGCCTTCAACGACGCGAGTGAATACGCGATCGACGCGCTGAAGCTGCCGGTGAAGAACGTCCTGGCCGGCGAGCGGCCGAGTGACTTCTATGCGCCAGGTTCGCTGCTGAAGGTGGAGTTCGATCGCAGCAACGCGCTTGCGGCAGGACTGACGTCGCCGGAGCAGGCGATCTGGTTCGAGTCGTCGCCCGCGTTCGACATCACGGACGCCTCCGCGGCGACGGCGATCGCGCGCTACCCAGCATCAGGCAACCCGCTGCTCTCAGGCTGGTTGCTCGGCGCGCCGAAGCTGGCCGGTAAAGCCGCAATGGTCGACGTGAAGCGTGGAAAGGGACATGTGGTGTTGTTCGGTTTCCGTCCACAGTACCGCGCTCAGACGATGGCGACGTATCCACTGCTGTGGAATGCTCTACGCGGCACCGCTGTATTGCCGTAGGAGTCCTACCCGAGGACCGAACTGCCTGACTTGAATTTCAAGAGAATTTCAAAAGAATTTCTGGAATTGATCTCTGCGGCGCGCCTTGGTCGTTCATCGGACCTCGGCGCAACGGCAATGAAACTGAAGCGGTGTAATTCCAACAAATTCCAATAATTCAAGTCAGGTAGTTCAACAAATCCAAGATTGACTGTCCAATCAGGACACCGGATTCTTCATCACCAGATTTTCAATGAAGAATTCCATCATTCGCTGGTTGTTGACCCCACTGTGCCCAGCATCGGGTCCAACCTGAACCTCGAAGCTCTTGCCCGCCGCCTGTAACGCCTGGATCAACTGCATCGCGTTGTTCGGATGTACGTTGTTGTCGGCGGTGCCGTAGTAGATCAACAGACGTCCCTTCAACCTGGACGCATAGTTCATCGCGGAGCCGAGCTTGTAACCTTCCGCGTTCTCCTGCGGAATCCACATGTACCGCTCGGTGTAGATCGTGTCGTAGTGATCCCACGCCGTCACGGCCGATGACGCCGACGCCGCGGCGATCACCTCGGGATGACGGAGCAGCATCATCGCCGACGAGTAGCCGCCGTACGACGTGCCGAAGATTCCCATGCGCGTGCCGTCGACATACGGGCGCCTCGCCAGCGCCTTGAGACCCTCGGCCATGTCGTCCATCTCCACCTGGCCGAGCTTCAAGTAGATCGCGTCGAGCGTGCGCTTGCCTGCGCCGCCGGCCGCGCGCGAGTCGAGACTCACCGTGATGAATCCGTACTCCGTGAGCGCCGACGGCATGGTGAAGTTCTCCGACGTCGCTGGCGATGCAGGGCCACCATAGACCGACATCAGCACCGGATACTTGCGGCTGGGATTGAACGTCGACGGAAAGCTGATCATGCCGTGCAGCGTCGTCTTTCCGTCGGCCGCGAGATATGTGAACATCTCGACCTTCTTGAGGCCGAGTGAGTCGAACTTCGTGAGGTCACTCTTCGCGAGCTCGGCGAGGACCTTGCCGTTTGCGTCGAGGATGCGCGTCACGGGCGCGACGTCATGCGCCTGCGCGACGTCGATGAAGTGCTTGCCGTCCGGCGCCAGCGTCACCGAGTGCGTGAATGCCGGATCGGTGATGCGCACGTCGCCCCTGCCATTCAGCCCCACGCGATGGAGCTGCAGTTTGAGTTGGTTGTCGCCGTCCCGCGCCATGTACCAGAGCACCCCCGCCGGCTCGTCGACGCGAACGATGTTCGCGACCTCGAACGGATGCTGCGTCACCGGGTTGATCAGCTTCCCCGAGAGATCGTACAGATAGAAGTTGCGGAAGCCGTTGCGCTCCGAGACCCACAGGAAGCGCTTCTTGTCGGCCAGCCACACTTGCCCGGGATTGTTCTCGACCCAGCTCGGCAGCCACTCCTCCCGAATCACCACGCGGCACTTGGCCGTCTCGGGCGAGCACGCCGCGAACTCCATGATGTTCTGGCGGCGGTTCGTGCGATTGACGAGCAGCGCATTGCCGTCAGGCGACCACCGGACGTTGTACACGTAGTGGCCCACGACGTCGTTCGTGAACGGCTTGCCGTCGCGGATGTCGAGCGTCGTCGACTTTCCGGTGGCCACGTCGTAGACGAAGATGTCGACGACCGGGTTGTCGACTCCCGCCTTGGGATACGCTTCGACGTCGAGCGCGCTCTGGATCTTGGTCTGGTCCATCTGCAGGAAGAAGTCGGGCACCGGCTTCTCGTTGAAGCGGTAGTACGCGACCTTGGTGCTCGATGGATTCCACCACATCGCCGACGCCTGGTTCAACTCTTCGCCGTAGACCCAGCTCGCCGTGCCGTACTTGATGCGTTCCTTCTCGCTGCCGTCGGTAGTAATTGCGATCGCGCCGCCGCCCTCGGCGTCGGTGAGCCACAGGTTGCGATCGCGATACACTGCCTTCCGCTTGCCGTCGGGCGATACGGACTCGGTGAACTGGCGCCCGCGCTCGCGGTTGGGCACGCCGCGCGTGTTGCCTTGCGCGTCCGACGACGATGGCGGCGGCGCGTCGATCGTCTTCTTCGTCGCGATGTCGAAGCGAAGGCGCTTGCCCTCGAGGGTGTAGTCGAACGCCTTGCCGCTGTCGACCCACATGCCCGTGGCCTGCCCGATCTTCACGGCGCCGGCCCGTGCACTCGTCATCCGCATGTACTGGTCGTAGCCGGGCATCGTCTTCAGGCGGTCCTGCCCGTGAACGGCGGGTGCTACGGCAACAATGGCCAACAGGGCGAGTGCGTGACTACGCCCGGTGAAACGACTCATCATGGGTTCGAGATCCTGTTCGGTGTGACGTGCTGTGGCGCGGCGACGACGGCGTGGTGGACGAGGCTACAGTACGCATCCGCCGATGTCCACAACAATGCGTTGCGTGCGTACCCCACCGCCGTATGTTCTGTTGCGTCGCCCACCGACCCCACCATGCGAATGCTCCGCGCCCTGCTGATCGCCACGATCCTCGGGGCGGCCACACCCCCACTCGTCGCACAGTCAGTCCTCGGCACGGTCATGCTGCCCGACAGCACGCCTGTCGTTGGCGCGATCGTGCTCGCCAAAGACAACAACGGCAGCACGGTGGGGCGGGCGCTCACTGGTCAACGCGGAGATTTCGCCCTTCGCATGTCTACGGAGGGGCGCGTTGCGCTGACGGTCCTGCGCATCGGCTATCGACCCACCGTGGGTCCCTTCGTGACAGTCGCGGCCGGCGCTACGGAGCGCGTTCGCATCGTGTTCGCGTCCGGGGCGGTCACGCTCGCAGAGGTTGGCGTACGCGAGCGCGAAACCTGTCGCGTGGGGGCGGACAGCGGCATGGCCGTAGCGCGCGTGTGGGAAGAAGCGCGCAAGGCGATGCTCACCACGCAACTCAGCGTCGACGGCGTGCCGATGTTCGCCGAATGGATCGAGTACGAGCGCACGCTCGACTCGACGTCGAGGATCGTGCGGCAGCAGAAGGTTCGCGCCTCCCGCAACCCCACCACGCACGCATTCCGCAGCGTCCCCGCCGAGGTGCTGCGCGACCAGGGCTTCGTGGTGGCGGATACCAATGGGACCGTCTACTACGCGCCCGACGCCGAGGCGCTGCTCTCCGACGCGTTCGTGTCGGGACATTGTTTCCAGCTCGTCAAATCTCGGTCGTCCGACGCGAACCTCATTGGCGTGGGCTTTGTGCCCACGCACGAACGCCGCGACCTGCGCGAGATCGAGGGCACGCTGTGGGTCGATCGCGCGACCTCCGAGTTGCGAACGCTGGAGTTTCGCTATCTCAACTTGCCGGACGCGGCGGAGCCGGCCCACCCGGGCGGCGCCGTGGAATTCAAGCGACTCTCGGATGGCAACTGGTTCGTGAGCAAATGGAGCGTCCGGATGCCGGGGTTGGCGCTGCGCGATCGAACGTCCGACGGTGGATTCCGACGCACGATCATGGCGCGATCGATGGTGGTGCTGCGGGCGGTGCAGGTGTCCGGCGGCGAGGTCACGCGGGCAATGCGCGGGGACAGCGTTGTCTATCAGGCTGGCGGGCCGGCGATCGCGGTGCAGCTGGTCGCGCCCGACTCCATCGCGAGCGCGGAGGGAGCGACTCTCCTGCTCGAGGGAACGGACTACGCGGGCAGGGCCGACGTCTCCGGCCGCATCCGATTGTCGCCCGTGCTGTCCGGCCGCTATCGCGCGAGCATCCGGACACCATTCATGGACCAATTCGGCGTGCCGCCGATGGTGCACGAGCTGGTGACGCACGACGACGCGCGCGTGGACTCACTCACGCTGCCCACAGTGGCCGACGCGCTGGCTCACGCGTGTCAGCGCGACGCGGTGGGCAAGGGCGAGGGTCTCCTCTACGGTCGGGCGCTCGACGTGCACGGTCAGGCGATTGCCGGCGCGGTCGTCACGGCAACGTGGGCTGGGGCGTTTTCCCTGGTCGGCATGCGCGATGGAGAGCATCTCTCGCACACCGAGCACACCCTGCAGGCCCGCACGGGTGAGGGCGGGCAGTGGCGGATCTGTGGTGTGCCGAGCAACGCGGTGGTCACGGTGACGGCGGCGGCAGACTCCGGGTCTACTCGGCAGCAAGTGCGGATGGACGATCGTGCGCTCGCGGGCGTCGATCTCGTGTTGCGTCCAACGCGGGGAGGGGTTGCTGCGTTGGAGATCGTTGTCACGGATGATCGCGGCGCACCAGTGGCCGAGGCAGTACTGGACGTGTCGTCGGCATCGGCGACGGCACGAACGATCCTCACCGATGCAAGTGGTCGTGCGTTGGTGCCGAACGTGGAGCCGGGACGGGTGACGGTTCGCGCGAGACGCATTGGCTTTGCGGCTGGTCAGATCGCGATGATGGTCACGGAGGGGAGGGTCAAGCTTCCCATCGTCATGAGCGCTGTGCGCGTGCCAACGCTCGACGCCGTGCACGTCGTGGGCGCAAGAGAAGAGCGGGGAAGATTGGCAGATTTCGAGGCGCGCCGCCTCCTCCACCAGGCGACGGTATCGATCACACGCGAAGAAATCCAGAAACGGAATCCCGTCGAGACGTGGCAGATGCTCACCGGCCTCGCCTCGATCGATGTCACCGTGCGCGACTCCAGGGTCGTCGCGACCTCGCGCCGCGCGTTGGTCAGTGAATTCGACACCGCCCAACCGTGCTTCGTCCTCTTCGTGCTCGACGGCGTCGCGCTCCGCACGACGGATGTTCAAGGTGGCGTCAACCTGCAGGACTTTCCACACCCGGACGAGATCCATGGCATCGAAGTGTTCGCTGGACCATCGGCCATCCCTCTGCAATACGGAGGAACCGGTACAGGCAAGTGGTGTGGCTTGATCGCCATCTGGACTCGCTGAGGATTTGCACGACCGTCGTACCAATGTGCGAGTACAAAAAAACTGTCGCATGCGTTTGACGTACGCCCGCAGAAGTCGCAAGTTGTCCGCAGAGGTTGCCGCCCGTGTCGAGTTGCTCTTCCACTCTCCGCTCGCGCGCGTCATCCCAGCCTCCGTGAGACGCAGGCCTCTTCTCACATTTTCCCCTCCCGAGGTGCTCCCCGTGCGTTGTCCACCAGTTACGGCAGTCGCGTTACTCCTCGCGTTGTCACCCGCAGTGCTTGCGGCTCAGACGCGTGAGATCACAGGAAGGGTGACCCAAAGCGCCACCACGGCGCCGGTCACTGAAGCCACCGTTGGACTTCTCGGCTCGCAGGTCGGCGTACGGACCAACGAGCGCGGTGAATATCGGCTGAAGATCCCCGCGGGTGGTGCAACGGTGCTCGTGCGCGCCATCGGCTTCAAGCGCGCAACGGCCACCCTTGGCCCAACACAGACCACGGCCGACTTCGTCCTCGACAAGGACGTGCTGCAGCTCGAAGGCGTGACCGTCACGGGACAGGCCACTACGGTAGACCGTCGCAACGCATCCACGGCCATCGCATCGGTCACGGCGGAGGAATTGATGACCGCACCCGCCAAGTCCCTCGAAGGCAACCTCGCCGGCAAGGTCGTCGGCGCAACCATCTTCGAGAACTCGGGCGTGCCGGGCGGCGGAATGCAGATCCAGATCCGCGGCGCCACGTCGATCCTCGGACAGGGCGATCCGCTCTACATCATCGACGGCATCATCGTGTCGAATGCGTCGATCCCGGGCGGACTGGCGGCGATCTCACGTTCGAGCGGCAGCACCAACTCGAATCAGGACCAGACGGTCAACCGTCTCGCCGACATCAATCCGAACGACATCGAGAACATCGAGGTCCTCAAGTCGGCGGCGGCAACGGCCATCTACGGTTCGCGCGCCACGAACGGCGTCGTCGTCATCACGACGAAGAAGGGAAAGGT
>JAQBPV010000495.1 GCA_028287345.1 Gemmatimonadota bacterium
GTTTCGCAAGTGGCCAGAAGATCGTGAAGAGGATGCGCAACTCACCCATGCCGTCCATACGCGCGGAGTCGATGAGCGACTGCGGGATCTGCAGGAAGAACTGGCGCAGCATGAGGATCGCCGTCGCATTGAAGAGGTAGGGAACGATGAGCGCGGCGTAGGTGTCGATCCAGCCAAGCTGCACGATGAGCGTGTAGAGCGGAATGAGCGTGAGCTGTCCAGGCACGAGCAGCACGGCCATCGTTGCGAAGTTGAGCGCGTTCTTGCCGGGAAAGGTGAGCCGCGCCATCGCGTAGGCCGTAATGGAGCCGAAGACGAGCACTGCTGCCGTGATCGTACTGGCGACGAGCACACTGTTGAGCAGCGCGCGCCCGAATGGGGCGCGGCCCCACATCGTGCGGTAGTTGTCGAGTGTGGGATGGTCGGGAATGAGCGACAACGACCCAACCTCGAGTGGCGGCTTGAAGGTGCTCGACGCCATACAGAGGAAGGGATAGATGAATGTCAGCGCTGCGAGCGCGAGGCCGATGAAGAGGACGACGGACAGGATCTTCTTCACGATGCCTCCGCACTGCCGACGACTCGCCGCTGAATTGCCACCACGGCACCGATGATCATCGCGAGCGCCACGCCGATCGTCGCCGCATAGCCCATCTTCTGGTACGAGAACGCGTTCGTGTACATGTAGAGCACGACGGAATACGTGCGTCGAAGCGGGCCGCCGCCGGTCATCACGTACGGCTCGATGAACAGCTGGAAGCCGTTGATCGTCGAGAGCGTGAGAACGAGGATCGTCTGCGGGAGCAGCAACGGCAGCGTCAGATTCCAGAAGCGCTGCCACGACGTCGCGCCATCGAGCTCGATCGCCTCCTGACAGCTACGCGGGATGTACTGCAGCCCGGCGAGATAGATGATCACGTAGAAGCCGACGTTCTTCCACGTCACCATGACGGCGATGGCGGCCATGGCGACCGACGGATCGGTGAGCCACGGCACTGGCGCAAAACCGATCTTCGAGATGAGGGCGTTGATCAGGCCGACGTCGGTGGCGTACAGCGCATTCCAGAGAATCGCGACGACGGCGCCCGAGATCACCACGGGCAGGAAGAACGCCGCGCGCCAGAAGCTCCGAAACATCATCGGCCGGTTGAGCGCCACCGCCAGGCCGAGCGCGGTGACGATCTGCAGCGGCAGGTGAATGCCGAGGAAGACGAAGGTGTTGCCGACCGCCTGCCAGAAGCGCGCGTCGCTCGCCAGGAGCTTGACGTTGTCGGCGCCGGCGAAGGCTGGCGTCGTAACGAGATCCCATCGCATCATCACGAGGGCGAGCGCGAAGACGACGGGATACGCGGCAAACGCAAGGAGAAAGACGGCATACGGCGCAGACAACAGCGTGCCGGAGCGGGCTTCAGCGCGCATCGATGATCTTCCGCGCTTCGGTGGCGGCTTTGCTGAGTGCAACCTTTGGTAGCACTCTCCCATAGATGGCGGACGCTTCGTACGCCTCAGACAGCAGGTCGAAGATCTCGACGATGTCGGTATCGAGGTCGATGTCACGCGTGCGCTCGACCAGACGCGCGTACGCGGGCAACGTGGGCGATCGTGCGAGCGAAGCGGCAAAGCGCGCGTCGTACGCAAGAGCGCGACGGTACGGCAGCTGGCTGGCTTCCTCGATCAGCAGGCGATCGGCTTCCGGCGACGTCAGGTAGGCGACGAACTGCGCGGCAGCATCTACATGTTTCGTCGTCGAGAAGATCGCCATGCTGCGTAGATCGGCGAAGGCGTAGGCGTTCTTCGGATCGGTTCCATCGGCCGACGGAATGGGCGACACATCGTAGCGAAGACCCGGGCCCTTCGTCGCATCGAGCTCACGAAGGAACCACGGCCCGATGACCTTCATCGCCACCGTGCCGTCGATGAACGGATCGCGACCGAGCGCGAAGTTGGCCTTTGGCAGCAGTCCCTGGGCGAATCCCTGTCGCAACACCTCGATGGCGGAGACGGCCGCCGCGTTGTCGAACGTCACCGTCCCATTCGATACGATGGTGCGACCGCCGGAGCTGGCGAGATAGAGCGGATAGAAATCGTAGAACCGCTCGAACCAGGTTGTCTTGAGCGGCGCCCACATGGCCCACTTGTCGAGGCGGCCATCGCCGTCCGTGTCCTTCGCGAGCTTGCGAAATGCGACGAGCAGCTCGCTGTGATTCCGCGGCGGCGACACCCCGGCAGCCGCGAGCAGGTCGACGTTGTACAGCAGCATCTCTGGATTCGTCTTCCATGGGAAAGAGTAGATCCCTCCATCAGGAAGTCGCAACGGCGCAATCATCTCCGCGGTCGTCCGCTCGGCGAGACGCGCCGCCGTAGGCGCGAGGTTGTCTAGTCGGACGACACCGTTCGCGCGCACGAGCCGCGACAGCAACGCGGACGACACGTTGGAGCATACGTCAGGGGTCGCACGCGCGACGATCGCAGCGAGAAGGACTTCCTCGGTGGAGCGCCCCGCTGGCAGCGGCTGCACACGTACCTGAATGTCGGGATGCTCACGATTCCATCGATCGGTGAGCAGCATCGCCAGCTTCGTTTCCTGCGGATTCGCCGCGGGCCAATAGGTGAGCGTGATTGGCCCGTTGGCGCGCGAGTCGATCGTTTCCAGTCGACCACCGGCGAGACGCAGTGACACGCGGCCACCATCCGGTCCGGTGTAGACGCGTTGGACTGGCGTGGTCTCCAGCGAAGCGCCCAGTGGCCCGACCGGCTTATACCGCAGGTACGTCACAGCGTCCGCATTGCGCGTTACCGCCTGCAGCGCGAGCAGCGATTCGATCGTCGACTCCGCGCCGGAGTTGCGATTCACCTTGTCCGCGGCATCGATGCCGTCGAAGGTGCGTCCGGTCTTCCCGTCGTACATCGTGACGCCGGCGGGATTGGCACCGAGGAGCCAGCCTGCGGCCAGTCCACCGAGTACCGCATAGCGCCGGTCACTCGTCGCGTCAGCGAGAGCGACGAACCCCTCGGCCATCGCTCCGACGCCATAGGCGATCTGCGGAAACCACTTCGTGGAACCATCGGGCGCGATCTCCGCCGGCATCTGTCCGGCGAGGAGAAAGCGACTCCATAGTGCGTCGGCTTCGAGCTTCGCCGCGGCGAGAAACTCTGGCTTGCCGAGCACCACGGATGCTTGCGCCAATGCAGCCACAGATCGCGTGCCCCATGCGTGCCATGCATCTCCTGGTGAATCGACCCGTGCACCCCATTTGCCCGTACCGAGCGGCACGAGCGATCGCGCGGTGCGTGTCGCCAGCTCGGCGCGCTCGGGAGTCGGATTGGCCTGTTGCAGCGCGAGGAGGCCGAGCAGCGCTTCGGCAGTTGCCGTCGCCGATCCGCCAATGAGGCGACCAGCGTTCACCTCGCGCGCGAGTCGTGCGACGGCGCGTTCGGTTGCTGCGCTCAGAGTCTGTAGACCTTCCGGATACGTGCGGCCGAATACGCGATGGGCTTCGCCGAGCGCCCAGATGCTGCGCGCGGCCCAGTAGGACATGCTCTTTCGGCTGCTGATTGCCGTGGTGTTCGGATGACCGGCGGTGTCGATGAAGTTGTAGAACTCGCCGTCGCCCTGCTCCATCGCGGCGACGAACTGGAGAAGGCCACGAGCAGCGTTTCGCGTTGTGGTGTCGCCCGTCTGCTCGAATGCGCGCAGATACAACACGGCAGCACGCGCAGCGTCATCGACACTCGCGATACCTTCGAGCCCGTCGCGCTGCGGTGAGCCGGTGGGTTTGTAGTCGGGCGCGTTGGCGTAGAGCGCGATGACCTTCACTGGCTTCGACGCTACAGTGGCGTCGAGCGTGAGGTGGCGGAGGTGGTCGAAGTTGAGCCTGATTGGCGGAGGCGTGGTGCTCGTCGGTACGGGCGCCGCTCCATGGCATCCCATAAGAACAGCTAGAAGCATTTGTCGTCCGACAACCCTTTTCACATCGCCTCGGCGATCGACCGCAGCAGCTCGGCCTTGTTCACTCGTGCCGCGCCGACCGACACGTCCGCCGCGCCATAGTAGACGACGAGATCATCGCCACGCTCGACGAGTCCTTCGGGAAACACGACGCGCACTCCTGTCTTGAAGTTCGCCATGTCCACCTGCGGGATCGGTCCGGCTTCGATCTCGTAGGGTGCTTCGGGCGTCAATGCCGGCGCATCGGAGACATACAAGACCTTCTCCGGGGTGTCGCGATCGAGGAGCATCCATCCCATCGAATAGACATTGCCCTCGTCGATCGACGTGGCGCCGTGAAAGGGGAGCAGCCATCCCAACTCCGTTTCGAGCGGAGGCGCACCTGCTCCAACGCGCGAGCTGCGCCACGTCCCTGGTTTTGGACCGAGCAGCGCGATACCACTCGTCGGCCACGCGTCCTCGAGGGCATCGACGCGAACATACACGATGGTCGGCATGGGGCGATGCAGGATCACATACTGCCCGCCGATCCTCCGCGGGAAGACCACACAGTTCTTGTTCTCGGCATCGATGCGCGGGCCGTGTCGCTGATAGCGCGCTGGGTCGAGCAGGTCGTCGGTGGTGATGAGGCAGACGCGCGGGCCGATCGGCGAATAGCCCGTGTAGGTGATCGCGTATCGCCGCTCCTCCTCGATGTACGTGATGCGGGCGTCTTCCACGCCCCATTCCTCATACGGTGCTTCGCGCGCGACAGCCGGTGTCGGCCACACCTCGTCGATCGTGATGCCGTCCCTCGACAGCGCGAGCGCGAGGCACGAGCGACGGGTGTCCGCCTCGAAGACGCGCACGAACAGTACGACGCGCCCGCTTCTGTGGTCGACGCACGCGCCAGGATTGAACGCGCCCGATGCCGTTGCAAAGCTGATCTGCGAAGGACGAACGATCGGATTGGTAGCGGCGCGCTCGAGCTGATCATTCATGAGTGCTCCGAGGTCCACTGGCCGTACAGTCGCGCGAAATGCTCGCCGGGAGCGCTGTAATATTCGTCTGCGCTCACGTCCAACACCGTCGGCACGTCACCTTGAACGAGTCGTTGCCGTATCGTGCGAAAGACCTGCGCGGCCGCCTTTTCAGTGCCGTCGGCGCGCACGATGCCGAATGTGCGCTCGCGAATGGCCTTGTCCAGCGGCGGGCGGTCGAATAGCCGCGCATCGTAGTCCGCATAGCACCACGCATAGGCGCCCATGGCACCGCTTGCCGCGAGCCGAGCGACGGTGGCCTCATAGTACGCTGCCCCCTCGGCTTCAGACGCGAGGTACTGCGTGCGCGGATGGCCAAGGAAGTCGTCGGTGATCGTGATACCGTCGCTCCCAGGCGGCGCGGTGCAGAGTCCGAACTCCTGCATCAACGGGGCGCGTTGCTTCCCCGACAGGCCCGCGGTGAGCGCGCACGCAAAGGGCACGAGCTCAGGATCGAGAAACGATCGCGCGTATTGCGAGTACAGCGGATATGCGTGCATGACGTCCTCGTCGAGCACCCCCGCCAGGTCGTCGACGCGCATGTGGTTCTGCGTCGTGAGCGAAGGCAGATGCGCGCCGATGCGCACTGGTGTGCCGGGCGACGCCTGACGGATCGCACCCGCCATTGCCCTCGTCCATTCCCGCGCCGCCGCTCTCGTGGCCGGGCGTTGTGCATCGTCGATCTCGTTGGCGATGTCGAAGGCACGAATCGATGCGTCGCCGGCGAGCGCACTGGCGCAGGCATTCGCGAGAAGGGTCAGCGAGCGAACGATGACGGGACTTCCGTAGAGGTCATCTGGAACACCACGCACCGTGCGCCAGTCCGGCCACCAGATCCTGCCGCTCATGTTGATGACGACGACTGTCGGCACGATGGCGAGTCCTACATCCTTCGCCACGCGTGCGACGTCCACGAGACGAGATATCATCGCGCCATCCACGCGCTCGCGCTCGGGAAGAAAGTCCTGCGTCAGCGCGAACAGTCGCACCGTGTCGAAGCCCATGTCGGCGATGTGGGCCAGCTCGTCACGCACTTCGGCCAGGTCGAGCTCGCGCCACATGTACATCGCCCTGCGCCGCGGCCAGTAGTTGATGCCCAGCTCGAAGGTCATTCGAGGCCGCCGAGTATCTCCGCAAGCGACAGGTCGGCGACGGCCGTGACACCGTCGGCTGCACCGTAGTAGATGCGCACGACGTCACCGTCAGTGATCAGGCCGCAGGTGAACACGACGCCGCCGAAGAAGCCTTCACGCTCGTACGGCATCTCGGGCGCGAGGATGGGCTCGCGCGACCGCGCAACCACGACAGAGGGATCGCCCGCGTCGAGCAACAGTGCGCCGAGCGAGTATTGCATGGGCGACTTGCTGACGCCGTGATAGACCGCGAGCCAGCCGTCTTTCACGCGGAACGGCACCGCACCACCGCCGATCTTCGCGTCGTCCCAACTGTCGGATCGCCCCGTGGCGACGAACTTGTGATCGCCCCACGCCATCATGTCCGACGACGTCGCGCTCCACATCGCCGGCTCCCCGATCCCTTCCGGCATGGGCCGATGCAGCGCGACGAATTTTCGACCGATCCGTTCGGGAAAGATCGTGACGTCGCGATTGTTGGGTGGAAAGATGATCCCGTGTCGCTCGAAGGTCCGGAAGTCGCGCGTCGAGGCGAGCGCCGTCGCAATGCCGAGTGGCGACACGGCGGTGTAGTTGATCCAGTACGTGCCGTCGATGAGCGTGATGCGCGGATCTTCCGTGCCGAACGACTCGAGCTCGGTGTCGGGCGACAGAGCGGGCGCGGACTCGACATCGAAGTGAATGCCGTCGCGCGAGCGCGCGACTCTCAAGTGCGAGATGGACGTCAGCCAGCTCTTGCCCTCGAACACGATGACGCGTGGATCGCTCACGTCGAGGCCTGCGGCGCCCACGTCCCAGTGCCTGAAGTCGAGCTGCTTCGTGCTCGCGTTGAATACCGGCGCAATGACTTCGGACTCCGACGTCTTGTGCGGCGCTTCGGCCACCCGCAGCAGGAGCACGATGTCGTCGCCCTGCCTCGTGGCCGCGGGATTGAACACGCCGACGACTTCGAGGTCGGGTCGCGACGGCCGGATCATGTCCGGTGTGAGGATCGGATTTTGTGGAGCGCGGTGCGGAGGCATGGGCGGTCAACATACAGTACGGTTGCTCCGCCGGATACGCACACGTAAGATCAGTCACGCCTGTGGAGAGAATCGATGAAACCGATGTACCTCAAGGAAGTCGAAGAGCACCGCGGCACGGGCGCCCGCGCCGAGGCGATCGAGGGGATGCGCGCGGCGGGCGTGCCCATTCCGCAGATCATGCACCTCTTCGCGTACAAGCCGGATCGCACGGACTTCCTCGCGGCATTCACGCAGGGTGTGATGCGCGGTCCGTCGCCGCTGCTGCCGGGCCAGCGCGAGCTCATCGCGGCGCTGACGTCCAAACTCAACCAATGCCTCTTCTGAATTGGCTCCCACGCCGCGGTCGCGGCGGAGCTGCTGGGAGATCGTGACCTCGTTCAGAGTGTCCTGACCGA
>JAQBPV010000518.1 GCA_028287345.1 Gemmatimonadota bacterium
TGCAGCCTACGCCTCGAAATTTACGGGCAAATACTCGCACCAGATCTTGAAGGACATCGGTCACAACGTGCCTCAGGAAGCGCCTGAGGCCTTTGCCCGGGCCATCGTCGCAGTGGATGGCTTTTAATGTGGAGGCGCCCAACGGGCATACGAGGAAGACGTGATAGTCGGACCTGTCGCCAGCCGATAGCCTCACTTGAACGGCCGAGGCGCACTCCAATGAGCGCCCAACTATCAGATCCGGGGTTGGCTCTCCCGGAATACGCCTGTGAGGCAGCAGATGGACCAATCCGAGTCAGTCAGAATCGCGCTCATCGTCGGAAGCACTCGTCCGAATCGATTCGCCGATGTTCCCGCGAGATGGATAGAGAATGGGGTGGCGGGCCATACGGCAATTGCCCTGGAGACGCTCGATCTCCGCGACTGGCCGCTGCCATTTTTCGACGAGCCCATACCGCCGAGCGCGACCGGTGGCGTGTTCGCGAATCCAACGGCTGAGCGATGGCGCCACAAGCTCGCCGAATTCGACGGGTTCATCGTCGTCGCGGCCGAGTACAATCACGGACCCACCGCGGTGTTGAAGAACGCGCTCGATTTCGCCCTCAACGAATGGAAAGAGAAGCCGATCGCGTTCGTGGGGTATGGCGGCGTCGGCGGAGCGCGCGCGATCGAGCAGCTCAGGATGAACGCGATCGAACTGCAGATGGCGCCAATCAAGGTCGCGGTTCACATCGGCCTCGAGCCGTTTCTCGGAGTCCTCACGCAGGGCAAGACGCTCGATGATTATCCGTTCCTCATCGCGTCGCGGACGGCGATGTTCGATCAGCTCGCCTGGTGGGCACGCGCGCTCGCCAACGCCCGCGCGGCGAGTGCTGTCGTGGCATCGATCTCCGAGTAGTATTCTCCGTTGGGGTCGAACGAATCGGCTGATAGACATGGACAAGCAGGTCCCTCGGTCGCTGCGCTCCTGTCGGAACGACAAGTGACAGTGCCTCGCAAACACCCGGTAGCTGAGCACTCGGCATACATGCGCGATGACGCGACTCGGCTCATCGTTGACAGCATGCCGGGACTCGCGTGGTCGGCGAGTGCGGATGGCACGCTCATACTCGTGAATTCGCGCCTACTCGTCTACACCGGCAAGAACACACAGGATCTCGAACCCGATGGCAGCGGTCCGAGCTTCTGGTGGACACACGTGCTCCATGGCGATGACGTCGCGTCATGGATCGCGGCGTGGTCGCGCGCCGTGGAAGCTGCGCTGCCATGGGAAATCGAACACCGCATTCGCCAATCGGACGATACGTACCGCTGGTATCGGGCCTCCATCCAGCCCGTGCGCGATGGCGACGGCCGTGTGCACCGCTGGTACGGCGTGAGCATCGACATCGATGACGGCAAGCGGGCAGAGTCAACACTTGCGGCGGCTGAAGATTGCCTGCGCCGGAGGGAGCAAGTTCTCGACGCCCTCCCCGCGATAGTGTGGAGTGCAACGCCCGAGGGCGAACCGAACTATCAGAATCAGCGTGCCATGCGCTATACCGGCGTATCCCTCGCGGAATTCAAGCTCGAATGGCAGGACAGGTTCATCCATCCGGACGACGCCGGCATGGTCGCGCGCGCGTGGATTCGCGCCCGCAAATCCGAATTGCCATTCGACGTCGTCAGCAGGCATCGAGGAGTGGATGGATCGTTTCGCTGGTTTCATACGCTCGCCGAGCCGTTGCGCGACGAAGCGGGACGCATCCTCCAGTGGTTTGGCGTGGACGTCGATGTCGACGATCGCACGACGACGGAGGAGGCGCTGCGCACCACGCAGGCGAAGCTGTCGCGCGCGTCCGAGATCGCGATGGTGGCGGAGTTGGCGGCATCCATCGCTCATGAAATCAGTCAACCGCTGGCAGCGGTGGTCGCAAATGCACACGCGAGCCACCGATGGATGTCGGCGGATCCGCCGAATCTCGACAGAGCGAAACTCACCGCCGAGCGAATCATTCGCGATGGCACTGCCGCAGCGGAGGTCGTGAGTCGGATTCGAGCGTTGTTCAAGCGCAGCGACTCGAAACGAGCGCTGCTCGACATCAACGAGGTGATCGGGGAAGTGATTCGGCTGGTGGCGGACGAGGCGTCGAGCCGAAGCGTCGGCATCGTCACCGATCTCGAAGTCGGACTGCCGCCGATGCTCGCTGATCGCGTGCAGGTCCAACAGGTCATTGCGAACCTGGCGCGCAACGGACTCGACGCGATGAACGTCGTCGACGGACCGGCGAAAGTGCTGTCGATTCGCTCGCGACGCGACGGACCCGATACCCTCCTGATCGATATCTCCGACGAGGGGACCGGATTCGAGAACGTGGAGCGTGTGTTCGAGCCGTTCTTCACGACGAAGGAGAACGGCATGGGCATGGGCCTGGCGATCGCACGCTGGATCGTCGAGGCACACCAGGGCCGTCTATGGGCAACTCGCAACACACTGCGGGGCGCAACATTCAGCTTCAGCCTGCCGATCGCGTCGCGAGGTGGCTCATGAGCGAAAGAGATTACATCGTCTTCGTGGTCGATGACGACTATCGCCTGCGCGAGGCGCTGCTCGAGCTCCTGACGTCGGCCAAGATGAACGCCGTCACGTTCGGATCTGCCACCGAGTTTCTCGAGTATCCGAAGCCGGACGTGCCGGCGTGCCTGATCCTCGACATCGATCTTCCGGACATCAACGGACTGGACCTGCAGCGACAGCTCGCGCCCGTCGATCATCCGCCCATCGTCTTCATCACGGGCCATGGCGACGTTCCGAGCTCGGTCCGCGCGCTCAAGGAAGGGGCCATCGACTTCCTGACGAAGCCGTTCAGCGAGGCGGACCTGTTGGGTGCGATCGCCGCGGCAATTGCGAAGGACAGGGAAGCCCGCCGGAGACGTTGCGAGGTCGACATCCTTCAACAGCGCTTCTCGACCCTGACGCCCCGCGAGCGTGAGGTGCTGCCTCTCGTGGTGAGTGGCTTGCTCAACAAGCAGGCCGCCAACGAGCTGGGGATCAGCGAGGTCACGCTCCAGATCCATCGCGGAAAGCTCATGCACAAGATGGAGGCGCAGTCGCTCGCCGAATTGGTGCGAATGGCGGAGACCCTGGCGATTCCTCTGGTGCACGATCGACGTTGACGGTCAGCGACCGGAGAGATACTCGCGAACCGCAGGCGCGACACGCGTGCCAAGCAGCTCGATGGCATCCATGAGCTTGGCGTGAGGCAACGAGGACGCGTTCATCTGAAAGGTGATGCGCGAGATACCGCCCAGTGCTTCACTGTGCCGAATGATCTTCTCGGCAACTTCATCGGGGCTGCCGATCAGGTACGCGCCGTACGTAGTCCGCTGAGCGTCGAAAGCAGCACGTGTCATGGGACGCCAGCCACGCTCCTTTGCGACATCGCCGACCGCACGGGCGTATCCCGGATAGAACTCATCGGCCGCCTGCTGTGAATTGGCCGCGACGTAACCGAGTGAGTGCACACCGACCTTCAGCTGCTCGGGAGGATGTCCGGCTTGCGCTCCGGCCTCGCGGTAAAGGTCGATGAGCGGCCGGAAATTCCGTGTCTCACCGCCGATGATGGCAACCATCAACGGCAGCCCGAGCGTGCCCGCGCGCGCGAACGATTTCGGCGTGCCGCCAACGCCGAGCCATACCGGCAGCGGATTCTGCAGCGGGCGCGGGTAGACGCCCTGTCCGGTCAGCGGTGCGCGGTGCTGTCCGGACCAGTGCACGTGCTCATTGTCGCGGACCTTCAACAGGAGATCGAGATTCTCGGCGAACAACGAGTCATAGTCCTCGAGGTTCAAACCGAAGAGCGGAAAGGCATCGACGAACGAGCCGCGGCCGGCGACGATTTCGGCGCGGCCCTGCGACAGCAGGTCGAGCGTGGCGAAGTTCTGAAAGACGCGCACAGGATCGGCCGAGCTCAGGACCGTCACCGCGCTGGTGAGACGGATGTGCTTCGTACGCGTCGCGGCGGCGGCCAGGATCATGGAAGGCGCAGAGTCCAGATACTGCGCGCGATGGTGCTCACCAATCCCGAACACGTCCAGTCCCACCTGATCGGCATGCACGATCTGTTCGACCAGGTCGCGAAGACGGTCTGATGGATTCACCGCGAGGCTCGCGTCGTCATACGCCGCCGCGAAGCTGTCTATGCCGATCTGCATGTGCGTGAACCGTTGTGCTGGCACTGCGAGTAGTGGAAGAATACGGAACGATGAACGATTAAGCACAACCGACGCCGTCGCGTATAACACGTTCCCGTTATGGCCAGTGCGATCTGGCGGGGACACTATGCGTCACGTCGCAGGAACGACGAGCGGCGCCGGATATGGAAAGGCTCTGAGGTGCATTGCCATGTCGAAGACTCCGTCGGACGCGTCGCTGGAGATCGTGGATGGAGACCACATTCGCGGCCCGCGCGCGGCGCCGGTGACGATCCTCGTGTATGGGGACTATCAATGTCCGTATACCCGAACGTTCGAGATGTCGCTCGCGCAGCTACGGCAAGTGGACGGAAACGCGTTCCGCTTTGTGTTCCGGCATTTCCCGATGCGCGAAATCCATCGGTACGCCCAGAACGCCGCTGAGGCGGCCGAGGCGGTGTATGCGCTCGGAGGTGCGGAGGCGTTCTGGCTCATGCACGATGGGCTGTTCGCACATCAGGATGAGCTCGACCAGCCAGGGTTGGAGGATCGTGCCGCAATGGCCGGCGTGGATCCGATTGCTCTGCGTTCGGCGCTGGCGGACTATCGGTTCGCGGAGCGTGTCGAGCGAGACGTTCGCAGCGGGCGAGCCAACGTCGTGAGTGGAACGCCGTCGATCTTCATCGACGGCGAGTACTATTTTGGCGCGCGTGATGTGCGGAGCTTGCGCCAGTTCGTTGCGATGAAGGCAAGTGGTGCCACAGGGTCAGTCGCGTGACGGCGTCGCGCCTTTGTCGCCCGTTGGACCGAATCGCTCGATCCTGATCAGGTCTGGGTCGTGTCCCAAGGCTTTCAACTCCGTTTCGACGAACGTGACGAGCGGCGATGGTCCACAGATGTAGATGCGCGGCCGATCGGCAGGTGGCCACGCCACGGTGGCGAGCATGGTTCGATCGATTCGCCCGAGGGCCCCCTTCCATCCAGGCGCCGGCTTGCGCGTGATCGTGTGCGTCACGCGAAGCGAGTGATCATGTGCGGCCAAACGCTCGAGCTCAGCGCGGAAGATGATCTCGTCCTCGCGACGCGATGAATACAGCAGCCGCGCGGGGAGCGCTCGGCGAGCCGCAGCATCAGTGAGCACAGCGGCGCGATGACGCAGCATGGCCATGAGGGGAACGATGCCTGAGCCGCCGGCCACCAGCAATAGCGGACCTCCATCGCCGACGTCCCACACGAAGTTGCCGAGTGGGCCGCGCAGCTCGAACTGATCGCCTGCATGTAGCTCGTCGCAGAGATGCGGCGACACCTCGCCATTCTTCAGACGCTCGATGGTGAGAGCGAGCCGCGGATCCCCAGGCGCCGACGCGATGGAGAAACTGCGCTTCGGCCGATCGCCGTCCTTGGCGACGAGTCTCACATCGACATACTGGCCGGCCCGATGTCCAGGCCAGCCTGGGACATCGAGGATGAACGTCCAGACCGTCGCTGTCTCGTGTATCGCGCCGACCACCGTCGCGAGCCGCCATTCGTGCATTGCCGAATAGAAGCGTGCGCCATGCCAGGCGCGTATAACACGTTTCCGTTAGTGCAAAGCGGTCTCACCGGGCCTAATAGAAAACCGTGATAGGCCTCGAACGTCATCGCGAGTAACCTCGATGACCAATGCACGTTCCCTCGTGCGACGAATCTGAAACGGAGAGCACACCATGACGGCCAACCCGAACGAGCTGACGATCGACAACTCCCTTCTCATGCTGATCGATCACCAGCCATGGGTCGCCTTCGGCGTGGCGTCCATCGACCTCGGTCTCATGATCAACAACACCGCGGCGCTGGCACAGGCAGCGAGGGATCTTGGCGTGCCGGTGATACTGACCACAGTGGGCGCGGAGGGAAGCATTCTCGTCGACCCCATCTTCAAGGAGATCGCCGAACTGTTCCCCGACGTCACGCCGATCGACCGCACGTCGACACACGCGTGGTCACATCCGAAGGTGCGCGCTGCCGTCGATGCGACGGGCCGCAAGAAGGTGATCATGGCCGGCCTCGTCACCGAGGTGTGTCTGTGCCAGTCGGTGCTCGCGGCCCGCAAGGACGGATTCGATGTCTTCTTCGTCAGCGACTGCTCGGGCGGTTTGACGACCGAGGGACACGAAGACGCCAAGGCGCGTATGGTGCAGGCGGGCGCCAAGCCGATGAGCTGGTTGGCAGTGATCAGCGAGTGGACGCCGGACTATACGTCGCCGGAGCGCGCCAAACTCGCCGATGTCACGAGGCAGCGTGGGGGCACCGCCGCGCTGATGTATGACTACGTGTTTGCCCAGGTCACGGCAGGCTTGGTGAAGGCACCAGACTTCTCGAATTCTTCCGCCGGCGCCCGGTCCGGATGACCGTCACCGAAGAAGTTGCGAAGCGATCTCGTTAGTTTTGGTATCGCCGGACGGAAGTGGTCTTCGTCGAGAGGCATACCGTGCAGAACGAGCTGACGTTTCGCCAGATGATGGACGGGATTTCCGCACTCGTTGCAGTGTTGACACCTGACGGAGCGGTCGATTTCGTCAACCGCCCGGTGCTCGACTACTTCGGCAAGACGCTCGAAGAATTGAAGGAGTGGTCGAGCACCGACGCGGTGCATCCGGATGACCTGCCTGACGCGGTTGCTGTATTGAGTCGATCACTTCCGAGCGGGCAGCCGTACGACACCGAGCTTCGCCAGCGAGGCGCGGATGGTGTCTATCGTTGGTTCCACGTGCAGGGTCTCCCTGTGCGGAACGAGGCAGGACGGATCCACCGGTGGTGCATCCTGCAGACGGATATCGATGAGCGAAAGCGCGCCGAACAAGCGCTCCGTGAGAGCGAGCGCGCACTTCGCCAGCTCATCGACAGTGTTCCCGCGATGATCGCCGTCGCCGATGCAAACGGGAAAACCGAATACGCGAACAAGCGCGCTCTCGACTATCTGGACACGACCCTGGAGGAATTCAGGGATCGAGCGATGACGCTCGTTCATCCGGACGATCAGGCGCTGCTGCGGAACGAGTGGGTGCGGTCCAACACGCTCGGGCAGCCGATGGATCTCGTGCATCGCATCAGGCGCTTTGACGGCAGCTACCGTTGGGTCTCTGTCCGGGGCGAGCCTTTTCTCGACGATCGAGGCGCGATTGGCCGGTGGTATTACGTGTTCACGGACGTCGACGATCAACGAAATGCGGAGGAGACGCTACGCGAGAGAGAGCGTCACCTCCGGCTGCTCGTCGAGACGATTCCTGCGCTCGTCTCGCGCTCCACGCCGGAGGGATGGCTCGACTATGTCGACCGGCGCGTCGTGGAGTATACCGGTCGAACGATGGAACAGATCGACGTGGACGTGATCCATCCGGACGATCAAGTCTCGCATATTCGCAAATTGCACCACGCGCTCGAAACCGGCGAAGCGTGGGACGACACCTATCGAATTCGGCGCGCCGACGGAGCCTATCGCTGGTTCTACGACAGGGTCGAGCCGTCGCGCGACCTGGACGGTCATGTGGTGTGCTGGTACGCGGTGAAGATCGACATCACCGATACCAGGGAGATGGAGGAAGCGCTACGCAGCACCAGGCGGAAGCTGTCCTCTGCTACGCAGATCGCGACAGTTGCCGAGCTGTCGGCGTCCATTGCGCATGAGATCAACCAGCCGCTGGCATCTGTCGTGACCAATGCGCACGCGTGTCGGACGTGGCTGCAACACGATCCGCCGAATCTCGAGCGGGCACAAACAACGCTCGATCGAATCATCCGCGACGGGCATTCGGCAGCGGACGTGGTGCGGAGGATTCGTGCCCTCTTCAGGTCGGCGGCGCCAGCGAAGACGCGCCTCGACATGAACGCCATCGTCCACGAAGTCCTCGGCGTCCTCGAGGACGAGCTTCGCGACAATGGCATCATCGTCGACGCGCAACTAGAAGCTGACCTGCCGATAGTCGAGGGCGATCACGTCCAGCTGCAACAAACGCTGATCAACCTCGTCCACAATGCCATGGAGGCAATGGACCGAGTGGATGATCGCACCAGGTCAGTCGTACTGAGTTCGCGACGTGACGGAGACGAGATCCTCATGCAGGTGCGCGATCACGGGCTCGGCGCGGTGGAACCCGCCATCATATTCGAGCCCTTCTTCACGACGAAAGGTTCCGGCATGGGGATGGGCCTGTCCATCTGTCGCTCGATCGTCGAGGCGCATGGCGGGCGGATATGGGCAACAGCGAACGAGGGCGCCGGCATGACGTTCAGCTTCACTCTTCCAGCGGTGCCCTCGAACGCTTCGACGTAAGCGCCGTGCGAATCGCGGCAAGGAGTTGCCCTGTCCCCTCAGCAACCGCGGATCTCCTGGGCGCGATCGACGTTGCGCGCGTCAAGGACAGGGACGCTGCCGGAGCCGGATCATGTGCGAGCCGAAATCGGTACGCGAACTGTCCTCCCCCACACGACGAACAGCGCGAGGGCACCCAGCGCGAGAACGGGGATAACCGAGAGGAACTCGCCCCTCGAAACGTGAAAGAACGCTGCGAGGACCATCACGAGCGCGAGCGCCGCCGCCGCAACGGGCGTCAGAGCTGGTAGAATGCGGGTCGCTGCGGGCAGGATGAGACCGAGGGCGCCCGCCAGTTCGGCAATCCCGATGAATCGGATGAGGCCCAGCGAGAGGCCCGCAGACGACCGCGCCAAGTCCGCAGGCGAAATCGTCAATTTCAGGACCCCTGTCACGACAAATACCAGGGCGAGCACCACCTGTGCGATCCAGAGACCATTGCGCAGCCGTCCGGTCGGTTCCGGTGCTGCGGGCCGTGCGAGAGCTGACGTATTCATGAATCCTCCATGTGCATCGTGTATCCTGCGCCCAATCATTTCATATATGAAAGATACATGGCAGAAAGTTGAAGTCAAGAACAACAGTCGGCAAATGGCGGTGGCGTGCCGATTTGAACCCCAAGTGCAAACGCGGTATCCTTCAGGCATGAAGGACAGCCAATCTTCGACGCGTCCGCGGGCGAACAGCCCCCAGCCGGCGTCTCGGCACAGTGGGACCATGTCGAGCTTTCTGGAGGCTGCGCATCTACTGCACGAGCGCCTGGAGGCAGCGCTCAAGGCCGTCGATCTGTCGCCCGCCAAGTTTGCCGCTCTCGACCAGCTCATGCAGGCCGGTGAACCGCTGCCGTTACGGGTGCTGTCGGAAGGTCAGCGGTGCGCGCCGTCGAACATGACGCAGCTGATGGATCGACTCGAGGCCGATGGCCTGGTGCGCCGCTTGCCCGATCCATCTGACCGGCGAAGCGTGCGAGCGGAACTCACAAAGCTCGGCCGGCAGCGAGCGACCGCGGGCGCCAAGGTGATCGCCAAGGTGCAGGCGGATTTCGCGAAGGCGGTTTCGAAGGCGGACACCGCCGCCCTCCAGCGACTCGTGGAATCCATCCGCGTGCCGGCGTCACCATCTCGCGGGTAGGAATCACTCTGGCGCGACCACCGAGACTTCCGTGACTGGCGTTGCGGCCGGCGCCGCCTCGGTCTGACTGCGAGCTTTTGCGATCGGCCGATAGCTACGCCGGAGGCACGTTGCCGCATATCACATGTTCCTGCTATGTGCGATCGCGGCGACGTCGTATTCACTTAGGCGTGTTGCCGCTTATGGTTCAGGAACACGGACGGAGGTCTCATGACCAAACCCGCTGTTGCCGCCGAGGCTTGTGTGTCGCTCGGCGCCCAGGGGCCGACGCTGGAATCGTTTCCGAACAGGATCATCGACCTCGGCGGAATCCACGTCGCGCGAGCGTTGCCGATCCGCGAGCACCGCATGATCGGTCCATGGTGCTTTCTCGACCGCGCCGGACCTCTGACGTTCGCACCCGACAAGGGGATCGATGTCGGCTCGCATCCGCACATGGGTCTTCAGACCGTGACGTGGCTATTCGAAGGCGAGATGCTCCATCATGACAGCCTGGGAAACGAGGTCGTCGTACGACCTGGCGACGTCAACGTGATGACGTCCGGCAGCGGCATCGCGCACGCGGAAGAGACGCCACGCATCAACAGCGGGCACCTGAACGCGGCACAACTCTGGGTGGCGTTGCCCAACGCCTCCCGCAACGATGCTGCCTCGTTCGCGTCGATTGCCCACGTTCCAGTTACCGAGACCAGTAGTGGATTGGTCACGACGTTTGCGGGCTCGCTCGCGGGCGTGACGTCAGCGGCGCCACACTTTTCGGAGTTGGTCGGCGCCGAGCTCACGATTCACGCGAGTCATGATCTCGAGATCGACATCGAGCCGACGTTCGAGCATGCGGTGCTCGTCGTCGATGGCGACTGCTCGATCGACGGCCAGGCGATCGAAGCGCAGCGCCTCTATTACCTTGGCAGTCAGCGACGCAGCGTATGCTTCGGAAGCCGATCCGGTGGACGTATACTGTTCATTGGAGGGCCACCGTTTTCCGAGACGATCCTGATGTGGTGGAACTTCGTGGCGCGCACGCCTGAGGAAATCGCGCAGGCGAGAGCCGATTGGCAAGCGGGCATCCGATTCGGCGCGGTGCCCGCGTACGGTGGACCGCGGCTCGATGCTCCCGAGCTCGCGCGTATTGCACGTCCAAACCCCATGAGTTGATCGTTCGAAGACCAAGGATGGAGAGGCATGTCGACGAAGATGCTCGTCATCTACTACAGTCTGCACGGTCACGTCGAGGCGCTCGCGAATGCTGTCGGCGCTGGTGCGGCGACGGTGCGCAACACCGAGGTCCGCATTCGCCGCGTAGCCGATGTGGACGCGAAGCCCGTTGAACACTCGATCCCCCTGGCGACGCACGATGATGTCCGCTGGGCCGACGGCATCGCGTGGGGGACGCCGACGCGGTACGGGATCATGGCGACTCCACTGAAGCGCTTCCTGGACGGAATGGTCGACCTCTGGCTGCGCGGTGAGCTGGAGGACAAGCCCACGGGTGTCTTCACGAGCTCCGCGTCGATGCACGGAGGGCAGGAGTCGACGATCCTCACGACGCTCGTGCCGCTGCTTCATTTCGGGATGATCTTCGTCGGAACGCCGTATGTGCAGAATCCGCAGATCCTCACCACCGATGCGGTGGGCGGATCGCCCTATGGGCCTTCGACGATTGCCGGGCTTGATGGCAAGCGTGGCGTTCTACCGATCGAACTGCTGACGGCAAAGAATCTCGGCGTGCGGATCGCGCGTGTCGCGTCGGCGCTCAAGATCGTTCGCATCACGACGACGCAACGGCAGGTCGATGCGCCGTCTTACGTGGGCGAAGGGGAGTAGTGCCTCCGAAGTGGTGCCGCTGAATACTGCCTGCGAAGAGCGATGTCGCGTGCGACCCAGTTCGTTCAGTGTTTCGCGAGCTGAGAGTTCGTCTTCGACAGCGCGTCGTGCAGGCTGCTCGCGAGCTTCACGGCGTCGTCGTTGGCCCAGAAATGCATGAAGAACAGTCGCGGCTCTTCCGTCAGCATATGGCTATGCAGCGCCGAGACCTCGATGCCACCCTGCTGCAGCGCACGAATCACGCTGTTCACTTCGGAGCCACGCATCACGAAGTCGCCAGTGATTGCGGCCTTGCCACCGCCGGTCGGCTGGAAGTTGATCGCGGTCGCGACACCCATGGATGGTGGCACCTCGTTGCCACCCTCACGAATTGTCTCCTTGCGCGGCACACTCACCTGATAGACGCCACCATTGATCTTGCCGGCGATGCCAAGTGCGCCGGCAACCGCAGTGGTGTCGAGATCGATCGCGGCGGCGGGCGCCGGTGCGGCGGGCGTACCAAGAGGAGTGTGGCTCTGACCGAGCGCCGATCGGATCGTCTGCGCGATCTTCGCCGCGTCGCCGTGCGCGCTGATGTGCATGTACATCACGCGCGGAGACTCATGGAGCACGTGATTGTGCAGTGCAGTCTGCTCGACACCGCCCTGCTGCAGCGCGCGCATGACGGGTCCAACCTCGTCCTCACCGAGGACGAGATCTCCCATCGCCATCGTGTGGCCGCCACCGATCTTCTTGAATGCGACCCAGGAGCCGAGCGCCAAGCCCGGTTTGACGGCGACGCCGGAGGCCGTCACTTGCAAGTCGCTTCGTGGGAAGCTGTACTTCATCACATCGCCCGGTTGCGCAGCGCCCTTGCGACCGAGCGCCTGATCAACGGTTGTCCAGTCGGCGCCGGGCTTCGCACCACCTTGTGCGCTCGCGCGCGCAGGAAGGCACAGGGCCCCCAGCGCAAAAGCAGTGAACGTCGCGACTCGAGTGATATGCGAGGGTGAGTAGGGTCCGTGCATGAGTTCCTCCAGCGAGGTCAAGTGAATCGGATACAAGCTAGCCGGCATACTGCTCGTCGACTGTGGCGACGAAGACGAGCGTTCCGGCGAGCCCGATGGCTGCTGCGACGAAGAATGGAACGGATGGGGACAACTGCCACAGCAAACCGCCGATGAAGGCGGCCGGTGCGATGGCGATGCTGCGGATCAAGTAGTAGAGGCCAACGGAACGTGCGCGCAGGGGGGGTTGCACGAGATCGACGATGAGCGCCTTTCGTGCCGGCTCACCGAGCTCACGCAGACCGCCGACGATGAAGGCGAGCACGAGCGCGCCGAAGCTCGCCGATGCGACGACGGCGACCGGAAACAACGAGAACGCGAGGAACGTCGCGACGACGAATGGCTTTCGTCCCGTGCGATCGGCGAGCCGAGCGGCGGGGAAATACGAGAGGATCGCCGTCGTCATCTGCACGGCGATCAACAGGCCGAACTGCGTCGACGAGATCCCGACGATGTTGATGGCGTAGAGCACGAGGAAGACGTCGACCATCCCCTCGCACGTGCGAATGAAGACATCAGAGGCGAGCAGCCATCGCAACGGACGCGGGAGCGAGCGCCAGACACCCAGAATGTTCGTCGGCGCCTCCTCGACAAGGATCGGAATGCGAATGCGGGCGACGACACTGACTGTGACGGCGGCAAGCACGATCGAGATGACGAGGCCAAGCCGAATTCCTGTGCGAAGGCCGAACGTTGCCACCGCCATGCCGCCGAGCGTCGGCGCGACGGCAATCGGTACCCGGCGAAGCACGGACTGCACGGTAAAGCCCATGGTGCGCCGGTGCGTCGGAAGGGAGTCTCCCACGACGGCGAAGAGCGTCGGACTGGCCATGCTCGTCCACGCCATCACGAAGACGAGGCCGAGAAACCCGTAACGCCACGATGGTGCAGCCAAGAACACGGCATAGCCGATCGCGGCCAGCGTGATAAAAGCGAGGAGCGCGCGCCGCCGTCCGAAGCGGTCGGCGAACCAGCCGCCCGGATACTGATAGACTCCGTCGAGGAAATCCTCCGTGGTGCCGAACAGCCCGATCGCGACGATCGGCGCGCCGAGCAGCTCCAGATACTTCGGCAGGAATCGGCGCCAGAGATTCTCGCCGAGTCCCATGAGGAACATCGACGCCGACACGGCGACGACGTTTCGCTCGAGAGCGAGAGTATCGACGAGACGGGGCCGCGACGGAGCCTCGAGAAGGGGAACCACGGGGAGACGCGTCATTGATTCAGTTGTGATACTATCCTAGATTCATCTCAGTGACAACTCATCCATGACGCCACAGCCCTGGCTGCTGCTCATCCATCAGATCCCACCCAAGCCGGACTATTTCCGTGTGAAGGTCGGGCGTCGCCTGCAGCGCATCGGAGCGGTGGCGATCAAGAACTCCGTGTACGTGCTCCCCGCCACGGAACAGGCGATGGAGGATCTGCAGTGGATACTCCGCGAGATCGTCGACGGGGGAGGCGAGGCGTCCATCTGCCGATCCACGTTCATCGACGGACTCACTGACGCCGAGATCGAGGGACTTTTCCAATCGGCACGCGCACGCGACTACGACGAAATTGCGGCGGAGGCGCGAGCCACGCTCAAGACGCTGCGGCCGAACCACAAGTTGAATCCGTCGCAACGTACTGCCGCTCAAGACGCAGTCGCGAAGTTGCGGAAACGCTTCGCCGTGGTCGATAGAGTCGACTTCTTCGCTACCGAGAATCGCGAGAGCGCAGTGAAGACACTCGACGTGATCGAGGCGCGACTGCGCCCACGCACCGTCGAGTCTGCGGAGGCGAGCCAATCGCTCGAACACGATCGGCCGCGCGGACGCACATGGGTCACGCGAAAGGGCATCTTCGTCGACCGGATCGCCAGCGCGTGGCTCATTCGCCGTTTCATCGATCCCGACGCGCGCTTCAAGTTCGTCGCGCCGCAGGGCTACAGGGCAAAGTCGGCCGAACTGCGCTTCGATATGTTCGAGGGCGAATACACGCACGAAGGCGATCGCTGCACGTTCGAGACGCTTTTGCGGCGGTTCGGCATCGACGACCTGGTGCTGAGCGGAATCGCAGAGATCGTTCACGACATCGACCTTTCTGACGCCAAGTTCGCTCGTGAGGACGCTGTGGGCATCAAGCACGTACTCGCCGGAATCGCTGCGACATGCCCTGACGACGCGGCGCGACTCGAGCGTGGTTCGGCGGTCTTCGATGGTCTGTACGCACTTGGCGCATCACTGCGAGAGGAGACGCGAAAATGAGTACTCGATACGCTGCGTTGGTTGTGGCGGTGATCACTTCGCTTGGCTCGCGTCCGAGTCTCGCGCAGACCGCATCGTGTGCGGCGACGGCGACGTCGATGACGCCGGCCGGATGGACCGCGCCCGCGCTGCCATCCGCCGGACCACGCGGTCGCCTGCGCACGGTCGCCGACATCCCGCTCCCCGGTCCGTCGAACCGCTTCGACTATCAGAGCGTCGACCCCACGACCGGACGCCTGTACATCAGTCACATGAACGCTGGGACGCTTGTCGTCTTCGACATCGACTCGTCACGCGTCGTCGCCGACATCGGCGGAGTAGAGCGCGCGACCGGCGTATTGGCCGTACCCGCACAGCACAAGGTCTACGTCTCCGCCGCGGGACGCCACGAGCTTGTTGCCTTCGACGACCGCACGCTGAAGGAGGCCGGACGGGTGAGCAATATCCGCTTTCCCGATGGGATCGCGTATGCACCGGCCGAACAGAAGGTGTTCGTCTCCGATGAAGCAGGTGATGCGGACGTCGTCGTCGATGCCCGCACGGTCACCAGGCGCAGCGCCATCGCGCTCGGCGGCGAGGCAGGCAACACGCAGTACGACTCGGTATCGCACTGCATCGTCGTCGCGGTGCAGACCAGGAACCAGCTCGTCGCCATCGACCCGGCGACGGAGCGCATCGTTGCCCGATACGATCTTCCGGGCTCCGACCATCCGCACGGCTTCGCGATCGACGCACCGGGACGACTCGCCTTCGTCACGGGAGAGGGGAACGCCACGCTGCAGGTCGTCGATCTCCGCACGATGCGGGTGTTGTCCTCACATCCCGTCGGAGGCGATCCGGACGTCCTTGCATGGGACGCCGCGTGGCGCCGGCTGTACGTCGCGAGCGAGTCCGGTGTGCTGACCGTATTCGCGGTGCAGGGGGCCGTGTTCGAAAAGCTGGAAGAACTGCACATTCCGCACGCGCATACTGTGTCCGTCGACCCGCGCACGCATCGCGTCTATCTTCCGCTCGAGAATCTGGGCGGCCGCCCGGTTCTTCGGATCCTCCAGCCCGCCCCCTGACCTGGCGGCTGCGTACGACGGAACGCCCACCGGATGACGATTTCTTGCTCGACAATTTTCGCGACCACTGCAGCGATGGTGGCCGCGCTGGAGCTGTCAGTTCCCGAGTGGGCACTAGCGCAGAGGGGCGCTCCTCCGGTCGCGCGGCAACGACTCCGTGTCGGGGGAAGCCAGGAAAGCATCCGCATCGACGGACGGCTCGATGAGCCTGCGTGGGCACGTAGCGATTCCGTCGAGCTCGTGCAGGTCGAGCCACGAGAGGGAGCCGTTCCCGCTGCCAGCACCGTCGTTCGCATTCTGGCCACCGCCGATGCAATCGTCATCGGTATTCGCGCCGACGATCCTGATGCCTCCCACATCGTGAGTTTCTCGCGCCAGCGCGACGCGCTGCTCTCGAGCGAGGACCACGTAAAGCTCGTGCTCGATAGCTACGGCGATGGCCGCTCCGGATACGTGTTCGCGGTGAACCCGGATGGCGCTCGCTATGACGCGCTCATCACCGATCAGGGGCAGGGAGAGAACGCGGACTGGGATACCGTGTGGGAGGCGGCAACGACGCGGACGTCGTCCGGCTGGTCCGTGGAAATCCTGATTCCGGTAAAGAGCGTGATGTTCCGGCAGGGACTCCGCGAGTGGGGCTTCAAT
>JAQBPV010000537.1 GCA_028287345.1 Gemmatimonadota bacterium
TCTCTCCATCGCGAAAGCGCTGCGCTTCTGACGGCATCTCGGCGAGCACTTCCTCGATCCACGCGACGAGCTGCGCGTCATCGTCCACCTTGACGAGTCCTTCGCGCTCGGCGATCTGCGCTGGACGATCACCGGTGGCGATCATCTGGATGAAGATCTTCTTCGCTGCGGTCTGCGTGACGATCCCATCGCGCATGAGATTCAGGAGCTCCGCGACATCCGCCGGCCTTACGCGGAAGGTCGCGATGGTATCGCCGGTGTGCTTGAGCTGCGCGAGCACCTCGCCCATCACCCAGTTGGCTGCCGCCTTGGGATCGCCGGACGCGCGCGCCGCCGCCTCGTAGTAGTCCGCAAGTAGCGGATCCGCCGTAAGGACGTCGACGGCGTATGCGTTGAGCTCGAAGTCCCTTGCGAACCGTGTGCGCCGTGCCGCCGGCAACTCGGGAAGATCGTGGCGCATCTTCTCGATCCAGTCGGTCGAGAGCACGAGTGGCGGCAGATCCGGTTCCGGAAAATACCGGTAGTCGTGGCTTCCCTCCTTCGTGCGGCTCGGACGTACTTCGTTCTTGTTCGCGTCCCAGAGCATCGTCTGCTGTTCGACGACGCCACCGCTTTTCAACACGCCCACCTGCCGAACGAACTCCACCTCGAGCGCGCGCTCGACGCCGAAGAACGAGTTCATGTTCTTCACCTCGGCCTTGGTGCCGAGCTTCGTCTCGCCGCGGCGACGCGCGCTGACGTTTGCGTCGACGCGCAAGCTTCCTTCCTCCATGCTCACGTCGCTGACATCCATGTACTCGAGGATCTGCTTGAGCACGCGGAGGTAAGCGCCCGCCTGCTCCGACGAGCGGATGTCCGGCTCACTCACGATCTCGACGAGTGGCGTGCCGGAACGATTGAGGTCGATGGCAGTGACGCCTTGAAAGCGATCGTGAATCGACTTGCCCGCGTCTTCTTCCATGTGCACGCGCGTGACACCGATGCGAATCGGTGAGCCATCGGCACGTGCGCCGATCTCCACCCAGCCGCCGGTCGCGAGTGGCTTGTCGAACTGCGAGATCTGGTAGCCCTTCGGTAGGTCGGGATAGAAGTAGTTCTTGCGCGCGAACACGGACACGGGTTGCACCGTGCAGTTGAGCGCGAGCGAGGTACGTGTCGCCAACTCGACGGCGTGCGCGTTGAGTACGGGCAAGGCACCCGGTAATGCGAGACACACGGGACACGTGTTGCGGTTTGGCGCCGCACCGAATTCCGTCGAGCACGCGCAAAACGCTTTCGTGCGCGTCTTGAGCTGCACGTGCACCTCGAGACCCACCACCATCTCCCAATCAATTGAGAGTGCTTCGATCTCCGGGCTGCTCATGCGCGCACCTCCCCGCTCTGCGCGCGCTCGAGTGCGTACGCCGCCGTGAACATCGCCATCTCACCGAAGTGCGGCGCTATGAACTGGCCGCCGACGGGAAGTCCATCCAGCAAGCCGATCGGTTGAGACATCGCGGGAACTCCGGCCAAATTCGCCGTTACCGTGAAGATGTCGCTCATGTACATCTCGTAGGGATCGGAGATGGCGCCGATCTTGAACGCGGTCGTCGGTGTGGTCGGCGTGAAGAGAACATCGACGCCGCCGGTTGCGAACACCTTGCTGAAGTCCGCCGCGATCAGGGTCCGCACCTGCTGCGCCTTTCTATAGTACGCGTCGTAGTAGCCTGCACTCAGCACGTACGTCCCGAGCAGGATGCGCCGCGTCACCTCGGGGCCGAACCCCTGCGAACGCGTGGCTTCGTACATGCCGCGAAGACCATCGCCTTTGATGCGCAGCCCATATCGCACGCCATCGAACCGCGCGAGGTTCGACGATGCTTCTGCGGGCGCGACGATGTAGTACGCCGGAATCGCCATCGCCGTATTCGGCAGCGAGACATCGCGGATGACCGCACCGAGTGCGCGCATCCGTTCCAGGGCTTCATCGCAGCGAGCGCGAATGCGCGGATCGAGCGTCTCCGGGAAGTACTCCTTCGGCTTGCCGATGACCATCCCCTTGATAGGCGAAGCGCCAGCCAAGTGATAGTCGGGCACCGGAATGTCGGCTGACGTAGAGTCCAGCTTGTCGTGACCGGCGACGACGCGCAGTCCGCGCGCCGCGTCATCCACCGTAGCGCCAAGCACACCGACGTTGTCCAGCGACGACGCGAACGCCACAAGCCCAAAGCGACTCACGCGACCGTAGGTCGGTTTCACGCCGACGACTCCGCAGAACGATGCGGGCTGCCGAACGGAGCCTCCCGTCTCGGAACCGAGTGCGACGGAGACGATTCCTGCAGCGACCGCAGCGGCCGATCCGCCCGACGATCCGCCAGGCACACGATCGGGCGCGAGGGGATTGCGAGTCGGTCCGTAGGCGCTGTGTTCGGTGGACGAGCCCATCGCGAACTCGTCCATGTTCGTCTTGCCGAACGGAATGGCGCCCGCCTCGCGCAGCTTGGTCACCACCGTGGCCTCGTACGGGCTCACGTAACCTTCGAGGACATGCGAGCCGCAGGTCGTGGGCAGTGTGAGCGTGGCGATGTTGTCCTTGATCGCCACAGGCACGCCAAGCAGCAGACCAGGGATGGTATCGCTCATCTGGCCGAGACACGCCGTGCCATGCGTGCGTGCGTCGTCGTCGTCGGACCAGGCGAAGATGTTCAAGTTGTCGCGCCCTGCCCCGACTTCACGCGCGCGCGCGATCGCGGCCTTCACCGTGGCCGCCGGTTCGGTGGCGCCAGCCGCCGTGTCGTCGCGCAGCTTCGACGCGGAGAGCACGACCTTCCTCACGCTTCTTCCACCGTCTCGTGCGACGTGAGCCGCGGCACCAGGAAGAATCCATCGCGGAGGCTTGGCGCGAATGCATCGAGCGAGCGCTCCAGGGGAATGGGAGGGCCACTGTCGCTCCGCGTTGGCGTTCCCCGGGCCCCCACTCCAATTGCCTCCTGCACTCCCTCGGTATCTACCTTCGACAGCGCATCCATGTGGTCGAGTATGACGTTCAACTCCTGCACGAGCGACACGGCACGCTCGTCGGTGAGGCCGAGTCGCGCGAGTGTGGCGATGTGGCGAACGTCGTGGATGGAGATACTCATTCGATGTCCCGCTCGAGGTTGGCCTGCGCCACCACCAGCGTCTTGCGACCGATCTCCTCGTCGTCGAAGTCGATCTTCGCCTTGAGATCGCGGCCCGCACCGGCCAACTCCGCAATGACGCCGCTGCCGACCTTGC
>JAQBPV010000016.1 GCA_028287345.1 Gemmatimonadota bacterium
GTGAACGCGGCCCAGCGGCCGTCGGGGGAGAGCTCCGGCGCGCTGACGGTCTTGAAGCGGTAGTAGTCCTCGATGGCGAGAGGGCGCTTCGTCGCCGTTTGCGCGCTGGCGAGGGATGCAGTCGCGGTGAGCGCCATGACGATCAGGTGCCGACACGAGGGCATTGCGTCTCCGGATTTTGGGGGATCTGCCAGCTTCGCAACGATGCGCGCAATGTCGTTCGTTCACAACCGCCGCCCTTCCTCCCAGGCCTCTCGACGAACGACGCGCCGACCCTCGCATTCCCCTCATCAGACACAATCCGTACAATAAACGACGCCAACACTCCCCTCCGGCGCGCCGTACCCATATCGACATCCCGGATCGTCCAACTTTGAGGAGATAGCATGTCCCACCGCCCGTCTCTCCCGCGCGTCGCTTCGGCGCTGCTCGCGAGCGTCGCCCTTGTGTCGTTCGCCCCACCCGTGCACGCCCAAGCCGCGCAGGCCAACGACTCTGCATACACTGCGAAGATCAAGGAATACCTCCAGGATCCCCGCATCTCCACCGAGCTGGTCGACCACCTCCCAGCCTCCGCGACCGTCCCCACGCCGCTCAAGTTCCTCGGCAAGATCGTCGGGACGCCGGGCGAGCTGACCTACTCGAAGGACATCAACCGCTACTTCGATGCACTCGCGAAATCGTCGCCGCGGGTGAAGGTGTGGCGCATGGGCAAGAGCGAAGAGGGTCGCGACATGATCGTCGCCGCCATCGCCGACGAGGCCACGCTCCGGGATCTCGACAAGTACAAGGGCTACCTCAAGCAGCTCACGGATCCGCGCAAGACCTCCGAGGCGGACGCGCGCGCCCTCATCAAGACCGCGAAGCCGATCTATTGGTTGACGTCTGGCATGCACAGCCCGGAGACGGGCGGCCCCGAGATGCTGATGGAGCTCGCCTATCGTCTCGCCGTCGAAGAGACGCCGTTCATCCAGGGCATCCGCAACAACGTCATCACGTTCATCACCCCGGTGCTCGAAGTCGACGGACGCGAGAAGGTCGTGGACACGTACTACTTCAACAAGAAGCGCGCGACCGGTGAAGCACGCCTCCCGGTGATGTACTGGGGCAAGTACGTCCAGCACGACAACAATCGCGACGGCATGGGGCAGTTCCTGTCGCTCACGAAGGAGACGACGCGCACGTTCCTCGAGTGGACGCCCACGGTGCTCCACGATCTGCACGAGGCGCAGTCCTATCTCTACTCGAGCACTGGCACGGGCCCGTACAACGAGCAACTCGATCCCATCACGATCAACGAGTGGTGGGTGATGGCGCAGAACGACGTCATGGAGATGACGAAGCGTGGCGTGCCGGGCGTCTTCACCTATGGCTTCTATGATGGGTGGGTGCCGAACTACATGTTCTTCGTGGCCCACGCGCACAACTCCATCGGACGCTTCTATGAAGTGCAGAGCTACGGTCCGGACAACAATGCGAACCTGACGTTGCCCGCCACGACGACGAGCCGAGAGTGGTTCCGGCCCAACCCGCCGCTGCCGTCGATCAAGTGGGGACCGCGCAACAACACGAACATCCAGGAGTCCGCGCTGCTCTTCTCGCTCAAGCAGATGGCGGACAACAAGGACATGTTCCTCGAGAACTACTGGCTGAAGAACAAGCGCTCCGTCGACAAGGGGAAAAACGGCCCGACGTACGCGTGGGTCATTCCCGCTGGACAGACACGCAAAGCCAATGCGGCCGAGGCGATCAACGATTTGCGTCGGCAGGGGTTGGAGATTCACACGGCCACGAGCGCATTCAAGGCTGGCAGCATGGACGTGAAGGCCGGCGACTACATCGTCCGCGGCGACCAGCCGTATCGCACGCTGGCCGACATGTACTTCTCCCTCCAGAACTATCCGGTCGCCAACCCGGCGCCGTATGACGACACCGGCTGGACCTTCCAGCTGATGCGTAACCTCGTCATCACCCCGTGCACCGATAAGGCGATCCTCGGACAGCAAATGGCGATGGTGACCGGCGACGTGAAGGCCGCAGGCGGCATCGCGGGCTCGGGGTCGGTCATCATCGTCGACAATGCGGCCGACAACAACCTCGCGACGTTCCGCTTCAAGAATGCCGCGGTGAAGATGCAGGCAGCGGAAGAGGACTTCGACGCAGCCGGTCATCACTTCCGCGCGGGCGCGTTCATCATCGCGAACGGCGATCACGGCAAGCTCGACGCACAACTCAAGGATCTCGGTCTTTCGGCATGGGCGGTGGCGTCGGCGCCGGTGGTGAAGACACACGACCTCGATCTCCCGCGCATCGGCTACGTGCACAGCTGGTCGCGCACGCAGGACGAAGGCTGGGTGCGCGCCGCGTTCGATACCTATGGTATTCCGTACACGTACTTCGCCGACCAGAAGCTGCGCGACGGCAACCTCCGCGCGAAGTACGACGTCATCATCTTCCCGCACGTCGGCGGCACGGCGCAGAGCATGGTGGCCGGCACGCCGAAGACCGGCACACTCGCCCTGCCCTACAGGAAGACGGACGCGACGCCGAACCTGGGCTTCATGGACCAGAGCGACGACATCCGCGGCGGGATGGGCATCGAAGGGTTGATGAATCTCTACAAGTTCGTCGAGGAGGGCGGCACGCTCATCACCGAGGGTGCGACGTCGCAGATCTTCCCCGAGTACAACCTCACGAGCGGCATCACGGTGGAGACGCCGGCCGACCTCTTTGCTCGCGGCTCGATTCTGCGCGGCATCATCTCGGACAAGAAGAGCCCACTCGTCTACGGCTATGAGGGCACGCAGCTGCCTGTGTACTTCAGCCAGGCGCCGGTGTTGAACGCCGGTGGCACACAGGCGGGCGGCTTCGGCGGCGGACGCGGTGCGGTGGGCAGCCAGAACGTCACGCCCAACGCGACGCCGTTGAAGCTCTCGCCGTGGGATTCGTCGGCGGCGGCGTTCGAGGCGGCGACGGCACCGGCGGCGGGTCGCGGTGGTCGCGGCGCAGGCGGCGGCGGAGGTGGTGGCGGTGGCGGCGCGTTTGGTCAGCAAGCGGCGGAGACCGTGCGTCCTCGCGTGGTCATGTCGTTCCCGACCAACTCCAACGACATGCTGCTCTCCGGCACGTTGGCCGGTGGCCAGAGTCTCTCGGGTCGGGCCCAGCTCGTGGATGCGGCGATCGGCAAGGGACACGTCGTGATGTTCGCCATCCGCCCGTTCTGGCGCTGGCAGACGCAAGGCGCCTACATGCTCGGCTTCAATGCGATCATGAACTGGAACGACCTGGACGCAGGCAAGGTCGCGGCACCGTCGCCGAGACCGGTCGGGGGTCAGTGAGCCTGAAGTTGGTTCGACTGTGGGGCACACTGGTGGCGACGCTCGTCGCCATCGGTGGGCCCGCAGCACTTCGTGCGCAAGGGTCATCGGTGGAAAAGCCAATCAAGGCAACGACGTCCTGCGGGCCGCTCGCGCTGATTCTCGTCACCGTCGTGGACGGCAAGGACGCGCCGGTGACGGATGCGAAGCTCGACGTCCAGCGCCAGCGCGACGGAAAGAAGGTGCCCAGTACGATGGCGGACTTGTCGCCATCGGGCGAGTACGTCGTGATGGACGATATGGCGCTGCCTCTGGTTGCGGCGGCGGGGACCCCTTTCATCGTTCGTGCGTCACGCGGAAAACAGTCTGCTTCAATTGTTTTACGAATCGGCCGAACGTCGAACGGATGTCATGTGCGCCGTCTGGGAGACGAGGTGAAGGTCGTTCTGAAGCGATGAGCGAGAATTCACGATACATATGTTTTTAACTTGCTCTTGACGGGGCTGAATTTTGGCCGCACTGTGTGGCAGTGACCGCTAATCAGGCGCCGCGAAGCGCCCGGTTTCGGTACTGAGCCCCCCTTGGTCGTTTCGCCCCCCACGGAGTCAGACGAATGAAATTCTTGCCCTCAGCTCGAGCTGTTGGTGCGGCCCTCGTGCTCGCGCCCGCCATGCTCTTCGCGCAGTCCCAGCAGGTCCTGAGGTTTGGCGACGCCGGGCAGTACACGGCAACCGTACAGAGCCTCGTTTCCGCAGCCGGAAACGTCAATACCGACAGCCGGTACATGACGCCCGTCAGCCCTGCCTACAACGGCGTCGGATCCATCCGCATTACGTCGGACTCCGGCACGTTCATCTGCTCCGGGTCGCTGCTCAAAGACGGTGTGACGGTGCTGACCGCCGCACATTGTCTCACGGGCGGTATCGGCCACGTATCGGCGATCTCCGTCAATTTCTATCCGACGAACTCGACCCCGGAAACGATCAACGCACTCAATTGGCAGGCGAATCCGAACTATTCGGGCAACGTGATCGACGAGAATGACATCGGCGTCATTCATCTCGTGAATGCTGCATCGGCTGGCGTCACGCGCTACGACATGTACTCGGGCACTGCGGAAAACAACACCTTCGAGTTCGTCGGCTTCGGCCAGCGTGGCTCGAACGGCGCGGGCGTCAACGCGGCCAATGGCGGCGGCCCTGGCTTCGGACTCGCCAGCCGGCGCAAAGGTCAGAACCTGTTCGATATCTCGCTTGGCGACAGCCGCTGGGACTGCCCGGTCACGTCGCAGTACTGCGACCAGGGCGTGAACTTCTGGGAGTATGTGGGCGCTGCTCCCAACTTCGATCACGTGCTGCTCACGGATTTCGACAACGGCTCGGCAGGCCCGCTGTCGAACGACGCCATGTGCTTCCTCGGTGCCGCGCTCTACCCGCAGTACATGACCCTCGGCGTATCCGAGTGCAACAGCGGTCTCGGACTCAACGAAGCAATCAGCGGTGGCGGTGATTCCGGTGGTCCCGGATTCATCAATGGCCAGATTGCGTCGGTCACGTCGTTCGGGCTGACCTTCGGCGCCTACTCGGCGGGTCCGGGCACCGGCCCGTTCGGCGACATCAACAACCGCTTGGACTCGAGCTTTGGCGAGTTTTCGGGCTTCACCGACGTCGCGTACCAGGAAGCGTGGGTCAATACGCAGTTGGCGCCCGAGCCGTCGACGATGGTCCTGATGGCTTCTGGCCTCATTGGCGTCGCCGGTTTCGCCCGTCGTCGTCGCAACAAGAAGGCGTAAGCTCTTCGAGTAACGTCGGCAATCAGAGCGGGGCGGCTTCCTTCCGGATGCCGCCCCGCTCTGCATATTTGCCCCTCGATTCGCCACCAGCGCTTCGTGATTCGCCGACGTAGGCTTATCGAATTCCCTCCGAGGAGACTCCCACAAATGATCGTCTCGCTACGCCGCGCCGCGGTGCTGTCGGCCGTTGCGGTGCTCGCGCCTCCACTCGCTGCGCAGCGCAACGTCCCCTCTACCTACGCCATCACGAACGCGAAGCTCGTCCCGGTCAGTGCGCCAGTGATTCCCAAGGGTACCATCGTCATCCGCGATGGGCTCATCGTCGCCCTCGGCGCCAACGTCACTGCGCCTGCCGACGCTCGCATCATCGATGGAACGGGCCTCACGGTGTACCCAGGGCTGTTCGATTCCTTTGGCACCATCGGACTTCCTGTCGCACGTCCAGCCACTGGCGGCGGTGCCGGAGCAGCGGCTGCAGTGGCGACTCCGACACGAGGCGGCAATGGCAGCTCCTTCGATCAGCCACGTGGAGTCGAGCCGGAGCTCAGCGCAGCAGAACAGATCAAGCTCGACGACGAAGCGCTCGACGGCCCGCGGAGCGCAGGCATCACCACCGCGCTCACGGCGCCCAGCACCGGCGTCTTTCAGGGACAGGCAGCACTGATCAACCTCGGCGGCGCCAACGCGAGTGCGATGATCGTGCGTCCCAACGTCGCACAGCAGATCGGCTTCTCGACCGGCGGACGCGGCGGCGGTGGCGGCGGTGGATATCCGGGCTCGCTCATGGGCGTGTTCGCCGTGCTGCGCCAGGAACTGCTCGACGCGCAGCGCTACCGCGACATCAAGGGGGCGTACGACAGGAATCCGAAGGGCTTGCAGCGGCCGGAGTTCGATCCGTCGCTCGAGGCGTTGCTGCCTGTGCTGTCGAAGCAGCAGCCGGTCGTCATGATCGCCAACTCCCAGCGTGAGATCGAGCGCGCGCTCGACCTCGCGAAGGAGTTCGGGCTGCGCGCGATGATCGCCGGCGGCAGCGAGGCGTATCTCGTCGCTGATCGGCTGAAGGCGGAGAACGTGCCGGTGCTATTGTCGATCAACTTTCCGCGCCGCACTGCCGCGCCGGCAGCCGACGCCGATCCCGAGCCGACGCGCGTGCTGCGCGAGCGGGTCGAATGGCCGAAGGGCGCTGGACGTCTTTCGGCGGCAGGAGTGAAGTTCGCGTTCCAGTCGGGCGGGCTCACCACGTGGAGCGAATTCACGACGAATGTGCAGCGCGCCGTGGAAGGCGGACTTTCCGCCGACAACGCGATCAAGGCGCTCACGATGCAGCCCGCCGAGTTCTTCGGCGTGGGCGATCGACTCGGGTCCCTCGAGGCGGGCAAGATCGCAAACCTCACCATCACGCGTGGCGACCTGACGGACAAGGGAGTGCGCGTGTCGCAGCTGTTCGTCGACGGAAAGCCCATCGCGCTGCATCCGCCCGCCGCTGCGACTGGTGCGGGTGGTTTTCAGGGTCGTGGGGGTGGCGGAGCTACTCCGCCCAGCTCGAACATCAACCGGGAGACGCCGAGATGAGCCTCCTCATGCGAACGAATCATATCGCGTGCTCGTTGACACTTGTCGGCGCGCTCGCTGCACCATCGCTGCATGCGCAGGCGCGCGCGGCGGCTCAACCGATCCTCATCAGGAACGGAACGGTCCTCACCGTCACGCGCGGCACGCTCACGAACACCGACGTGCTGCTCTCCGGCGGCAAGATCGCGCAGATCGGCAAGAATCTCTCGGCGCCCGCCAACGCGATGGTGATCGACGCGACGAACGAGTTCGTGATGCCTGGCATCATCGATCCGCACTCGCACATGGCGGCTGATGCGATCAACGAGGGCTCGTTGTCGGTGACGAGCATGGCGCGCATCCGTGATGTCATCGATCCGACGCAGATTCACATCTACTACGCGCTCGCCGGCGGCGTGACGACGCTCAATGTGCTCCACGGCTCGGCCAATACCATCGGCGGGCAGAACGCGGTGCTCAAGCTGAAGTGGGGCCGCAGCGTCAGCGAGATGCTGTTCCCCGACGCCATGCCGGGCATCAAGTTCGCGCTCGGCGAAAACGTGACGCGCAAGAACAGCGGTGGTGGCGGCCCACCGGGCGCCGCGGCGCCGCCGCGCCGCTACCCCGGCACGCGCATGGGCCAGGAGGAGGTTCTACGCGATGCGTTCATGCGCGCGAAGGACTACAAGGCCTCGTGGGACGACTATCGGGCCAAGTCGGCCAAGGACAAGACGCTCATTGCTCCGCGTCGCGATCTCGAGCTCGAACCGTTGATGGAGGTACTCGAGGGCAAGCGGTTCGTGCACGCGCATTCGTATCGCGCGGACGAGATGCTGATGCTGCTCAACCTCGCCGACGAATTCGGCTTCAAGGTGAAGACGCTGCAGCATGCGCTCGAGGGCTACAAGATTGCCGACGAGATCGCGAAGCACGGCGCCGGGCTGTCGACATTCGCGGACGAGTGGTCGTACAAGATCGAGGCGTACGATGCGATTCCGTACAATGTCGCGATCAACATGCGGCATGGTGTGCTGACGACGATCAACTCGGATGACGATGGCCGTGCACGGCGCCTGAACATCGATGCGGCGAAGATGATCCGGTACGGCGGGCTCTCCGAGGACGAAGCGCTCAGCACCATCACGATCAACGGCGCGAAGCAGCTCGGCATCGACAAGCGCGTCGGCTCGATCGAGGTGGGCAAGGATGCCGACATCGCGATCTTCAATGCGAATCCGCTCAGCGTGTACGCGAGCGTGGAGCAGACGATCATCGATGGCGAAATCTTCTTTGACAAGAAGAAGGATCTCGTGATGCGCGATCAGCTCGCGAAGGAGCGCGCCGATCTCGAGAAGGCCGAAGCCAACCAGGCGCCCGCCCGCGGCGGCCGTCCAGCTGGGGCGCCCGGCGCTCCGAGCACCACTCCGCCGGAGAACCACTGATATGCGTGCCACGTTAATTAGCGCAGCATTGCTGAGCGTCGCCGTCAGTGCGACGGCATCAGCGCAGCTCGGCTCCTACAATCCGCCGCCGGGCCCGCAGGGCACGTTCGCGATCAAGAACGCGCACATCTTCCCGGTGAGCGGACCCGAGATCGCCAACGGCACCGTCGTCATCTCCGGCGGCAAGATCCAGGCGATCGGCGCGAACGCGGCGATACCGGCTGGTGCACAGGTTATCGATGGAACGGGACTCAACGTCTATCCCGGCATGATGGACGCGGGCACGTCGATGGGCCTCTCGGAGATTCCTCAAGGCGCGGCGTCGACGGTCGACATCTCGGAGATCGGCAGCTTCAATCCGAATGCGCAGGCCATCTACGGCATCAACCCGCACAGCGCACATGTTGGCGTGGCGCGCGTCGTGGGTATCACGCACGTCATCTCTCGTCCCACTGGCGGCATCATCTCGGGCCAGGCGGCGCTGATCAACCTTGCTGGCTTCACCGTCCCCGCGATGACGGTGGTGCCACGCATGGCGATGGTGATTGAGCTACCCGGCTCCGGCCGAGGCGGCCGTGGTGGCGGCGCGGCGGCGTTTCTCGCGGCGCAAGGTGGTCAGAACGCGCAGGCACAGGCGCAGCTGCGCACGCGCCAACTCGATTCGCTCAGGCAGTTGCTGCGCGACGCAGATGCGTATGGCAAGGCGGTGGACGCGTATGCGAAGGACAAGACCGTCCCGCGTCCGAAGCACGACGCCGTGTTGGAGTCACTCGTCCCTGCAGTTCGCGGCCAGCAGGAGGTGATGTTCCCGGCCGATCGCGCGGCGGACATTCGCGCCGCGGTGGCATTCGCCGAGGAGATGAAGCTGAAGCCGATCATCGTGGGTGGTCGTGATGCGCCAGAGGTGGCGGCGTATCTCAAGCAGCACGACGTGCCGGTGGTGTTCGGCAGCGTGCTTCAGATTCCAGGTCGCGAGGACGACCCATACGACATCAACTACTCGGCGCCGGCCAAGCTCGCGGCGGCGGGGGTGAAGTTCGCGATCACGTCGGGTGACTGCTGCTCCGAGGTGCGCAATCTTCCGTCGGTGGCGGGCATGGCGTCGGCGTTCGGTCTGTCGAAGAGCGATGCACTGAAGGCAGTTACTTTGGGACCGGCGGAGATCTTCGGAGTGTCGGACAAGCTCGGGTCGCTCGATGTGGGAAAGATCGCGAACATCGTGGTGACCGATGGTGACATGCTGGAGGCGAAGACGAATACGCGGTATCTGTTCATCGATGGCCGGATGGTGCCGCTCGATACGAAGCACACGCAGATGTACGAGCTGTTCAAGGGTAAGCCTTTGACTCCCTGATTTTCTTGGGCTTCGGTGAACGTTGCGGGGACTGGTCTCGGTGCGCTGAGGTCGGCCCTCCGTGTCCGTGAAAGCGGGTCATGCCCATTCTGTCAGTCCGATCCGCTAGTGTCGCTTCTCGGAATCTCCGATCTGTATTCGGCGATCGGCGCTTGCCAATGACCTGACAGTTTCGGAATCTCCCCCTTCCCTTCACGCCCGACCCATGAACCAGACCGTCCTTCGCGCTCTACTTCTAGGAAGCGCAATTCCCGCCGCCACACTCGGCGCGCAGCAGGCGTCGTTCATCTACAGACTCGGTAAGGACACCGTCGCCGTCGAGCAGTACATGCGCACGGCCAAGCAACTCACCGGCGAAGTCGTGAGCCGCACCGGACCCGTCGTGGTGCGCACGCAGTACGACGTCACCCTCGGCAAGTATGCCATGCCCACCGCCGCCACGTTCAAGCTCTTCGGCGCCGACGGCAAGCCGATTCGCGGACGACCGACCGAGGTGCGCTACACCGTCGTCGGCGACTCCGCGCAGCGCGTCATCGTCTGGGCCGACAGCACCTCGACGCGCACACTCGCTGCACCATCAGCAGTGCCCTTCGTCGGACCCGCGTATGGAATGTTGGAGCCCGGATTTCTCGCGGTGCGCGGTGGCCGGATGCCGGCGGCCGGCTTGACGCTGCTCGGCGTCGGCACTGGCCCTGCCATTTCACCGACGCCCTTCGGCGTGACGACGGCCGACAGCATCAGGCTGCCGAATGGCGCCGTGTTTCGCGTCGATGTGGATGGCAGGTTGCAGCAGTACGACGGCTCCGCGACGACGGCGAAGCTCATCGCGACGCGCGGCAAGGGTGGCCTCGACATCGCGTCCATCGCGAGCAGGATGACGCCTACAGGCACGCTGTCGTCGCGCGGCACGGCGCGCGGAGCATTCCAGACGCAGGTGCCCGGCGGCATCATGATGATCGACTACGGGCGTCCGCTGGTTCGCGAACGCACCGTGTGGGGCGGACTGCTCATTCCCCTCGACACCATCTGGCGGCTCGGCGCCAACGAGGCGACGCACTTCGCGACGTCGCGTGACCTCGACTTCGGTGGCACCGTCGTTCCCGCCGGACTGTACACCCTCTTCCTCTTCAACGCGAAGAGCGGTCCGTTGCTCGTCGTCAGCAAGCAGGTCGGACAGTGGGGAACGATCTATGACGCGGCGAAGGATGTCGCGCGCATTCCCGTCACGATGTCCGCAACGCCGGAGCACGTCGAGGAATTCACGATCGCGATCAAGCAGGCGGCGCCGAATCGCGGATCGCTCGAGATCTCGTGGGGACCGCAGATGGCGACGGCGACCTTCACAGTGAAGTAGCCTCGATCACTCCACGATGACGGTCGCCTTCATCGACGGATGAATGGCGCAGTGATACGGAAATGTGCCGGCCGACGGAAAGGTTCGCACGAACGACGCATCCTGCGCCAATGAGCCCGAGTCCCATGCCCCGCCGTCCGATGTACTCGTGTGGGGAATGGGAGTCGGTTCGCAATTGACCCATGCCACCTTGTTGCCCGCCTTCACGCGCACCGTCGGTGAATCGAAGGTGAAGGCGCGAATGAAGACGACCGCCGCGCCCGCAGCGGTCGTCGGCACGGTGCAGTTGGTGGTCGCCAGCGAGCCGCTGTCGGTGGCGCGCTCGGAGAAACAGGCCACGGCGCCGAGCGACACGACGACGAGCACGGCGGCAACGACGACAGGCGCGTGTGTGCGCGACGAAAGACGCTGTGTCATTTGACGACGACGGTTGCCTTCATGAACGGATGCGCCACGCAGAAGATCGGGTACGTCCCCGGCTTGGTGAACGTGTGGCTGTACGACCCATCGGCGGCGATCACTCCGGAGTTGAAGCTCTTGTCCACGGCCGTGACGGTATGGATCAACGCGTCGAGATTCTTCCATGTGACCGTGGTGCCGGCGTCGATGGTAATGCTCGACGGGATGTAAGCCTGGCCCTTCATGCGCGCCGTCACGGTCTTCGGTGCAGCGCGCTGCGGTTGTGGCGCAGCGGGACGCGCAGCTGCGGACGTCGGATTGGTGCGCGCTGGTGCGGCAGTCGTGCGTGCGGTGTCGGCTCGCGTCGGCGTCGGCGTCGGCGTAGGTGCTGTCACGACAGGAGCGGCTGGATTCGTTACGGCGGGTCGCGGCGGTGTCGCAGTATCGGTCACCGTCGGAATGCTCGGCACGTCGACGCCCGGCGGACCTTCCGCCGCTGCGGAGACCGGCTCAGGTGTGGTGAAGAAGCGGTTGACGTGAATCGGAATCGTGAACTCGAAGCCGTAGCGCCTGCGATCGCCGCCGCGGGCGAAGCCCTGCAGCGTCGACGTGCTGGCGTTCGAGACGTGCAACGACAGCGTGTGCGGCGTGTTCGGCAGCGCGATGTGCAGCCCGGCGCTCCACGCGATCTTCTCGTCGACGCGACGATCGGTGAGAGTCGTCGCATCGCCCGTGACGGCAATGAACCGTCCGAAGCGAAGGGTGCCGCCGCCACCGAAGGAGAAGCGGCGCTTGTTGCCATCAAGGGTATCCGCAATGGAGCGCACCACTCCGATGACACGCAACGGTCCTTCGCGCCGAGCGAGCGAGACCTCGCCGTCGACGCCCTTTACCGACAGGTTGTAGTCGAGCTGTCCGCCCAGGTCGAACGGCGCGCCGTCTTCCTGCTGGAGTGGTGCGTAGCGTCCGAAGAATTCCCACTCGTTGGGATAGCGCGCCGCGAGCGGGGAGTTGGTGGCGTAGTTGACCCCGATGAGCGCCTTCGACGCGATGCCCGTCGCGATGAGGAAGGTCGGGAAGTTCGTGACCTTTCGTTCGGGCGGTGGGCTCGTCGTAAAGCGGTGAACGAAGTTGAAGTACAGGACTCCGTTGCTTCCCACCCAGTCGGTGGAGACGTTGTCCGGTCGGTCGAGCAGCGACTGCGCGTTAGCTACGCACGGGGCGAGCGCCAACGGAACTGCGAGCACGGCAGTGGCGAGAAAACGCACCTCATCCTCCCGGTAGACATCGTCATCAGCCCCGCGGCTGCGCGGGTTCGGCGGTAAAGATTGGACCACCGGACGTCGCCCTGCCCCAGAGAATCACTGCCGTGATGTCCGCCGTTCCACGCGGACCCTTCACGCTCACCGGGACGACGCACGTCTCCTTGTCCGCACTCACCGAAGCTCTAGGACTCGCGCATATGCCGCCCGGGTCACGCAACCATCCGTTCATGCTCACTTCCGGCGCGCAGATTCTCCCTTGCCGGGCGCAAGCCGCGGCGGCCGCGGTGGTCACTGCCTCGCCATCCACGTTGGGCTGGCACACGAACGCGAGGTCTGGATCGACCATCTGTCGCTTGGGATCGCCGCAGTTCTGCATCGGCGCCTTGAGCGCGGCACATCCACCACCAGTCCATTGCTGGTCCGCGCAAATAGATGCAATCGTAATTGCTTGCAGGATTGCCATCGCGCATGCTGATGGCGCTGCCGCGCCGGAGGCGGCGTCGGTGGTCGTGGAAGAGGCAGGCAGCCGCGCCGACTCGACCTTTCCGTCGCGGTGATAGGTGGTGACGTCGTCCTGCTGCACGACGAGCACGCGCTCAGACTCGTTGTCCATCACCACGCCGTAACCCATCGTCTCGATACCGGCGATCGCACGCGTTCCGCCGGTGGTGGCGCACGCGGCACGAATGCCAGGATCAGCGGCGCCCGCCGTTCCCGCGAGAATTCCGTCGATCTGCAGCTGGTCGAACCCAGTGGCGATCATCTTCGGCACCTCTTTCGCGCACGAGTCGAGCAGCACAGACGTCGTTGCCGACGTCGTCGGCGACGACAACATGCACGCCACGAGCGACGCCGTTCGACTCGGCGCCAGCCGCGCCGTCTGCACCTCACCGCTCGACGAACACGCCGAAGCGATGAGCGCGAGACCGAGCGCCGCGGCGGCGCGAGCGAGGTTGTCGAGCTTCGGACGACGACTTTTCGGGCTGTCGAGGCTGAACGAGCGTGCGTCACCGAGTTGGTCGCGCACGAATGCCTCCGTCTCATCGACAGCGCGAGCGAGCGTCCTGTCCTTCCGCTTTTCGAAGGTCGCCCAGACGATGCGCTGGGCGTCGACGTCGTACTCCCAATAGCCGATCAACCGGCCGCGATCGAAGATGGCGTGCGCGGCGAGATCGACGAGTGACGCACCACGCCGTTCGCCGCTCGACACCTGAGCCTCAGCGGCACGATCCCCCTCGTCGAGAAGCGTGGAGACGTCGCGCCGAGTGGCGGAGATGGAGTCGAGGCTGCTGACCAGTGCGTACTGTGGCTCCTTCGGTGCGTGAAACGCATTGAAGGCGTCGACATCGTCAGCCGCGAGCAATCGGTCGCCACCTTTCACCGCGGAAACGAGGGCAAGCGGCGCAACCGCGTCCGCCGCCGCCTTCACGCCGAGTCCCGAGAACCACTGGAACTCCTTCATCGTCGCCGGACCGACCCAGCGGAAGAAACGCCGTGCGAGCTCAGTGAACGCCTCGCCGCGCGACAGCGTGGACTTCGCGAGCGGACTTCCCGACCACTTCACGTACTTGTAGCGCTGTTGGTCGAGGCGTCCGTCAACTGGCACGCGACGCACGAGACCTCGCGTCTGCAGGAGACCGAGGGCAAGCGGCAGCGTCGTGATCATCCCCTTCTTCTTGCCCTCTTCACCGAGATTCCGCACCGCCTTGCCAGCGAGCTTCTTGATCCCATCGGGGTCGAGTGGCTCGTCGCCGAGCGTCGCGACGACGGTGCTGCAAAGCTTGTCGACTTCCTTCTCGGTGACGCCGAGCTTCGCGGCGGTGCGCATGTCGCCGTCGCCGAACGGCTGCGCGACCGTGAGCGCGAGCTCGTAGTCGCTCGCGGGCAACACGTACGTGCATCCGCGTGCCGAGGGGAGCTCGTGGATGTCCAGTGCGGCGACGGCCGCGTCGGCGTCAGCGCGCGAGGTGCCGCCGCGTGCGTACAGCGAGACATATGGACCAACGCCACCAACAGAGCGTGCCCAACCCGATTGCTCGAGAATCTGCGCCGGCGATTTTTCGCGCAGTGATCCGTCGAGTCCCTGCCGGTGCCACCACCAGGCACGAAGCGTCGATTCATTCATGCGGTTCAACATTTGGAAGGACGCCGGATGATGCAAGAGCGGCGAATCAGAATCTCGATAGGCCGTTCGCCAACATGTGGGGCGCACGCTACAATTTGCCGTGCACTCACCAAGAGATACACAATGCGTTTGAGCATCTCAGCTGCCCTCCTGCTGCTTCTCGCACCGATCGTCGTCGGTGCGCAAAAGCTTCCCGCCCCTGCCGCGCCGCTCAAGATCGACCCGATGGCCGCCGTTCCGAAACTTGCGCCGATCGTCGCACGCTCAGAGAGCGATCTCGCGCCCGTCGTCGAACGCTACTCCGCGGATCTTCGGTCGGTCTCACGCCGCTACGACGCCACCGATTCGCCCGACCAGCGCAAGCGGCTGCGCGACTTCAACAGCGCGTGGCGCAGCCGTCTCCACGACGTCGACTTCGACAAGCTGAACGCCGAAGGACGCGCGGACTACGTGCTGCTCGACAATCATCTGAACTTCCAGATCGCGCTGCTCGACCGTGAAGACAGGAAGCGTGGCGAGACGGTGAGTCTCCTGCCATTCACCGATCGCCTGCTCGCGCTGCAGGACACGCGACGCAATCTGATCTCGATGGATCCAACGGCGGCAGCGCGCTCCCTCGCGGTGATCATGCGGCAGGTGGACAGCATGCGCACGCTGTTCGATCCCGCGCCACCAGCGCGCGGCGACAGTGCGAAACCGCGGGCCGCAGCGCCCAAGGTGTCGCGCACCGTCGCCAACCGCGCCGCCGACAACCTCGATCAAGCGCGCGCGATCGTCACCAACTGGTATCGCTACTACGACGGCTACGATCCGATGTTCTCGTGGTGGGTGAAGTCGCCGTACGCGAAGCTCGACTCGTCGCTCATGCGCTACGCGCGTACGCTGCGCGAGCGAGTGGTCGGCATTCCACCGGCGGTGCTGACGGCGGCGGCGGCTCGCGGCGGCGGCGGCGCAATCAACGACGGCCCCATCGTCGGCGACCCCATCGGCGACGCCGGCCTCGCGGAGGATCTCAGGCACGAGATGATTCCATACACGCCGTCGGAGCTGATCGCGATCGCCGAGCGGGAGTACGCGTTCTCATTGAGCGAGATGAAGAAAGCCGCGCGCGACCTGGGCTTCGGCGACGACTGGAAAGCGGCGATGGAGAAGGTGAAGAACACGTACGTCGAGCCAGGCAAGCAGCCTGACCTCATTCGCGACCTGGCGCGCCAGGCGGAGAACTACTTCGACGCCCATGACTGGGTGACGATTCCGCCACTCGCGCGCGAAGACTGGCGAATGGAGATGCTCAGCCCGGAGCGTCAAAAGGTCAGTCCCTTCTTCCTCGGCGGCGAGTCGATTCTCGTCTCGTATCCCACCGCGGACATGACGGACGAAGACAAGCTGATGAGCCTGCGCGGCAACAACCCGCACTTCTCACACGCGACGGTCTTTCACGAGCTCAACCCCGGACACCATCTGCAGGACTTCATGCAAGCGCGCTACAACCAGCATCGTCGGCTATTCGGCACGCCCTTCTGGAACGAAGGGCAGTCGTTGTACTGGGAGATGTTCGTCTGGGACAAGGGCTTTCACTCGAGCGCAGAAGATCGCGTCGGCGCACTGTTCTGGCGCATGCACCGGAGCGCGCGAATCATCTTCTCGCTCAACTTTCACCAAGGGAAGATGACGCCGGATCAGGCGATTCAATTCCTCGTCGACACGGTGGGCTTCGAGCGCGCGAATGCCGAGGGTGAAGTGCGTCGCTCGTTCAATGGCAGCTACTCGCCACTGTACCAGGCGGGCTACATGCTCGGCGGGCTGCAGCTGCGCGCGTTGCATCACGAACTGGTGGACGGCGGGAAGATGACGGAGCGCGCCTTCCACGATGCGATTCTCGAGGGCGGCGCGATGCCGATTGCGATGGTGCGTGCTCGACTGATGAAGCTGTCGTTCGGGCGAGATGGGGGGAACGTGGCCGCGTGGCGCTTCGCCGAACAATTGCCGCCGCCGCTTCCGTGGAGCGGTGGCCGGTAGACAGCATCAACGGGCCTGATCGTCCACCGCATTCTGGCGACGTCGCGCCTCCGCCCAATCGATCGACGGTGCGACGTCCACATCGCTGAGCAGCAGGCTCTCCGACGCGCGCTCGATCACCGGCGCGCCCAACTCCGGAGGCAGCGACTGGCCGAACTCCAACTCCGCGCGCCGACAGATCCGCTCCTCGCGCGCCATGTCGCGCCGCACCGGATCGACGCCCATCGCGTGCGCGCGCGCATGCATGCCCTCGTGCAGGATCGACGACGCCACCGGCGCTGCGGTGATGTCAGTGCGCGCGAGGAAGGTGAGCTCCGTCATGCACGTCCGCGTGTCGGGAAAGAACGCGCCACGGCAGGGATAGCGCACGACCCAGAACTGCTCCACGTCGCGGCGGAGATGCGCCAGGCGCCACGGTTGGTGTCGCTCGATGAGCGCCAGCGCATCGTCGAGTCGCTCGAGGACGACCTCGGTGGAGATGTCGGGCCGGCTGTTCTCCACGATCACGTGAAAGCCACGCATGTCGTGGTGCTCGGTCGGCACTCGGTCGCTCCCGAAGAGCGCATCCCGCATTCGATCCATGAAACCAGCCATGATCGACGATACGCACTGTCGCCGACGGGAACAAGCGTGCATTCTCCACCGACAATTACCTTCTGCCGAGGTCGCAATGCGGTCCGTCATCGTGAATAGAACGCAGCGTGCTGGCACCGCGGTCGCCCTGCTCCTCGCGAGTGCCTGCTCCGCTGCGCCGGCCAACGGGACACCACTTCCATCCGGTACAGCGCAAAGCGCGATGGTCGTCTCGGCCAGCGCGGTCGCGAGCCAGGCCGGACGCGACGTCCTTGCAGCAGGAGGCAACGCCGTCGACGCCGCGATCGCCACCGGCTTCGCCCTCGCGGTCACCTATCCAGTTGCGGGCAACATCGGCGGCGGCGGATTCATGGTCATCCGCTTTCCCGACGGGCGCGCCACCGCGATCGACTTTCGCGAGATGGCGCCTCGCGCTGCCACGCCCGAAATGTTCACCGACGCCACGGGCGCCTATTCGTCGACCATCCACCACGACAGCCACAAGTCGGTTGGCGTTCCAGGCACAGTCGCCGGCTTCGCGATGGCGCACAAGAAATACGGAAAGGCCGAGTGGACGCGCCTCGTCGACCCCGCGGTGCGTCTCGCATCCGACGGCATCGATGTGACCGCCGGTTTCGCCGGTGCACTCTCGTGGGGCATGTCCGAGGAACTGAAGAAGTATCCGGCCACGGTCTCGGCATACACGAAGGACGGCACGCCGTACGTCGTGGGAGAGCGCATTCGCCAACCCGACCTCGCCCGCTCTCTCTCGCGCATTCGCGATCAGGGTCAGGACGGCTTCTATCGCGGCGAAACCGCGCGCCTGGTTGCCGAGGAGATGCGCCGTGGTGGCGGCTTGATCACGGAAGACGATATGGCGCGCTACGAGGCGAAAGAGCGTGCGCCGATTCGCGGCACCTATCGCGGCTATGAGGTCATCTCGATGCCGCCACCGAGCTCCGGCGGTGTGGCGCTGGTGGAGATGCTCAACATTCTCGAGGGCTACGATCTCGCGGCGGCGAACCACAACTCACCGCGGTACGTGCACCTCGTCACGGAAGCGATGCGTCGCGCATTCCTCGACCGCGCGCGCTACATGGGCGATCCAGACTTCACGAAGCCGCCAATCGAGCGGCTGACGAGCAAGGCGTATGCAGCCGAGCTGCGGAAGACCATTCTCGACGACCGTGCGTCGCCGTCGGCACCGGCGCAGGTGGCGCAGCGCTACGAGAGCAACCAGACGACGCACTACTCCGTCGTGGATGCGAACGGCATGGCCGTCTCGGTGACGTACACGCTGGAGAACGCCTTTGGGCTGGGCGCCGTGGTGCCTGGCGCAGGCTTCCTGTTGAACAACGAGATGGGCGACTTCAACGGCAAGCCCGGCGTCACCGACAGCACTGGACTCATCGGCACGGATGCCAACCTCGCTCGTCCGGGCAAGCGAATGCTGTCGAGCATGACGCCGACGATTCTCGCCAAGGATGGCAAGTTGGTGGCGGTGATCGGCAGCCCGGGTGGCCGGACGATCATCAACACGGTGCTGCAGGTCGTTCTGAATGTGATCGATTCACGGATGCCCATTCAGGAAGCCGTGAATGCGCGCCGCTTCCATCATCAGTGGCTGCCGGACTGGGTGTTCGGCGAGAAGGACGCGTTCCCTCCGGCGACTGTCGCTTCGCTCGAAGCGATGGGCTATCGCGTGCGACTCGGCGGGGATCAAGGAACGGCCCATTCGATTTTCGTCGATGCTCGCACCGGCGCGAGGATCGGCGCGCCGGATCCGCGCGATGCGGATGCAGGGGCGGCAGGATACTGATCATCCGCTCAGCATTCAGCTGCGAGCCTTCACGCCTTCAGCCGTAAGTGTTAAGCCGCCAGACTTACAGCTGACGGCTGACCACTGAGCAGTTTTAGTGGGTAAGCCCGTACACGATGTAGTTGGTTGCAAGCTTGTACGCATCGTTCGAGAAGTTGATCGGGTACCAGCCCTGCCCCGACCACTCCATGTAGTCGCCGATGTCGTTGTTGTAATTGATGATCACCAGCAGCCGCCGCGTCGGGTCGTTGTTCTCGTAGATGCCGAGATACTCGGCCTTCGCGCGCGCGTTGTCGGGATGCGACATGCCATCGAGCGTCGTGATCTTGAAGAACGCGTTGAAGATCGGATGCTGGATGGTCAGCGGAACGATGCGCGCCTTCGGCAGCACCAGCTTCATCGAGTGCTCGAAGTTCACCCATTGCCCGAGCAGAAAGTCGTCGACGATGAGGAATCCACCCTTCTCGATCCACGTGCGAAGACCCGCCGCCTCGCTCTCGTTCGGATACCAGTAGCCCGGTTCGGAGAGGTACGCGATCGGATAGCGTGAGAGCTCCGGATCATCCATGTCGTGGATGTTGCTCTCCCTCACGTGCGGATGCACCGTCGAGAGATCCTTGAGGATCGTCATGAAATTGCGCTCCATGGCGGGATAGTCGTATTCCCAGCCAGGTCGCGTGAGCACGCGGTAGCGCAGCCGCACGAAGGTGAAGCGACCGTCGTACTTCGCATTCGGCTCGATGAACACGCGCCGCTGCGACAAAGCCGTTCGCGCCGTGACCGTCGCGGCCACTGCGAGGACGATCCCGCAAATGGCGAACAGCGCAGCGTTGCGGGAACGTCGGAGACGAAGGCCCATGTTTCAAACTACGGCCCGAACGCGCGGCCCGTTGCGGCTTTCGTCGCGCCAGCGCTGCCCGCATATTCTTCCGCTCATCCCCTGCCTTCGCGTCTCCTGCCCCAGAATAACATGCGCACTTTTGTCCGCGCGGTCGCACCCTCACTCTTCCTCCTTGCCGGCGCGGCGTGCGCCACCAGCGGGACGACATCCGCTACACCGAGCGACGACGCGCTCACCGCGCGTGCCCGCGGCATCCACGAGCGCGTCATGGCGCTCGACACGCACGTGGACATCGATCCGGGCGCGTTCCTCCCAGGACAGCTGAACTACTCGCAGCGGCTCAGCACGCAGGTGGACCTCACGAAGATGGAGGAGGGCGGTCTCGACGCCGTGTTCTTCTCGATTTACGTCGGTCAGGGGGCGCTCGACGAGGCCGGCTTCGCGCGCGCGTATGCGACCGACACGGCGAAGTTCAACGCCGTGCACCGGCTCGCCGAACAGATCGCGCCGAACCGCATCGCCATCGCCTATACGGCCGACGACGCGCGTCGCATCTACGCGAGCGGAAAGAAGGTCGCGCTGATGGGCGTGGAGAACGGCTACGGCATCGGCAACGACATCACGCGCGTGAAGGAGTTCTACGACCGCGGCGCGCGCTACATGTCGCTGGCCCACAACGGGCATAGCCAGCTCTCCGACTCCAACACCGGCGAAGCGAACAACGACTGGATGTGGCACGGCCTCTCGCCACTCGGCAAGCAGGTCATCGCCGAGATGAACAAGTACGGCATCATGATCGACATCTCGCATCCATCGAAGGAGTCGATGATGCAGTCGATCGCGTTGTCGAAGGCGCCGATCATGGCGTCGCACTCAGGGGTACGCGCGCTGTGCAACCACTCGCGCAACCTCGACGACGAGCAGCTCAAGGCGCTGGCGAAGAATGGCGGTGTGGTACAGATGGTGGCCTTCCGCAGCTATGTGAAGTGCGACCCAACGAGCGCCGCGGCGCGCACGGCCGCGGTGGCAGCGCTGAATACGGAGTTCCAGATCACCACGCCGCGTCCGGGCGCTGGCGGTGGCCGTGGCGGCGGCGGTGGCGGTGGACCGCGCGGTCCCTCGGCAGGAACGGCTGGTCCATCGTGCAGCTCGGGTCAGGTCGCCGGCGCGCCGGCATTCCGCAATCCAGCCACGGTCGCGATCGACTCGCAGGTCGCAGCGATGTCGGCCGATCGTCGTTCGCAGTACGAGGCACGCCAGCGCGCGATCAATGAGAAGTATCCAGTCGCGGCCGGTGCAACCGTGAAGGACTTCGTCGATCACATCGACTACGGCGTGAAGCTGATCGGCATCGACCACGTGGGGATCAGCTCGGACTTCGACGGCGGCGGCGGCGTGGAGGGGTACAACTGCGCGCTCGAAGCGATCAACGTCACCACGGAACTGGTACGGCGTGGCTACACGGAGGAGCAGATCGCGAAGATCTGGAGCGGGAACCTGCTGCGCGTCATGAGCGAGGTGGAGAAGACGGCGAAGCGCATACAGGCGGGGGAGTTGCGGTCCTAGACTCCGACACCGGACCGCTGCTGCCGTTTCCGTCAATGTCCGTTCAGTCCGTTTCTGTCGAGTTCAAAGTCTCCGATCTCCGACCGAGCGGACCGACCCCGGGCAAGCATCGGAGAATTTGAACAGCGACACAGACGGATCGAACGGATTGAACGGAACGACCAGGTCCGCCGCCGGTGTGGCTGACCTCTACAATTCCCTCTGCATGAACACGTCCGCCGAGGCATACGACAGAACGGCCGGCGGCGGTTGATGCACGAAGCCGAGTGACTCGTAAAGCCGGAGTGCCGCTCCAAGCTTACTGCTCGACACCAGCACCACACGCTGTGCCGACGACCGCCGCGCGTGCTCCATGCAATGCTCGGCGAGTCGTCGTCCGAGGCCGAGGCCGCGCGCACGCTCGCACACGGTGAGCTTCGCGAGCTCCACCTCGCCAACTCCGTGCGGCACCACTGCCGCCGTGCCGACGACTTCATCGCCACGCAGCGCAATGAACAACGCGCCACCCGGCGCGATGATCGTCCCGACAGGATCGGCGAGCTGCGCCTCGTCCGCGGCTTCGTAGAGATCGTACTCGTCGAGCCACGCGCGATTCAGCTCATAGAAGGCCGCGCCATGCTCGGCGCGAAAGGGCACGATCTCGACATTACGCAGAGCCGAATCGCTCACGGACGCTCCTCGTGCTCCGTCGACTTCGCGCCGAATGCATCCTGCAGCGCGCGACTCTGCGGCAACACGACCCAGAGCAGGACGAAGACGCCGAGCAATGCGGCGGCGACGAACAGCGCTGTTGCACGATTGCCAAGTCCAAGCCGCGCGACGAGGAAGAGGTCGATGCACATGCCGGCCACCAGCGGTACCATGCTCCACATGAGCAGCCGAGATGACACGTTGATGAATCGCTTCGATACCGCCATCGGCTCGGTATGACGGTGGAGCACGGCGGGCGCCATCAGCATCGCGATGGCGACAGCGACCAACGCGATGGCGACGATGTGCAACTCCTGCTCCGTGGGTGTGAGCTTCTCACCGAACCTCTGGTTGAACACCGCGATGAGTTGAAATCCAAACAGCGCCTGCATGCCGGGAATGACCGTGCGGCATTCCTCGAGAAGATGCGAGGCGGCGTCGTTGAGAGATAGCTCCTCTCGCTCGGGACGCGGTGACGGAGGTGACGTGGTGTTCATTGCACGGGAAGGTGATGGTGACGTCGCCGGGGAGGTATATACCGCGCGCCGCCGAGCGGCGGAAGTCGTGGACTATTCGTCGATCTCTTCCACGCTCGCTTCGCCGCGCGTAGCGTCGGCCATCGCGGCGCGGAAACCCACGAGATGCTGGCGCGGCATTCGCAAGCGGTAGCGTACGTCGACGCCATACTGTTGGTCGAGAACCTTCGCCTCGAACGTCGCGAGCGACTGCTGAAACACCGTGATGATTGGATAGCCGATGGATACGCCGATCTCGACGAAGTCGACGCGCTCGGTGAGCGGCAGTGTCGCGAGCGCGAGCTGCACGGCGCCACCGTACGCCTTCACGAGTCCGCCCGTACCGAGCTTGGTGCCACCGTAATAGCGCGTGACGATGGCGGCGATTTCGCCGACGCCACTGTGCAGGAGTACCGTCAGCATCGGTCGTCCCGCGGTGCCGTGCGGCTCACCGGCGTCGCTCATGCCGATGCGACTCGTGCTGCCCGGCGGCCCCGCGACGAACGCCCAACAGTTGTGAGTCGCGTCGGGAAATTCGGCGTTCATCTCCTTGAGAAATACGTGGGCATCCTCAGGCGATGCGACGCGTTGTACCGTGCAGATGAATCGGCTGCGTTCGATCGACTGCTCGACGCGATGCCTCGACGCCGGCACTGGGTATCGCGCGACTTCCGTCACGAAGGAAAGCGGTCCCGGGGACGCACCGGCGACTGACGTGTATCACCTCGGGCCAGCCGCTCCTTCCTTCGCCGCCGCACACCACGCCACACGTACATCCCGACGATTGGCGTCGCCACGAGCGCCGCGACCATTTCGAGAAAGGGAATGAGGTGGATCGGCAGGTCGTGCATCAGTGCGCCCCATATATTGCGTCGAAGTAATCTCGCACCGGGAGCCGATTCTGTGACCGACGACATCGTCGTACTGAGAAAATACGGGAACGAGGTCGAGGCACAGTTTGCTGCCACGGTGCTCGAGGCGAACGGCATTCCCGCCCAGGTCATTGCCGATACGGCGGGCGGCGCGTTTCCCAGCATGGCCCTGCTCTTTCCCGTCCGCCTGCTCGTCCGCGCGGCGGACGCCGACCTCGCACGAGAGCTGCTGGACACCGCCGCCGAGCCGCCTGCCGACGAGTGACGCGCTTGGGCGCCGGCTACTGACCGGCGCGGCCGCGCTCCATGTCGCGATGCAGCCGGTCGCGATCGCTGATCTTCTCCGCGATGTCATGCTGCGTGCGATGCTCGACGAGGCGACGCTTGCCCGATTCGGCCGCAGCCTTGCGCTTCTCTGCCCTGACGACGCGCACGGGCGCCTCGTGCGGTCCGGCCTTCAGCTGACGCATGATGGCCTCACGGGTCTTCTCACCGTGATCGCCCTGCGCATGGTTCTGCTTGCCCTTCTGGATTCCCTCTGAATGCTGGCGCTTCGACATCGACACCTCCCGCGTTCCCCGTCCGTGACACACGAGTTTTCGCAATCGCTATGCAGTCGCCGTCCGACGCGCGATGGCGTGCATGAGGATCACCGCCGGGTCCAGGCCGGCGTCGGTGAGTCCGCGTCGCAGCGCCTCGATCACGAACCACGGGCAACTCGGGCCGGAGCACGGCACGTCGACATCGGCCTTGTGCTCGAACTCGAGATGGAAGCAGAGCCAGTGCATTCGTTCGAAGAGCTCATAGTTCTCGCGGTTCACCGTGACGGCTGAACCGCACCGTGCACACACTGGAGCGTCGTCGCTCATTTTCCGTGTACTCCCTGTCTCCCGTGAGAGCGCTGCGACATGACACTCACGGCGGGCGCGAGACAAATGTCTTGGAGCTCGTAAACAGACGTCAGCATCGGCGTGCAATATGGCGGGTTCTGGCAGTGTCCGCGATAGCACGCTTTCGTCCAGTCAAAGTACTATTCCCAAGTGATAAGATCACCTGTCACGACGGAGCGACCACCTTACGGAGTGCCGAGATCCACCGCTCCAACATGCCCTGCCGCGAGGTGAGCTCGGCCACCTCCCAAGCCAGGTTGTCTCGTGCGGCACCATCCCACCGTCGTCGCCCTTCCCCGGTGAGGAAGACGTGCGGCATCGCGAGCATGCGACGCAGGAACTCCATGCGTCCGACGCGAAATTGCGCGTCGGTCGCCGCGGCGGGTACGTACTCGTCGTGAATGGCCATTGCGTAGCGCACATACTCCTCGCGCGACGCGCCAAGAATGCTCAAGTCGAGGTCGAGGATGACCGCTTCTTCTGCGCTCAGCGTTCCCGACAGTGCGTGATGATCGCGCGTGGCGAGGATCATCCGCTCGATGGCATCGAGCTCCGCAGTCGTCACAGTGCACATCGCGGCCAGCGTCTCGCGTGCGAGTGCGGCACTCACCTGCTCGTTGTCCTTTCGCCCCGGGACGTAGACGGCATCGTGAAACACGAGCGCGAGGAACACGACGCGGGGCTGTGCGCTCGGAAAGTTCTTCAGCCGATCGACGCAGGCGACGACGTGCTCCCACGTGTGGTAGTGCCGGCCGCTCGTCTCGTGCGCCGCTCGCGCTCGATCGATCACGCCGCTGTCGCAGCCCTTCAGCCATTCGGGCGGAAGTGTCGCCAACCATGTCGATAGTTGGTGGGACACGTTCATGTTGCGCTCTGAATGATCTTTGCCGTCGTCACCAGTTGACCGACGTGTCGCTGTGTGTGCTCCGCAGAATGAAACAGAAGTCCGATCACCGTCGAAGGCAGTTTCCCTCTTCCGACTTCGCGCGCATCGAGTAGCGTCGATTCGTGGGTCGATCGAAGCTGTACGAATGCAGACTCGACTGCCTCATCGAACGCGGCCGTCAACGCTTCGGCGCTCGCCGGACCGGCACCCTCGTCGCCTTCACTCTTCAGAATCACCATCTGATCGGCCGAGAGTTGCTCGCCGCGCGCATAGGTGAGCAACCGTCCGAGGCTGCCGATCGCATGCCTCACATGATACCCCGCTGAGGCCGCGTTACCTGGCCTCATCCAGATCATCTCACGCGACAGCCCGTCAAGCGTCGCCCGAACCTCAGCGCGGCATTGAAGCAAGCTGTGTGCGACGGGCTGCAGGTACGGAGGAATATCGGGAATGGGCCCGCGCAGCCACACCTCGGGCTCAGACACGCTTCGCTTCACCCGACACTCGCGCCGACGGCCCGCTGCGGCGATTGTCCGCGGGCCCGATCTTTCGCAGTAGCGCCTGGAAGCGCGGCGTCTCGCGCAAGACGTCGAGCGCAGGTTCCCGGCCGAGCATCAGCATCCATCCCACGCGCTCCTCATACGCGCTCTCCAGATAGTCGAGCGCCTTGCTCTCTTCGCCGAGGTGTGCATACGCGAAGGCCAATCCCATTGGCCAGATGAACTCCCGTTCCTCGCGCACATGCAGCTCCGCGAGAATATCTCTCGCCTCGGCATCTTCTCCACCCACGGCAAGCGCATAGGCGAGCATCACGCTGTACAGCGACTCGTTGTTCGAGAGCCGCAATGCATCGCGGAAGGCGCCGATCGCTTCCATCGCATCGCCGCTTTGCGCACACACGAGCCCGT
>JAQBPV010000038.1 GCA_028287345.1 Gemmatimonadota bacterium
CTCAGTGGCGTCGGATATTTGGTCGAGGCGGTGGAGACGGGCACGGAAGCCTTGGCTCGCTGCAGGACCTCGTCCTACGACGCGATCACCCTCGACCTCCTGCTGCCGGACACCAACGGCCACGATCTCCTGCGCGCGATTCGAGAGGACGGGACGAACGCAGACACTCCAGTGATCATCGTCTCCGTCGCGCCGAACAGCGGTGTGGGCGTGGGGTTCCACGTGCACGACATGCTCTGCAAGCCCGTTGTCGCCGAGACGCTGCTTGCCACGCTCGAACATGCAGGCGTGTCGCCCAATAAATCGGCTCATGTGCTGGTCGTGGATGACGACCCGCGAGCGCGCAAGCTTGCAGAGCAGGCGCTGGTCGGCGCTGGGTTCAGCGTGGTGTGCGTTGCGAACGCCGAAGATGGACTGACGGTCGCGCTCGACGTGCCGCCTGCCGCGATCGTCCTCGACCTCCTGATGCCCGAGATGAACGGTCTCGAATTCCTGCAGCGCTTACGTCAAACGACGCCGGGGCACCGCACGCCTGTCATCGTCTGGACGGCCAAGGACGTTTCCCCAGAGGAGCGCGACAAGCTGCGCGTCACGGCGCAGGCCGTGGTGCTGAAAAGTGAAGGCATCGCAACCCTGCTGGCCGAACTCGACGCCTTCCTGCCGTCGCCCATCGCGAGCATGTCCTCATCGGAAGGCAGCATGGCGCGTGGTCTGGATCCTGTTTCCCGAGGCCAACGTGTCGGGTGAGCCGATCCTGATCGTCGACGACAACGCAATCAACCTGAAACTCGTGCGAGTCTTGTTGACGGGCGAGGGCTATGAGGTGCGTACGGCCGAAGACGCGACTGAAGCGATGGCGGTGCTGAGCGAGTTTCAACCTCGCCTGATCCTGATGGATATTCAGCTTCCCGGCATCGATGGCTTGGAGCTGTCACGTCGACTCAAGTCGGATCCTGCGACGAGCAGCATCATGATCGTCGCACTCACGGCATATGCGATGAAGGGTGATGAAGACCGTGCACTCGCAGTGGGCTGCGACCGGTATCTCGCCAAGCCGATCGATACCCGCACCTTCCCGGGTCAGATCGCCGCCTGGCTCGACCTTGCACCACTCGGCGCGAAGGAATGACGACGCCGCTCACCATCCTCGTCGTCGAGGACAACAACATCACGCGTAAGGTCATGCGCGTTGCGCTGGCGTACGAGGGATATCGTGTGCTCGAGGCCGAGGACGGACGGACCGCGCTCGAGCAGGTTCGCCGAGAGCTTCCCGCGCTCATCCTCGTAGACCTGGTATTGCCGGACATCCATGGGCTGGAGTTGCTCGCGCTCATGCGCGCGCTCCCGGGCGTTGACCAACTGCCCATCATCGCCTGTACGGGGTTTCTTCCGCAGGACGACAGGCCGGGAACCAACGCACCGAATTTCACGGCGGTGCTCATCAAGCCAGTCGAACCTTCGCGGCTCGTCGCAACGGTCAACGCATACCTGAAAGTCCCGCGGAATTCAGCGCGAGTCGGAACTGGCAGGCGAATCCTCGTGGCGAACGATGACGAAGTCCAGCTGAAACTGACGCGCATTCAGCTCGAGGGATTGGGCTTTATCGTGGATAGCGCGCAGGATGGCAACGCGGCGCTCCAGTTGGCGCGCCGCAATGTCCCCGATGCCATCCTCGCGGACGTGCTGATGCCCCGGCTCGACGGATTTCAGCTGTGTCTCGCGATCCGGAAGGACATTCGGCTTGGCGCGATTCCGGTCGTCCTTCAGAGTGGCAAGTTCATCGAGGAGGCAGATCGCCGCCTCGCGAGAAAGGTCGGCGCAAATGCGTATCTGACCCGCGAGCCGGACTCGAGCGCCGCCGTCGATGCACTGCTTGCGAGCTTGAAGACCGGGGTCGTGCCATCGTTCGATGAAGTGCACGGCGGAGGCGCGGACTATTTGCGCCGCATGGTCGATCAGCTTGAGCGACAGACTCGCCTCAATGCCGGACTCGTTCAGAGCTACAGCCAGCTGGCATCGGCCCTCTCGGTGCTCGGCGCGACTTCCGACGCCCTGGCCGGGAACGGCGAGGTAGGAGACGCCCTCCACGAAGTTCTGGACCGGTGTATCGACGCGGCAGGGATCTCCGTTGGCATCTTGTATTGCGCGGAGCCAGCGGGTGGGTTTCGCATTCACGCGGCAACCGGGTATCGCATCGGTAAAGGATCGATCGCGGAGGGATTCTTCGGGCATCCCGAGTTGCTCGTGCGCGCGCATGCCTCGCGTGCGGCGCTGCGCATTCCGTCGAGCGACGTCGATGACGAAACGGCGAGTGATTTTCTCGGCCGCTTCGGGCTGACCAATGCGCTCATCAGCCCCGTGGCGTTCCGTAACGAGCCACTCGGTGCAATTCTGCTCGGCACCAACACGCGGGAAATCGGCGGGGAAGATTGGTTGGGCTTCGCGCGCGTCGTGAGCAGCCAGCTGGGCCAGGCCATGGCTCTCAGCCGCACCTTCCAGCAACTTCGCGAATCGGAGGAGCAGTACCGGAGCCTGTTCGAGTGCACGCCGCTACCCGCCTGGATTTACGATCTGGCGACGCGCCAGATTCTCTCGGTCAACGAGTCCGCCGTCCGGAACTACGGGTACACGAGAGCGGAACTCCTGTCGCTGCGCACGGACGATCTCGAATCGCCGCTGGCCGCGCCAGCCCATGCGGGTGATGCGACCGTCAGCACCAGTCTCGGCGCCATTGGTCAGCACCGACGCAAGGACGGGAGCGAGATCTCCGTCGAGGTGTTCTCGAACGGTGTGCTGTCTCGCGGCAGGACAGTACAACTCGTGGTGGCCAACGACATCTCCGAGCGACTGCGCACGCAGGCCGCGCTCGAGGATCGCGAGCGCCGATTCGCCCAGATCGCCGACAACATCAACGAAGTGTTCTTCGTCAGTGACGTACGGTTTCTCGAGATGGTGTACGTCAGTCCGGCGTACGAACAAATCTGGGGGCGGACGTGCCGCAGCCTCTATGAGAGTCCTGAGTCGTTCATGGACCCCGTCCTTTCCAAGGACCGTCTGGCGCTCAAGGCGTACATCGCCGAGTTGCAACAGGGACGCATTCCGGGAGAGATCGAGTACTCCCTCTTGCATACGAACGGTGAGCTACGGCAGGTCCTGATGCGTTCCGTTCCAGTGCGGAACGAGCGCGGGGAGATTTATCGAATTTCCGGCGTTGCACTCGACATCACGGCTCGCAAGCGGGCCGAGGACGCGTTGCGATTGAGCGAAGAGCGTTTTCGCGCCTTGGTGGAGCATTCCGGCGACGCGATCGCTTTGCTCGACGCCGCTGGCATCATCACGTACGCGAGCTTCTCGTCGGAGCGGGTCTTCGGCTTCGACGGCGGTGAGTTGGTTGGATGTGACGTGATCGACCTGTTGCATCCAGAGGACGGCGTCATCGTACGGATGCAGCTCGCGACGCTCCCCGGCAGTCCGGACGAGGTCACAACGCTGCGCGCGCGGTTTCAGAAACGGGACGGCAGCTGGCGCCGTGGCGAAGGCACCCTGACGAACCGCCTGGGGGATGTGGCGGTGCGCGCCCTCGTGCTCAACTTTCGCGACGTCTCGGATCAGCACCTGCTCGAGCAGCAGTTTCGCCAATCGCAGAAAATGGAAGCCGTCGGACAACTAGCTGGCGGAGTAGCGCACGACTTCAACAATCTGCTGACGGCCATCACTGGTTTCGCCGAGCTGATGCGGTATGACCTGCCCGTGCGGGAGTCGCAGCAGGAGAGCCTCGACGAAATCACGCACGCGGCGCAGCGCGCCGCTGTGCTGACCAGGCAGCTGCTGGCATTCAGTCGACAACAGGTCCTTCAGCCGCGCGTCATCGACGTCAACGGCGTGGTAATCGGTGTCAACAAGATGCTTCGACGGATCATCGGGGATGAAGTGACACTGAATGTCGCGCTCAGCCCCGACTCGGGAGATGTGCTTGTCGATCCGGGGCAGCTCGAGCAGGTCATCCTCAACCTCTGTCTGAACGCCCGCGACGCGATGCCCGAAGGCGGGCTCATCACGCTCGAGACGATGAACGTCGAGCTCGACGAGACGAACCTGCCCGGCCGGGGTCCGGTCGTCTCGGGAGAATACGTATTGCTCTCCGTAACGGACACAGGGACTGGCATGACCGAGGAGGTGAAGCGACACCTGTTCGAGCCATTCTTTACCACGAAGCCGCAGGGGAAGGGCACGGGACTGGGCCTCGCCACCGTATACGGCATCGTCAAACAAAGCGGTGGGCACGTCTGGGTAGAGACCGAGGTCGGGAAGGGGTCGACCTTCAAGGTCTGTCTTCCGCGGGTTCGCGACGCCATGACCTCAGTTCCGATGGATGTCACTTCGAGCGACATCCGCGGAGGCACCGAAGCGATCCTGCTCGTCGAAGACGACGATGGTGTGCGGCAGTTGACAAAGACGGTACTTCAGCGAGCGGGCTATCATGTGGCGGAGGCGTCAGGGGCGCATTCCGCCATGCGCGTGATCGAGAGTCACCCAGGCAGTTTCGCTCTGCTGATCACGGATGTGGTCATGCCCGGTCTGAGCGGCCCTGAGCTCGCGAATTTCCTGCGCTCGCGCGACGCGAACCTGAGGACACTGTTCATGTCCGGCTACTCCGACGACACGGTTTTGCGGCACGGCGTTCTCGCGCCTGACGTCAGCTGTCTCCAAAAGCCATTTACCCCCCGGAGCATGTTGGCCAAGGTGAGAGAGGTGCTGGATGCGGCATGGCGACACTGAGAAGGCGGTTTGTAGCAAAATCGTCACGGTTCGTGCGAGACCCTCAATTGCAATCGCTCTGGGTGAGAGCTTTCAGGATGCGAATTCCCGCCCTTCTCGTCCGGAGCTCCCGACCCATGAACCGCCACGTCGTCGCGCTTGCGATGGTGTCACTCCTCGCCGCCTGCGGTGACTCCTCGAAGAAGTCCGACTCGACCACGGGCGCGGCCGCTACACCTGCCGCCAGCACCACGTCGGGCGCCGACCTCACGGGCGCCGGAGCCACATTTCCCTATCCACTGTACTCCAAGTGGTTCGACGCCTATTCGACCAAGTCTGGTGTGAAGATCAACTACCAGCCCATAGGCTCGGGCGGTGGCATTCGTCAGCTCTCCGAGCAGACGGTCGACTTCGGAGGAACCGACGCGCCGATGACCGACGCCGAGCTCGCGAAGGCGAAGGGTGGCGCCGTGCTTCACATCCCGACCGCGCTCGGCGCCGTCTCGATCGTGTACAACCTCGCGGATCTGTCGCAGCCGATAAAGCTGACGGGTGACGTGCTCGCCGCCATCTACCAGGGGCAGATCACCAAGTGGAACGACGCGCGCATCGCGTCGCTCAATGCCGGTGCGAAGCTTCCCGCGACGGACATCCTCGTCGTCCACCGATCGGACGGGTCGGGCACCAGCTACGTCTTTACCGACTATCTCGCCAGTGTGAGTCCAGCGTGGGCGACCAAGCCCGGCAAGGGAAAGGAGGTCCAGTGGCCCGTTGGCCTCGGCGCCAAGGGTAACGACGGGGTGGCCGGCCAGGTCAAGCAGACCCCCGGCGCCATTGGCTATGTCGAGCTGGCGTATGCCAACCAGAACAAGATGGCGACCGCGATGATGAAGAACGCTGCCGGCGAATTCGTCGCGCCGTCGATCGCGTCGGTCACTGCCGCCGCAGCGGGCGCGGCGGCGAAGCTGCCCGCCACCACCGACTACCGCGTCTCCATCGTGAATGCGGCGGGCGCGGGCGTATACCCGATCTCGTCCTTCACATGGATCATCCTTTTCGAGAAGCAGTCCGATCCGGCGAAGGGGAAGAAGCTCACCGACTTCCTGAAGTGGGCGCTGAGCGATGGACAGGCCATGGAAGCACCGCTCGACTACGCGCCGCTGCCCGACAAGATGCGCTCTGACTTGATGGCAAAGCTCGATACGGTGAAGTAGCGTTAGTGGAGATGCCCGACACGCAGCTACCGACGACGCTGTACCTGAACCGCGAGCTGAGCTGGCTCGCGTTCAATGCGCGTGTGCTGCACGAGGCAAGCGACCCCCGAGTGCCGCTGCTGGAGAGGCTCAAGTTCCTCGCCATCTTCAGCAGCAACCTCGATGAGTTCTTCATGGTTCGGGTCGCCGGGCTGCGGCGGCAGGTGGAGACGGGCACGGCGCACATCACACCTGACGGGCTGACACCGCTCGAGCAGTTGGACGCCATCCGCGAGCGCGTGGCCTTATTGCTCGCGGAGCGTCGCCGCTGCTTCAACGAGCTGCTCGAGGAGCTTGCTCCGCATCGCGTGCGTATCGTGAGCATGAAGGAGCTCACCAAGGACGAGCGTCGCGCGATCGACGAGCAGTTCGAGTCGCAGATCTTTCCCGTGCTCACGCCGCTCGCCGTCGACCCGGGGCATCCATTCCCGAACGTCTCCAACCTGTCGCTCTCGCTCGCCGTCGAAGTACGCCATCCGGAACATGGAACGGTGCACTTCGCACGCATCAAGGTACCGAAGCGACTCACGCGCTGGCATCAGGTGCCGGGCCGAGCACACGAGTACGTACCGCTGGAGCAGGTGATCGGCGAGAATCTCGAAGCGCTGTTCCCGGGCATGGAAGTGCTGCACAGCTACGCGTTCCGCGTCACGCGCTACTCGGATCTCGAGTTCACCAATCTCGAGGATCCCGAGGATCTCCTCGCCACCATCGAGGAGCAGGTGTTCGAGCGGCGGTTCGGTGAGGTCATCCGGCTCGAGGTGCAGGACGACATGCCGGTGCACCTACGCACACTGCTGCTCGAGGAGCTTCGTGACGCCGACTTCCCGGCGAAGACGTCACTCAGCGAGGCGGACATCGAAGAGGGCGGTCCGCTGCTCGACCTCGCGGACCTCATCGAGCTCAGTGCGATCGAGATTCCAGAGCTGCGCGATCCGCCGTTCGTGCCGAGTGTTCCTGTCGAGCTGCGCGATCCCGATCGCTCCATCTTCGACGTCATTCGCGAGCGCGACCTGCTCGTGCACCATCCGTTCGACTCCTTCCCCGCGACGGTCGAGCGCTTTCTGCAGAGCGCGGCGATGGACGAACATGTCCTCGCCATCAAGCTCACGCTCTATCGCACGTCGGGCGACACGGCGATCGTGCGCGCCCTCACCGAAGCGGCGCAACGCGGCAAGCAGGTCGCCGTGCTCGTGGAGCTCAAGGCACGCTTCGACGAGGCGAACAACATCAGCTGGGCGCGCACGCTGGAAGACTACGGCGTGCACGTCGCGTACGGATCGGCGCTGCTCAAGACGCACACGAAGACGGCATTGATCGTGCGCCGAGAGCCCGACGGTATTCGTCGATACGTGCACATTGGCAGCGGCAACTACAACTCGCGCACCGCTCGGCTGTACACCGACGTCGGGCTGTTCACCTGCAGTCCCTCCATTGGCGCCGACGTCAGCGACCTGTTCAACTCGCTCACGGGAATCTCGCGGCAGCGGTTGTATCGCAAGCTGCTCGTCGCGCCGGCGAACATGCACGAGCGCTTCCTCGAACTGATCGAGCGCGAGAAGAACCATGCGATGAGCGGTGGTTCCGGCTGCATCGTGGCAAAGATGAATTCCCTCGTCGATGCCACCGTCATAGACGCGCTCTATCGCGCTTCGCAGGCCGGCGTCGAGATCGATCTCATCGTGCGCGGCATCTGTTGTCTGCGGCCCGGCATCCCCGGTGTGAGCGATCGCATTCGCGTGCGCAGCATCATCGGTCGCTTCCTCGAGCACTCGCGCGTCTGGCACTTCGGCAACGCCGGTGCGGACGAGTTCTTCATTGGATCGGCCGACTGGATGCCGCGCAATTTCCAGCGTCGCGTCGAAGCGGTGGCGCCGGTCGAGGCGCCGCGGCTGCAGGCGCGTCTGCGCAATCTCCTCCGTACGTGTCTCGAGGACAACCGGCAGGCGTGGGAGCTCGACGCGGTGGGCAACTGGACGCAGCGCGTTCCCGAGGGCGAGGAGATCTCCACGCACGTGCGGTTCGTCGCGCACTCGTGGGGCGAAGCGACGGAGCCTCCGCCGCGTGCGTCGCTCGGGACGACGCTGAGTCAGACGATCGGCGACGATTGACCTTCGGAACCATCAGCCACCAGCCGTAAGCCGTAGGACATCAGCCGGTGCGTGTCAGGATAGTTGTCGCATGGCATCATGTGATGCCTGCAGGTACAGCGACGACCATATCACGCTCAGGATTCAAGTGTACTGCAGTGATCGGCGTCCAGTCGCGCGTGCGCCGACTCCACCGGCGCGGCGTGCGCTGTTGCGCGCGTTCGTACACGCGCCGGCGCGCCTGTAAGCGGGCGAGATCACGGCCGGCGTGCCGGTCGGCCGGCGTG
>JAQBPV010000087.1 GCA_028287345.1 Gemmatimonadota bacterium
CATTCCCGCGTCGTCCGCGACCGATGCCTTCAAGGGACCCTGGAACCGCGGCAGCTCCAAGGTGCTCGGCACCACCCTGCTGACATCCGCCGACGAGCAGACAAATTTCGAGCTCATCCATCGTGAGCTGTCGGGCAAGCCGGAGGTGCATGCGCGTTGGGACGATCTGATCATCATTCGGTCGGGAACAGGCGCCATCATCACGGGAGATAGCCTCGTCGGGAGCACCTATCTCGCTCCAGGTGAACGCGTCGGAGGCCACTTCGGCAAGAGTCACGAAATCGTTTTGCACGTCGGCGACGTGATCCGCATTCCCGCCATGGTTCCGCATGAAGTCATCGTTTCTGGCACGCAGCCACTCGAGTACCTGTTGATCAAACAGCGGCGTCAGTACTTGCCGATTCGTTGGTTCGGCAGCCGATAGCGGCGAGGCTTGTTTCGAACAGATCGCTCTCGGCGTCAGGCGCAATATTCCAGAATCCCGAACTATGACTACGAGGTTTGCCGTGCGCGTATGTGCTCTTGTCCTCGCGATGGCACTTGCTGCTTGCAGCTCCGAGGATGTCATCCGCCACTTCACACCTCCCGATGCGGATGCGCGTGCACGGGCCTATCTGGCGTTGTTCACGAACCGGCACGTCGATTCCGCCGTGGCACGGTTGGTCCCGCAGTTGGCGGGGCCGGACGCGGAGCGCGAGCTCACCAAAGTTGGTGCTATGCTCGAGGGCCAGCAGTTCGATTCCACGCGCGTGATTGGTGCACAAACCAACGTGGTCGCGGGGGTTCGGCACGTAAATCTCAGCTACGAGCGTCATGCGGCCCGTGGCTGGATCATCGCAAATGTCGCGACAGTCGACTCGGCCGGTAGCTGGTTTGTGGAGGGTGTGTCGGCCAGCACCATCGACCAGCCGCTCGAGGAGCGGACGCGTTTCAGTTTGCGGGGTAAGTCTGCGCGCCACTATGTCTGGCTATTCCTCACCATTGCCGCCGCGGGGATCTCGCTCGCAACGGGAGTCTGGATCGCCACTCGCCGGGCGATGCCGAAGCGCTGGCGATGGGTATTCGTCTCCCTCATTGGAGTGGGAGCATTCAGCCTCGATTGGGCGACCGGGGAGATCGGCGTGCGCGTGATCCACCTCCAATTGGCATCCGCGGGGTTCATGCGATCAGGGCCGGTTGCGCCATGGATCCTTACCTTCGGCGTGCCGGCAGGCGCGATGGTAGCGCTCGTGCGGTATGCTCGATGGAGAGCTGGTGCGCTTCGTGATGCCGACGAGCTGGTCGAGGGCTACGGTCTCTTGGAGCACGGCAGCACGTCACCTGGTCCACAGGTGTGAGAACGACCTTACTCCTCGTTGGCGTGCTGGGCCGGCGCATGCGAGGAGACGGGCGAGGCTCTCACCTTGCTCCCGCCCACCGAGGCCCTTCGCCAGATTGCGTGATATCCGGATTTTGCCCCGTCGACGGCAAATGTCGATTTCGTCGCAGACCGTTCGACGTGAGTGTAGGGCAGCCCGGAAGGGGCAGCTCCTCGGCAGACGGCGGTGCCGGCTGCGCGGAAACCATTCAACGACCTCAGGAGACACGACCATGCGGTATATGATGCTCATCAAGCACCCCGCGGACTATGACATCCGCGACGTCCCGCCGGCCCTCTTCCCCGCGATGGGGGAGTTCGTCGACGAGTACGTGAAGAAGGGGGTCTTCGTCGGCGGGGCAGGGCTCCAGCCCCTCGCGAAGGGAACGCGCGTCCGCATCGAAGGCGGGAAGGTCAAGGCCACGGACGGCCCGTTCAGCGAAGCCAAGGAGGTCGTGGGCGGCTACTCGCTGTGCGAGGTCGCCTCGCGCGAGGAGGCCGTCGACCTGGCGAAGAAGTTCATGGAGCTCCATCGCATTCACTGGCCGGAGTTCGGGGGCGAGTGCGAGCTTCGGCCGCTCGAGGACATGGGCGAGGCCCCGCAAGGGTGACGGTCCGCCGAGCCGAGTGACCCATGTACATCCCTAGCTCTTTTGCCGAGACCGATCTCCCGACGCTGCTGGCCTTCCTCGAGGCTCATCCGCTCGCGGCGCTCGTCACCGGCTCGGCACCGACCGGCCTTTTCGCCACCCACCTCCCGCTCGCGCTCGACGGCACCGCCGCTCCGATGCGTCTGGTGGGCCACATAGCACGCGCCAACCCGCACGCGCGTCAGCTCGCACTCGGCGGCGCCGACGCGCTGGTCATCTTCACGGGACCCGACGCCTATATCACTCCTGAGTGGTATGCGTCCAAGGAAGAACATGGCCGCGTCGTTCCAACGTGGAACTACGCGGCCGTGCACGCTTACGGCACCGTGTCCCTGCGCGACGATCCGGCGTTTCTCCGCCAGCATCTGGAAGCGCTGACGTCGCGGCATCAGGCGGAGCGAGGCGGCGCCTGGCAGGTGGGCGATGCGCCCGAGGAGTTCATCGCGCAGCAGATGAAGGCGATCGTCGGCATCGAGGTCGAGGTCGCTCGACTCGAGGGCAAGTGGAAGATGAGCCAGAATCGCACGGGAGCCGACATCGACGGCGTCGTCCGGGGGCTGAGCGCGTCGGATGCGCCGGCGGATCGCGCCGTCGCGGCGATCGTGGCTGAACGGCGGCCC
>JAQBPV010000094.1 GCA_028287345.1 Gemmatimonadota bacterium
AGCAGCCGCCAAGCATCGTCCACGCACATGATTGGCAGACGGCGCTCTCGAGCATCTATCTCAAGGCCGAGTTCATGGCGCATCCCTACTATGAAGGGATTCGCGCGGTGCTCTCGGTGCACAACGCCGGCTATCAGGGCCATTTCCCCGAGCAGACGATGGCCGACATCGGCCTTCCGGCAGCGCTCTACAACCACCGGCAGCTCGAGTGGCACGGGCGGGTGAACCTGCTCAAGGGCGCGCTCGTCTTCTCCGACCTCGCCATCACGGTAAGCCCGACACATGCGCACGAGCTGCGCACGGAGAAGGGCGGATTCGGGCTCGATGGCGTGTTCGTCGCGTTGCGCGACCGCCTCGTCGGCATCGTGAACGGCATCGATCAGGACGTGTGGGATCCCGCGGCCGACCCGCTCATTCCGCGCCGCTTCTCATCGGACAACCTCGCCGGCAAGAAGCGCTGCCGCGTCGCACTTCAGCGCGCAACAGGACTCAGCCGCTGGCAGGCACCGATCTTCGCACTTACAGCGCGACTCGTCTCACAGAAGGGACTCGACCTCATCCTGGGTGACCCGGGCTACTTCGCCTTCGACGCGCAGTACGTCTTCCTCGGTCACGGCGAAGCGCACTACGAGGCCATGCTCACTGAGCTGGCCGAGCGGGCGCCGAGCCGCATTGCGGTGAAGCTGGATTTCACCGATGAGTTCGAGCATCTGCTGCTGTCCGGTGCGGACATGTGCCTGATGCCGTCGCTGTACGAGCCATGCGGCCTCACGCAGATGCGTGCGCAACGTTACGGAACCATTCCCGTCGCTCGGCGTACCGGTGGTCTTGCGGACACCATCGAGGATGGTGTCACTGGCTTCTTGTTCGACGACTACACGCCGGCGGATTTCATGCGCGCCGCCATGCGGGCCGTCGATCAGTATCGCGATGGTGACGCATGGGAAGAGATGATGCGCGAGGCAATGGCGCGCGACTTTGGCTGGGATCGCAGTGCATCGAGGTACCTGAGCGTGTACCGGAGAGTGCTCGGCCTGCCGGCAGTTCGCTGATCCGTTGAAGATCGCGTCGCGCCTCGCAGCGCTGTTCGTCGCTGCCTCTGTACTCGTTGTCGCACCAGCCGACACTCGCGCCCAGGCCTTTGATCCCGGACCGCCGCCGGTCGCGCGCGAGCTGCGTGCTGTGTGGGTCGCCACCGTCGACAACATGGACTGGCCGTCGCGCGCCGGGCTGAGCACCGCCGAGCAGCAGCGCGAGATGATCGCGATTCTCGACAAGCTCGTCGAGGTGCACATGAACGCGATCATCCTGCAGGTGCGCCCCGCCGCGGACGCGCTCTACGATTCGAAGATCGAGCCGTGGTCCGAATACCTCACCGGCAAGATGGGCAAGGCTCCTGATCCATACTACGATCCGCTCGCCTTCACGCTCGCCGAGGCGCACAAGCGCGGGCTCGAGCTGCATGTGTGGATCAACCCGTACCGCGCACGCTACTCGAGAACCCGGCCCGCGTCGGCGAATCACATCAGCAAGAGCAACCCGAGTCTCGTGCGGAACTACGGGCCGTACGTGTGGATGGATCCGGGCAGTCCCGCTGTCCGCGAGCGCACCCGGCGCGTCGTGCTCGACCTCGTGAAGCGCTACGACATCGATGGCGTCCACATGGACGACTACTTCTATCCGTATCCGGAGACGGAGCGACGCAAGCGAAAGGTCAGGGAGATTCCCTTCCCCGACAATTCGACGTATGCGAAGTACCGGAAGGGTGGCGGGCGACTGTCGCGCGACGATTGGCGCCGAGAGAACGTCAACCTGCTCGTGAAGGAGTTGTACGAGGCGGTTCATGAGGTGAAGCCGCAGGTGCGCTTCGGCGTCAGCCCATTCGGCATCTGGCGTCCCGGGTCGCCGCCGTCTGTCCGGGGACTCGATCAGTACGCCGTCCTCTACGCCGACGCGAAGAAGTGGTATAACGAGGGTTGGGTGGACTACATGACGCCGCAGCTCTACTGGTCGGTGGACAAGCCGCAGCAGCGATACGACCAGCTGCTCGAGTGGTGGGCGCAGCAGAACACGCACGGGCGGCATCTCTGGCCGGGCAACTACACGAGCAAGGTAGGATTCACGAATTCAGCAAAGTGGAACACCGACGAGATTCTCGAGCAGATCCGCCTCACGCGTGCGCAGCCTGGTGCGACGGGCAACGTGCACTTCAGCGCTGAGGTCTTTCGGAAGAATCCGGAAAATCTCAACGAGCGGCTCGTGCGCGAAGCGTACGCGAATCCCGCGTTGGTTCCCGCTTCGACGTGGCTTCCGTCGGTGGCGATGACCGTTCCCTCCGCGTCGGCAGGTATCGACATCAAGTCGTCCGAGCGCGTGATCGATCTCGGATTGGGGACGCTATCGTCGAAGCTGCCGTGGCTGTGGGTGGTGCAGATGAGAACGAACGCCGGCTGGACGACCCAGATCCTTCCGGGCTCGCAACGCGCGCTCGTGATCGGCGCGCCGGGAAGCACAGCACCGCTCGACGTGCGCGTGCGCGCCGTCGATCGCGTCGGCAACCTCAGTCCCGAGAATCGTCTTCCGGCGATGCGCTGAGCGCGCCGCCGGTGCGACTCATTCTTCGTGGTGCTGTGAGCTCACCTTGGGGTCTGCCTTCTTCGTCATGCCCGCGTGCACCATGGTGATGAACTGGTCCGGCTTCATGAAGCCCTGTCCCCATGTCGAGTCGTAATCGGCGAGCGGCTTGGCCGCGATGATCTGCGCCAGCGTCTTTTTCTGGGTGATAAGCTTGGCAATGCGATCGCGGGAGCCGGCCATCACGTCGCGGTACTTCTTCAGCGACGCCCTGTCACCGAGCTCGCCATGACCGGGGATGATTTTCGTCGAAGCGTCGGCCATCGCGAGTCCGCGATCCGCGGCGGCAATGATGCCGTCGAGCGTGCCGCCACTCGAGACGTCGATGAACGGATAGAAGCCGTTGAAGAAAGTGTCGCCCATGTGAAGCACGTTCGCGCCCTGGAAGAAGATGATCGCGTCGCCATCGGTGTGAGCGTTCTGCACGTGAGTCGCTCGCACGCTGTCACCGTTCACCCAGAAGCTGATGCTCTCATTGAAGGTGATCACGGGAAGCGCCGCGGCTGGTGACGCTGGCACCGTCTGCTTGAACGCCTCGATGAATTGTTCGGCGCTCATCCGCTTGCGAACGTTGTCGTGCGCCACGAGAATCGCTCCGCCGGCGGCCATGTTTTCGTTGCCGCCCGTATGATCACCGTGCCAATGCGTGTTCACGACGAAGCGCACCGGCTTGGCGGTTACCGTGGCGATGGCGGCCTTGATCCTCGGCGTGAGCGGCGCGTACTCATCGTCGATGACGAACGCGTCGTCGTTGCCGACGGAGAGGCCGATATTGCCTCCCGATCCTTGTAGCATGTAAACGCCCTTGGCCACCGGCACCACGATGATCTTCACCTGCGAGAAGTCCTGCTGCGCATGCAGCGCTGTGGCAGCAGTGATGACGAGAACGGCGGCGAGTCGGCGCATTGGTGTTCCTCGGTGAGTGAGATCTACTGCAGCAGCGCTGTCGGGAGAAACCGCGGTGCGACGCGAGCCTTCGTCGCCTGCTCGAACGCATACGCCAGCTTGAACAGCGTCGGCTCGGCCCACGCCTTTCCCATGAAGGTGATGCCGAGCGGCAATCCCCATCGGTAGCCCATCGGAACTGTAATCGCGGGATAGCCGGCAACGGCACAGGGCGACGTACTGCTTCCGCCCGAGGGATCACCGTTCACCAGGTCGATCAAGGAGGGGGGTCCCTGTGTCGGCGCGACGATCGCGTCGACTTTGTGTTTCGCGAAGGTCGCGTCGAGCCCCTGCGTGCGCGCGAGCATGCGGCAGGAGTCGAGTGCCTTTTTGTAGGCAGGGGTCGAGAGACTGCCCTTCTTCGTCGCCATCTCGAAGATCTCCTGGCCGAAGTAGGGCATTTCCTCTTTCGCATGCGCCTTGTTGAAGGCGATGAGGTCGTCGAGGTTGCGAGCGCGAGCGCCGGCGGGAAGTGCCGCGAGATATGCGGCGAGGTCAGCCTTGAACTCGAACAGCAGCACTTCGTACTCAGCGTCGTCGAACTTGCCGGCCGTAGCGATGTCCGCCGGATCGACGATGATCGCCCCGCGCTCTTTCATGACGGCCAGTGCATGGTCGAACTGTGCGTCAGCGGCCGTGCTGTAGCCCGTATATTTTTTCCGCGCCACGCCGATGCGTGCGCCCTTGAGACCGTTCGCATCGAGAAACCTGGTGTAGTCCGTTTTGGCGAGGATTCTTCCGCGCATCGCGGGGTCGCGCGCGTCAACGCCGACCAGTGCTCCGAGGAGAATCGCGGCGTCGGTGACGGTGCGCGCCATCGGGCCCGCGGTGTCCTGCGAATGTGCGATTGGAATGATGCCGCTGCGGCTCACGAGTCCGATCGTCGGCTTGAGTCCGACGAGCGAGCATGCGGCCGCCGGCGAGGTGATCGATCCGTCAGTCTCGGTGCCGACGGCAACGGCGCAGTAGCTCGACGCGACTGCACCGGCAGATCCCGAGCTCGAGCCGGAGGGTGTGCGGTCGAGTGCATATGGATTGCGCCCCTGTCCTCCGCGTCCTGACCATCCACTCGACGAATGCGTCGATCGGAAGTTCGCCCATTCGCTGAGGTTCGTCTTGCCGAGTATGATGGCGCCGGCCGCGCGCAACCGTTCGACGATGTAGGCGTCGCGCGAGGGCCGCGAGCCCTCGAGCGCGAGTGAGCCAGCACTCGTGGTCATGCGATCCGCGGTGTCGATGTTGTCCTTCACGAGCAGCGGAATGCCGTGCATCGGTCCGCGCGTCTTCCCCGCTTTCCGCTCGGTGTCGAGCGCATCGGCGATGGCGAGCGCGTCGGGATTGGTCTCGAGGACGTGCCGCAGCGTGGGACCTTGTCGGTCGAGCGATGCGATGCGCTCGAGGTACTGCTGCGTGATGCTGTGCGAGGTGAACTCTCCGCGTGCCATGCCCGCCTGAAGCTCGGCGATGGTTTTTTCGTCGAGCGCCGCGGCCGGTTGCGGACCCGTGGCGTTCGCGTGCGCGATGCGCGGAAGCGCGGTCGCTGCAGCGAGCGTGGTGGCAGCGCCGACGAAGTCGCGGCGCGTGAGTTCGGACATGGTATTCTCCTGTTTTCGTTCGCTGGATGCGGGCTGATTCTATCTCGCGGATCACGGAGCGACAGGCTCTCGCTGCGCAGGCCGTAAGCGAAGCGCCCCATAAGGCTGCGTAGCGGCCGCCCCGTAAGGCTCGCGCAGCGAGCCGCCCCTGACACGGGAGCTTGACTTCACACCAATATGGACTAGCCTTCTATCCGGATATACGGATGATACAAGCGCGCCCGATCTTCGACCGCCTCACGGCGCTGGCCGACCCCACTCGGAGTCGGCTCCTTCTGTTGCTCGACCGGCACGAGCTCACCGTCGGCGAGCTGTGCTCGGCGCTGCAGCTGCCCCAGAGCACCGTGAGCCGTCACTTGAAGACGCTGGCCGACGAGGATTGGGTCGTCGCACGAGCTGAAGGGACGAGCCGTCGGTACACCATGCCGGGCAGCGCGCTCGATCCGGGCGCTCGCCGCCTTTGGCATCTTGTTCGCGACCAGGTGAGTGTCACGCCGTCCGCACGACACGATCTCACGCGCGCCGAGCGTATCGTGCACGAGCGGCGCACCACGTCGCAGTCGTTCTTTTCCACGCGCGCCGGCCAGTGGGACAAGCTGCGCTCCGACCTGTACGGCTCGAGTGCGGATCTCACTCCGCTGGCCGCGTTGCTCGAACCCACGTGGACCGTCGGCGATCTCGGCTGCGGTACTGGCCAGACGACGGCAGCGCTGGCGCCATTCGTCGGCAACGTGATTGCCGTCGACGAGTCGAGCGCGATGCTCGGCGCTGCCCGCAAGCGGCTCGATGCGCGCGACAACGTCGAGCTGCGCAGCGGAAGCCTCGAGGATCTGCCGATCGCTGACGCCTCGCTCGACGCTGCAGTGCTCTCACTCGTGCTGCACTTCGTCGTCGATCCGGCGCGCGTCATCGCGGAAGCGGCGCGGGTGTTGCGGCCCGGTGGGCGTCTGCTGCTCGTCGACATGCTGCCCCACGAGCGCGACGAATATCGCGCAGCGATGGGACATCTCTGGCTCGGCTTCAGCGAGCAACAGCTCATGGGCTGGTTCGAGGATGCCGGCTTCGATCAAACGCGCATCGTTCCTCTTTCTCCCGATCCACAAGCCAAGGGTCCCGGTCTCTTCGCGGCCCGGGCCGTTCGCTCTTCGTAGGTTTTCTGTAATCCTGTCCACCTGTCATCCACTCGATCATGGCTACGACTCAACACCCCGACACCCAGAGCGCGCTCGACCGGCCGGCATTCAAGGTCGCCGATCTCTCGCTCGCCGAATTCGGCCGCAAGGAGCTGCGTCTCGCCGAGCAGGAGATGCCTGGCCTGATGGCGCTGCGCAACGAATACAAGGGCAAGAATCCGCTCGCCGGCGCGAAGATCATGGGCTCGCTGCACATGACCGTGCAGACCGCCGTCCTCATCGAGACGCTCACGGAGCTCGGCGCCGACGTGCGCTGGGTGAGCTGCAACATCTTCAGCACGCAGGATCATGCGGCGGCCGCTGTCGCCGTCGGCAAGGATGGCACGATCGACAACCCGAAGGGCATCGCCGTATTTGCGTGGAAGGGTGAGACGCTCGAGGAGTACTGGTGGTGCACCGAGCAGGCGCTCATGTGGCCCGACGGCAGCGGCCCGAACCTCCTCCTCGATGACGGTGGCGACGCCACGATGCTCGTGCACAAGGGTGCGGACTACGAGTTGGCCGGCGAAGTGCCGGCGTTCAACGAAGCGACGGACAGCGAGGAGTGGGGCGTCATCCTCGACCTGCTGCGCGTCGAGATCGTGAAGAACCCGGGCCGTTGGACGAAGGTTGCCGCCGACGTGCGTGGCGTCTCCGAGGAGACGACGACCGGCGTGCACCGCCTGTACGAGATGATGAACGCCGGCACGCTGCGCTTCCCGGCGATCAACGTCAACGACGCCGTGACGAAGTCGAAGTTCGACAACCTTTACGGTTGCCGTCACTCGCTCACCGACGGCATCCTCCGCGCGTCGGACGTGATGCTCGCCGGCAAGGTTGCGGTGATCTTCGGCTATGGCGATGTCGGTAAGGGATGTGCCCAGTCGCTGCGCGGCCAGGGTGCGCGCGTCATCATCACCGAGATCGATCCCATCTGTGCCCTGCAGGCGGCGATGGAAGGCTATCAGGTGACGACGCTGTCCGAAGTCGTGAGCTCGGCCGACATCTTCATCACGGCAACGGGCAACAAGAACATCATCACCGTCGACGACATGGCGAAGATGAAGGACAAGGCCATCGTCGGAAACATCGGCCACTTCGACAACGAGATCGACATGGCCGGCCTGAAGAAGAAGGGCATCACGCGCATCAACATCAAGCCGCAGTACGACGAGTTCGTGTTCCCCGACGGCCACAGCGTGATGATTCTCGCTGAGGGACGACTACTGAATCTCGGTTGTGCCACCGGACATCCGAGCTTCGTGATGTCGGCGTCGTTCACCAACCAGGTGATGGCGCAGCTCGAGCTGCATGCCAACGCACAGAACCTCGAGAAGAAGGTCTACACACTGCCGAAGCACCTCGACGAGAAGGTCGCGCGCCTGCACCTCGACAAGCTCGGTGTAAAGCTCACGAAACTTTCGCCCGATCAGGCGTCGTACATCGGCGTGCCGGTGGACGGCCCGTACAAACCGGATCACTATCGGTACTAGGATGCGGTTCTGTCATCCCGCGCTTCGCTCGTGCGGGATGACAATGCCGTTCTGTCATCCCGCAGTGGCGAGCGCAGCGCCGAGGGCCTGCTTTACCGGCTCTTGGGCATATGACGGAGAGGACGACCCGCCAGCACACCAGTGAACTTTCCCGCGTCCACCGCGAGTTGTCCGTTCACCAGGACATAGCGCATCCCCTCGGCGAGGATCTCCGGACTCACGTACGTCGCCTTGTCGGCCACCGTGTTCGGATCGAAGACGATGA
>JAQBPV010000112.1 GCA_028287345.1 Gemmatimonadota bacterium
AAGTTTCCGCTATGCGGTACCAATCCGGACGTGCAAGCCGGCGCCGTCCACGTGCAGCTCACGCATCGCGTCATCGCCGTCCTGCTCATCCTGCATCTGTTCGGAATGGTGATGGCGCAGCGGAAGCACCGCGAATCGCTCATCAGGCGTGTCGCGACGATTGCGTTCTCGCTTGGGCTTCTGCAATTGCTCGTCGCGGGGGCGATGATCGGCATGCACTTGCCGCCGGTGTTGCGCTCCTTGCACGAGGCGACCGGCGTAAGCATCTGGATCGCGACGTTCGCGCTCGCGTACCTCGCACGCATCTCGGGTGACGGGCATGGCGTGCGCGAACCGCTCGTGGCTCCGTCACCAATTGATTTCTCCGACGCGGGTATCGTTCGCGCCAGCACGGTCGCGAGGAGCGCATCGTCCACCGCGATAGCCGAACCGAAACGGAAGGGTGTCGTCGAGCCGAAAGAGCCGTGGCAGCACAGCGTCGCCGTGATCATCGCGCGAGGCGCCGACAATTGAGCAACGTGGCCACCGACGCGCCGGTGCGGCAGAGCTTCGCGCGCGACCTCGTGGCGCTCACCAAGCCGCGCATCATCTCGCTGTTGCTCGTCACGACCATCGCACCGATGTACGTCGCCGGTTCGCCCGCGTGGACGCTGGTGCTTGCCGTCTTCATCGGCGGCTACCTGATGGCCGGCGGCGCGAATGCCGTGAACATGTACATGGACCGCGACATCGATACCGAGATGGCGCGTACGAAATTGCGTCCCATTCCGAGCGGTCGCATGCACGCCGAAGCGGTGCTGGCGTTCGGCGTGCTGTGTGCGACGACGGCGACGTTCCTCCTCGCGCACGTCGCGAACGTCCTCACGGCGGCGCTCGCACTCGGCGGATTCTACACGTACGTCTTCATCTACACGCGTTGGCTGAAGCGCAGCTCACCGCAGAACATCGTCATCGGTGGCGCGGCCGGCGCGTTTCCGCCGCTCGTCGGATGGGCCTCGGTAACGGGCAGCATCGACCTGCTCGCGATCTACCTATTCCTCATCATCTTCTATTGGACGCCGCCGCACTTCTGGGCGCTCGCGCTCAACAAGCAGCGGGACTACAACAAGGCGGGAGTTCCCATGGCGCCGCTGGTGTGGGGCGAACGGGAGACGATGCGGAACATGCTGTGGTACACGCTCATCCTGCTGCCGCTGACGGTGCTCCCGGTGGCGTTCGGTGCGCTGGGCATTCCATATCTCGTGGCGGCTTTGCTGCTCGGCGGATGGCTGCTCGTTGGCGTGATTCGCGTCTTGCGCGCCGAGGACTTCGTGAAGCCGGCGTGGTCAGTGTACAAGTACTCGCTTTTGTATTTAGCGCTTCTATTTGCGGCTATGGTGGTCGATCGTGCTCTCGTTTGAACTACAGCTGACAGCCGTCAGTGAGAAGTCTTAAGCTGCAGCCGCAGCTGACAGCTAAGCTGTCAGCTGCGGCTGCAGCTGATAGCCTATCTCTGACGGCTGACGGCTGATAGTTGCAGTTTCGTTTTCGCATTGCAGTCCCACAAACACGAAATGTCTGACGGTTTTTCCAACGCCACGCGCGAGATGCCCCTCCTTCTCGGCGCGCAGAACGGCTCTGCCGAGACCCTCCTTCTCATAGGTGTGCCCGACGCCAATGGTGTCGTGCACGTGAGAGGATGGTCGGCCGACGATTGGAGCGCGCCACCTGGTGCGCGCGCGGAGCGTGCCGCCGCGCTGCTCGAATGGCTCGAGCGTCAGTCGTCCGCTGGACGCTCCATGAACCAATCGCTGTACGCCGTGCGACTCTGGTTGCGTGGAGAAGGTGGCGGGGGCGCGCCGCGCTGACGTGACCATCCCGATCAAGCCCGCCGCCGACGCACGCGGAGGGCGCCCAAAATCGCCGAAACCGCTCAAGGCGCTGCTCCCGCGCCTGCGACCCTACGCCGGTCGACTCGTCGTCTCCGCCGTGTGCCTCGTCGTCGCCGCGGCGGTGGGACTCGCCTTTCCGCAGGTCGTGCGCCGCCTGCTCGACGCCGCATTCCAGCAGCACGATCGCGCGCTGCTCGATCGCATCGCCATCGGGCTCGTCCTCGCGTTCGCGCTCCAGGGCGTGATGAATTTCATCCAGGTGTACCTGCTCACCGGGACGTCGGAGCGAATCGTCGCCAAGCTGCGCGAAGATGTATTCGCGCACTTGATCCATCTTTCGCCTGGCTTCTATACGGAACGCCGTACCGGCGAACTGACGAGCCGACTCTCCGCCGACCTCGCCGTGTTGCAGACGCTGATGGGTTCCTGGATCAGCGAGCTCTCCCGGCAATCGCTTTTTCTCATCGGCGGCGTCGTCATGCTCGCGCTGACGCATCCGCATCTCACGACGACCACCCTCGCCGGCGTGCCTGTCGTCGTTGGCTCGGCGTTCTTCTTCGGACGTCGCCTGCGTCGCGCAAGCACCGGCGTCCAGGATCGCGTCGCCGAAGCGATGGGTATGGCCGACGAATCGTTTTCGCAGATCCGGACGGTGCAGAGTTTCGTCCGCGAAGAGGAGGAGACGCGCCGCTATCACCATCTGCTCTCCGACGTCGTGCGCGCCGCGATTGCCCGTGCGCAGGCGCGCGCGCTGCTCTTCGGCGTCGTCGGCTTCGTCGCATTTGCGGGAGTCGTCGCCGTGCTGTGGCAGGGTGGACGTCTCGTGCTCGACGGCGTGCTCACACCTGGGGCGCTCGTCTCTTTTCTCCTGTATGCGATCACGGTCGCGGCCGCCGTCGGTTCACTCGCGTCGCTGTTCGGCAGCTACCAGGAGGCCGTCGGCGCGGCGCAGCGTGTGTTCGAGCTGCTCGACATGCGCCCCAGCGTGCCCGAGCCCGTGCATCCGACTCCGCTGACGAAACCCGTCCGCGGTGCGATCGCGCTCGAGAGCGTGAGCTTCCGATACTCGCCGGACCTGCCCGAGGTATTGAGTGAGGTCTCATTCGCCATCGAGCCTGGCGAGGTCGTCGCACTCGTCGGCCCGAGCGGCGCCGGCAAGACGACCATCGCGTCGCTGATTCCGCGCTTCTGGGATGTCACTGGCGGCCGCATCACGCTCGATGGCGCCGACGTCCGCGAGCTCTCCTTCGCCGACCTCCGCGGCTCCGTTGGCCTTGTGCCGCAGGAGCCGGCGCTGTTCAGCGGCACGGTGCGCGAGAACATCGCGTACGCGC
>JAQBPV010000147.1 GCA_028287345.1 Gemmatimonadota bacterium
ACTTCTCGTACGCGCGCCGGCCTGGTGAGTGGACGACATTACACGACAACGCCGACGGAACGATTCTCAGCACGAAGGTCGCGTCCGGTTTCGTCGGTGCGATGCTCGGCCTCTACGCATACAGTCCTTCGCACTGAACCGGATTTGCAAGTGAACTATCGCGAGCTTGGACGCACGGGTTGGAAGATCTCCGAAGTCAGCTTCGGCGCGTGGGGCATCGGCGGCGACGTCTGGGGCGCTACTGACGACCGCGTGTCCCTGCGTGCACTCCACCGCGCCATCGACCTCGGCGTGAACTTCGTCGACACCGCCGACGTCTACGGCGACGGCCATTCGGAGAAGTTGATCGCGCAACTCCGGGGCGAGCGGCGCGAGGAGATCATCGTCGCCACGAAGGCGGGGCGACGACTGAACCCACACGTGGCGTCCGGTTACAACCGCGAAAACCTCACGGGGTTCGTCGAGCGGAGCCTGAAGAATCTCGGCACCGACGCGATCGACCTGTTGCAGCTGCACTGTCCGCCGTCCGAGGTGTACGACATGGGCGAGGTGTTCGGTGTGCTCGACGACCTCGTGCGCGACGGCAAGCTCCGCCACTACGGCGTGAGCGTCGAACGCGTCGATGAAGCGATGCGCGCCATCGGGCACGACGGCGTGCAGTCGGTGCAGATCATCTTCAACATGTTCCGCCTCAAGCCCGCTGACGAATTCTTCGCCGCCGCGGCCGCGCGCAAGGTCGGCATCCTCGCGCGACTCCCGCTGGCGAGTGGACTGCTGAGCGGAAAGCTCCGCGCCGACACGGTCTTTCCACCGGAGGATCATCGCAGTTTCAACCGGCGCGGCGAAGCCTTCGACAAGGGCGAGACGTTCAGCGGCATCGACTATCAGGCCGGCCTGCACGCGGTGGACGAGTTGCGGCCGCTCGTGCCCGAGCATGCGTCGATGGCGCAACTCGCGCTCCGGTGGATCCTCATGTTCCCCGAGGTCACCGCCGCCATTCCCGGCGGGAAGAACGAACAGCAGGTCGAGGACAATGTGCGCGCGGCAGACTTGCCGCCTCTGTCGCCCGACGCAATGGCGCGGGTGCGCTCCATCTACGACGCGCATTTCCGAGAGACGACGCATGCTCAGTGGTAGCGCCCTCCCTCCGCTCCGCGTCGCACCCTTCGGCGTTGCCCCCGATGGACGTTTGGTGGAAATGCACACGCTCGTCAACGCGTCCGGGACCGAGGTCTGTTTCCTCTCACTCGGCGGCATCATCGTCAGCGTCAAGGTTCCGGATCGCGATGGCGTGCATGCCGACGTCACGCCAGGCTACGACACGCTCGACGACTACCTCGCGGATGGCGACTACTTCGGCGCGCTTATAGGTCGCTACGCCAACCGCATCGCGAGCGGCCGGTTCGTGGTCGACGGCGTCGCGTACCACTTGGCGCCGAATGACGGACCGAACCTGCTCCACGGCGGTGCACACGGTTTCCACCGCGCGCTGTGGGCGGTGGAGCCCTTCGCGCGCGAGTGCTCGGTGGGCGCGCTGCTCACCTACACGAGCAGGGCGGGAGAGGGCGGATTTCCGGGGACGCTGAACGTTCGCGTGACGTACACACTCACGGACACAAACGAGCTCTGGTTCGACTACGCTGCGACGACAGACGCCGCCACGCCGATCAACCTCACGCAGCATCTGTACTTCAACCTCGGTGGCCACGCGGCGGGAGACATTCTCGATCATCAGCTGACGCTGTTCGCGTCGCGATATCTGCCGGTGAACGACGAGATCATCCCGACGGGAGAATTGCGGCCGGTCGAAGGAACACCGTTCGACTTCCGCGAGCCGCGCACCATCGGCGCAGAGATGCGTTCACGTGATGCGTTGCTTCCTATCGATGGATACGATCACAGCTTCGTTCTCGACGATGGCATCGCCGGATCGCGCTTGGTCGCTCGGCTATATGAGCCAGGTTCCGGCCGTCAGCTGGAGATCGAGACGACCGAGCCTGGGCTGCAGCTCTATTCGGGCGATCAACTCGGCCGTAGCTCGAGGGGCAAGAACGGCCAGCCCTACATCCGCCACGGCGCGTTGGCGCTCGAGACGCAGCATTTCCCGAATTCGCCCAACGAGCCGAGCTTCCCGTCGACGATCCTGCGTCCAGGCGAGGAGTACTCGTCGCGAACCGTGTATCGGTTCGGTGCGCGATAGCCGAGACAAACGCGCCACAATAAGCCGTTCTTACCGCAGAGGCCGGAGAGGAGCAGAGGAACGCAGAGAACGACGGAATGAGCCCGACTTGTCGGAACTGCCTCAGGCAAGCATCGGAGACCTAGAGAAGCGACATAAACGGAATTGACGGACTTGACGGAAACGACTGCGCGCCATCTCGAGTGACGTCGTTTTCCGTCAGAGTCCGTCCGATCCGTTTGTGTCGCTTCACCAAAAAACCCTGATCTGGACCGGGCGCACCTTCAAAAGAGCACTGCTGTCGCGGAGGAACGAAGACAAACCGCAATGAGCAATGCAGTTGTAGTTCTCAGCGCCTCTCTGCTGCTCTGCGTCCTCTGCGGTAAAACCGCAGTGTGGGCGTTCGCTACTGCGAGGAACAGAGCACTCTAAGCTCGACGCTCGAATAGCCGACGAACGCTACGCGATTTTTGGTGCCGCGAAGCGAGGAGCCGCAACGAGAGTAGTCGCCCCGCGAAGCCGCGCCTGCGACGGCGTCTTCTCCGGAAACACCGGCGTCGCTGCCGCAATATCCGTCAACGCCCTCGCAGCGATCACACCACGGATCGTCGGCTCGATCTCGACCCACGCTTCGGTGATCTCTCCACCAACGCAGATCTGCGCCGGCGAAAGCGTATTGATGATCACCGCCAACCCTGCGCCGAGATGACGAGCCGTCTCGTCGATCGCGGATCGCGCGCGCGCGTCGCCAAGGCGTGAGCGCGCGATGACGTCGTCGATCGTCAACCCGGACGCTTCGACGATTCCCCGCGCCGTCGCCGGCGAGAACGGTTGGCCGAGGTAGCGCGTGAGTGTCGCGAGGTTCGACGTGTAGACCTCGAGGCAGCCATGTCCGCCGCAGAAACACTCCGGACCGTCGTCCGTGAGAGGCACGTGCCCGAACTCGCCCGCTGTGTTGCGCGTGCCGCGCAGCACCTGGCCATTCACCACCACGCCGGTTCCCACACCGTCCGACACGTTGACGTACACGAAGTCGCTGAACTCGATGCCGCCGCGCTGGCCAAGCCACATCAACGCCATCGCGCAGGCGATCGGCGCATTCTCCACGAACACCGGCAGGCCCACCGCGGCGGAGAGTGCATCGCGGATGTCCACGTTTCGCCAACCCAGGTGCGGCGCGTTGAGCACGCGTCCCGAGATCGAGTCCACCATCCCCGGCACCACGAGGCCGAGTCCTTCGCACTGGCCCGCGTCGGCGTGCGTCGAGAGCAGGCGTCGCACGCGAATCCTGAGCTCCGACACCAGCGCCGACGGATCCTCGATCGTGTCGAACGCCTCCATGGCGATCGCCGTTCCGCTGAAGTCGCCGAGCATCACGTAGGTGCGGCTGAAGCGGACGTCGATGGCGATGACCAACCGACCACGTGTTCGCACGAACAACATCTGCGGCCGGCGACCCCTCGGCGAATCGATCGTCGCGCCTTCGTACAAAGACCCATCCGTGATCAGCTCGTCCACGAGCGATGTGACCATGCCGCGCGCGATCTCCATCCGCCGCGCTAGGTCGGCGCGCGAGATCGGTTCGTGCTCGCGCACGAGGTTGAGGAGAATCTGCCGGTTGACTTCGCGCGGCGTGGACCGCGTGGCGCGCACGAAGCTGCGGGTGTTGATCTTTCTCATCGCGAGGGGCAGTGGGTGTCGCGGCGACGCAGGGCGTCGCACTTTGTTCGTCAAGCAAACATTGTTGGATGGCCTCCCCAGCACAAGCTGATTCCTGGCCAACGCCGCGGAACCGCGTTCCGCAATCCAGAAAGCAGATTCAAGAAGTAGACGTTCCCCGAAATAGTGGACACGGGATTTCGGCTCCGTTGTCGTGCAGGCGTTCGAACTCGAGCGGACTGAGATACCCGAGAGACGGATGCCGCTGGCGACGAGTGTACCACATCTCGATGTACCAAGACAGAGCGCACCGCGCTTCCTCGTGCGTCGCCCAGTCCGCGCTCCGCAGCAGTTCC
>JAQBPV010000170.1 GCA_028287345.1 Gemmatimonadota bacterium
GCGGGCAGTCGTGGCTATAGTCATCGATACTATAGCACAGGATTCCAATGGCGCTGTCGCTCAAGCTCGACCGCTACGTCATCGAGACGCTGATGCCCGATCTCGTGGGTCACGACCGGCGGCCGGCGGCGTTTCTCGTCTATCTTGCGCTGTGGGTTCGCTCGACGGGCAACCGCGCGAGGACCGTGTCGATCAGCTTGCGCGATCTCTCCGAGGCGACGGGCCTGTCGAAGCGCGCGGTTCAGGGCGCGGTGGGGCGCCTGGCGAAGCGAAAGTTGATCGACGTGAAGCGCAGCAGTGCGACAGCGGTGCCTGAGTACACTGTGCTCACACCGTGGAAACGGCGATAGCCGGTGTGACTAGTGCCCAGTGCGCTCCACGGTCCCTCCCGCGAAATTCTCCGTCGTGACGTCCTTGCCCTTCGAGAGCGAGCGGACGTAGGTCACGAGCAGCCAGACCTGATCTTCCGAGATGAGGCTGCCCCACGCCGGCATTCCCTCGGGACGTCCCTGATAAATCGACTCGAACACCTCGGCAGACTCGCCGCCGAAGTGCCATCGGCCGTCAGCGAGACTTGGCCCCATCGCGCCACTGCCGTCAGCGCCGTGGCAGTCGACGCAGTTGTATGCGAGATAGAGCTTGCCGCCGGTGGCGGCGGCGGTCGCGTCGCCCTCGTGCGGATTGGCGAGACGCAGGCCAGCGAACGGCTTCATGCCGCCGGGTTGAATGTGCTCGGTGTGAGAGACGAATCGGCCGGCGAGGTCGCCAGTCGCCTGCGCGCTCGACGTCGCGGGCGCCTGACGCACGAGATGCGATGGCTCCTCTGCGCTGGAGTCGCGCGTGCAGCCCTGCACCGCAAATGTCGCCATGACAACGGCAATGCAGGCGAACTGAGCCTGTCGCATTTCGAGCTCCCGAAGAAGGCGAATGATAGGGTGCACGAGCCAGGCCGTCGCTTCGGTCGGCATGAGCACGAGCTAGAGCGAGAACACGAACAGCATTCCACCCCAGCTCGTCCAGCGTGCGAGATCGGGCAGCGTGGATCCGCGCTCACGAACATCGTACGGAAGATTCGCGGCGACGTCGCCGGCGATGAGCAGACCCATGTCGCCACCGATGCCGGAGTAGACTGCGACGTATTGCTTGCCGTCGGGACCCGTGTACGTCATTGGATTGCCGACGACACCAGAGCCGACCTTGAACTTCCACAGCACCTGTCCGGTGCGCGCGTTCGCGGCCTTGAACCATCCGTCGAGCGTGCCGTAGAACACGACGTCGCCCTTGGTTGCCAACGCGCCGCCCCACACCGGATACGGTTCCTTGATGCCCCAGGCCTTCTTGCCCGTCGTTGCGTCCCACGCGATGAATTCGCCGCGATAGCCGCCCGGTCCGGCGACTTCCGGCGCGTTGCCGCCGATGTACGGCGTGCCCGGGATGTACGACACTTCGCGCGCCTCGAAGTCCATGCAGAGATTGTTCGTCGGCACATAGAACAACCCCGTGGCGGGAGAGAACGCAGCAGGCTGTTGATTCTTTCCGCCCTCGAGGCTCGGGCAGATGAACGTCACCTTCTTGCCCTGGAACGGCACCTTCTCCGGATTCAACACGGGGCGGCCGGTCGCCAAGTCGACACCGGTGGACCAATTCATCGGCACGTATGCCTTGGCGAGGATCACCTCGCCGGTGGCGCGATCCATCGTGTACGCAAAACCGTTGCGATCGAAGTGGACGAGCGCCTTGCGAGTCTTTCCCCCGATGGGGAGGTCGACGAGGATGTTCTCGTTCACGGCGTCGTAATCCCAGACGTCGTGCGGCGTCGGTTGGAAGGCCCAGATCATCTCGCCGGTGTCGGCGTCGCGCGCAATGATCGCGGCGCTCCACTTGTTATCGCCAGGCCGCTGCTTGCCATTCCACGGTCCCGGGTTCGACGTGCCGTGATAGACGAGGTTGAGCTGGGGATCATACGAGAGCCAGCCCCACACCGTCGCGCCGCCCTGCTGCCAGGTGTTCGCCGGCCAACTCGTTGCGCCCTGATTGGCGCTCGTGTCGGCCTTGCCGTAAAACGGCTTGAAGCGCGGACCCACCTTGATGTCGGCGTCGGGACCGATGTTGTAAGCCCGCCATACCTCCTTGCCGGACACCTGATCCAATGCAGCGATCCATCCACGCACACCCATCTCACCGCCGCTCGAGCCGACGATGACTTTCCCCTTCACGGCGATGGGCGCCATCGTCATCGTCTCGCCCTTGCCGAGGTTGCCCATCGGCGTGCTCCAGAGGAGCTTGCCCGTTGCGACGTCGACCGCGACGGTGTGTCCGTCGAGCAGGTTGTAGAAGATCTTGCCGTCGGCGTATGCGGCGCCGCGATTGACGACGTCGCAGCACGCGAGGCCGACGGCCGTCTGCGCGTTCTCCGGACGCACCTTCCACTTGAGCGGCTGTCCCTCGGTGGCGAGGTCGAGCGCGTACGAGACGTTCGGATACGGCGTGACGACGTACATCGTGTTGTTGATGACGAGCGGCTGTCCCTCGTGGCCGCGCAACACACCGGTGGAGAACGTCCACGCAGCGTGGAGATTCTTCGCGTTGGCGACCGTGATCTGATCGAGCTCGCTGTATCGTGACGCCGAGTTGTCGCCGGCGGGCGAGTTCCATTCGCCAGCGGGTCCCGAGCGCGGCGCGGCGATCCTCGTGCCGGCGACGGTGACAGCGGCGGTGGAGTCGTTCGGCGTTCCGGCCTGGTCGCGGGAACATGAGGCGCTCAACAACAGCGCGGGCAGGACGAAGCGAGCGCGACGCACTGAACCTCCGACTTCAAGGGGACCGGATTGCTCTATTCCGCTCGATCGCCGAGCGGAACGACTGGCGATAGTACGCGGCTACGACACCGTGCGCCAGCGGACCGAGCTTGCACGCTACGTGGTGACGGCTGCCTCCCAGCCGTCGTACTCTCCGCCGCGACGCCTGGCCACCTCGGCGAACCGTTCGCTCGCGGCATGAATCGCGTGTTCACTCGGGATCATCTGTCCTGTCACATAGCACAGCCACGATGTTTCGTCGGCGCCTTCGCGAACCGTGGCCTCGAGCGGGGGCATCGATGCATCGAGCGCAGCGGCATCGGCCGCAGCCCGAGTGTTGAAATAGAGATAGAAGTTGACCTCAGTAACTTTCGTGAGGTCAGCGCCTGCGTCGCGCAGAGCAGCGAGCACTTTCCGATCGGCCTCGAGGCTACCCATTGCACTCCTGGCATCGGCGACGCGATACGTTCCGCGCGTTCGGCGCGCGCGTGTGTAGATCGCGAGCGCGACAGCGGTTCCCACCAGAATCGAGATGGTACGCACTACGTTCGCGGTGAGGATGTTTGCTGTGCGCTGCCCTGTCGCAGTGATTCGAGCAGCGCATATCCGGCCGCCCATTCACCCAGGTTGCTCGCAGCGTTGATGTGTCCAGCTCGGCCAGCGTTGACGAACGTGCTTCCCCACGCCGCGGCGTAAGCTCGCGCGAGTTCGAGATCGATGTACGGATCGTCCTCACTCGCAACCACCGTACTTGGAAAGGGTAGTCGCGACAACGGCATCGGCGCGAAGCCGACCGGGCCTGCGGGATAGTTCGGTCCTTGCGGATCCGATGGCCCGACGAGAAGCGCGCCGCATACTCGCGCGACGTTCTCCCGCGAAGCGCTGCCGGCCCATTGCGCCACGAGCGCGCACGCCGAACTGTGTGACACGAGGACGATCGCGTCATCCGTCTCGGCGACAGCGCGATCGAGCGTCGCCACCCAGTCAGCACATACGGGCTGTTCCCACTCTGCCTGCATGATCCGGTGACAGTTGGGATCCATACGCTCCCAGCGACTCTGCCAATGGTCGGGCCCGGAGTTGGAGAGTCCGGGAAGTATGAACGTTATCACGACACCATCCATGTTGTCGTCATACTATGACACCGCGGATCGAGACGGGATGTTCTCAGCACTCCGAATGGAGAGCGCGTGGTGGAATACGCCGCACGGGTCCCATTGCGCCTTCACTGCCTGCAACCGTGGATAGTTGTTCCTGTAGTACAGCGTGGACCACGGCACACCAGATGTGTTGAGGGCCGGATCAGCGAGATCCGTATCAGGGTGATTGATGAACGCGCCATCGTACGCATCGCTCGGAACCGGCACGCCGCCTGAGTCGGCGAACAGCGCACGATAGAATGCTCGCGCCCACACCACGTTCTTCTCTTCGTCGCGCGGATCGATCCAACCGGTGTTGCATGCGATGTCGAGAATCGCGTTGCGCTGGGCGGACGCAGTCGCGTCGGGAGCGACGGTGTTGATTCGTCCGCCGTAGGTCGCCTGCCCGAGCATGCCGCCCATGATGTCGTGGTCAGAGCGCGTGAGGTAGTCGTACGCCACGGCAATCTGCTGGTCCGTGAACCGCTTTCTCAACAGCGCATCCTTCACCTTCGCGCTCACGCCACCCGGCGGAGCAGCGAAGAGATCGGGCAATGGATTTAGCGCGAAGTCGAGCCATGACATCTTTGCGAGCTCGAAACCATGAGGTGCGAGCAAGCCCTGGCTCAGCGCGGCCAGATGATCGTTCACCTGTCCGACTGCGGCATCACCGGCAGTGCTCACTCCACGAACGACGATCTTGCCGAACTGCTTTCGATGAAGCTCGAGCAGCGCCCACAGAGTTGCGTTCGGCGAATCGGCGCCGGCGTTCTGCTCGCTCCAGATGCCATGATTGCGCACGAGCTGAAGGAACCAGCTTTGGTCGATGTCGCTCCAATTCCACTCCGCCTTGAATGTGGTGATCGATTGCGGCGCGCGGGGCAACAGCGTGGCTGGATCGTCACCAGCTGCATCGAGCGAGCGGAACCAGTACTTCGTGACGACGCCGAAGTTGCCGCCACCGCCGCCGGTGTGCGCCCACCACAGCTCGCGATTGGGATCTGATGGCTCACGTGTCGCGACGATGCTGCGCGCCGTTCCGCCACTGTCCACCGTCACCACTTCCACGGCGTACAGATAGTCAGCAGCGAGTCCAAGCTGCCGGCAGAGAAATCCGAAGGCGCCACCGGAGACATGTCCGCCCATTCCGATCTGCGGATATTCGCCCAGTGGGATTGTGCTGCCCCACGTTTCGAAGAGAATCTTGTACGTCTCTCCCACTGTGGCGCCGGCTTCGACGGCAATCGCGCCCATCGCAGCGTCGTACAAGATGTGCTTCATCGGTGAGACGTCGACGATGACGCGCACATCGGGATCGGAGACGAAGCCCTCGAGGCAGTGTCCACCGCTCGTCACGACGAGGCGCTGCCCTTCGCGCACCGCGTCCTGCACGGCGGACATCACGTCCTCGGTCGACTTGACAAGCCGAACGTAGTCTGGGTGCGCGGTGAACCGCTTGTTGAACCGCTTCTCGACGACGGCACGATAGCGTGCATCGCCTGGGCCGATTCTCTCCGTCACGCGCGCGTCTCCGCTGAGCCAATCCCGTAGTGATCGCGGAGATGGTCGATGTGGTAGTTCACGTGGCCGGCGAGAATGCTGATGCACGCCAGCACCGTGATCTCTTTCCCGCTGGCGACCCCTCGGCGCACCAGCGCTTCGGCAGGCATCGACCGCACCAGTGCGAGTGACGACCTTCGCGTATCCGTCCATTCGTCCAGTAGATCGGGCAGCCTTCTATCATCGTACGCGCCGAACGTATTCCATGCTGCCTGATCGAAGCTCGCCAGCGGTTGCTGGTCGCCGCGCGAGAATGCAGTCGCGCGATAGGAAAAGACGCGCTCGGTATCGGTGAGGTGGCCAACGACCTCTCGCACCGTCCATTTGCCGGGCGCATAGCGGCGTCCGGCATCCGCGTCCCCAACCCGCTCGAGCAGCGCGCGCAACGCCGGGATCTGTGCCGACATGATCTCGACCAGATTGCCGCCTGGCACGAGGCGTATGTAGTTGCTGTAGTACTCCGCGTGATCGGCCGCAGTCGGCCGGACGAGGACGGACGAAGGCATGGTGACTCCAGGTCGTGTGGGCGAATGAACGTAGTATCGCGACTGTGCCGAGACTCGCAATCCGTCCCATGATTCTCTGACAGACGCCTGCCACACTCGCTCCCTGACACCGAACTCTGGCGCCCGACCCGACGTGCGCGGTAGCATCTCAGCATGAGAACTCCTGCGTCGTTTCGTCTGATCGCCATCGTCTCCGCCTTGATCGCGCTCATGGCTGGCTGCAAGGACGGGACTGCCGGCGTGGTGCAGCCTCCTCTCGCGACTGGCGATTGGCGCGTGACTGGAAGTGGGCCCGGGAACGATCGCTATTCAGCCCTCGACCAGATCGATCGCAGCAACGTTGCAAAGCTGCAGGTCGCCTGGACGTTTCACTCCGGCGACTCCCTTCCGGCACGCTCCGAAATTCAGGCGACGCCGATCATCGTCGACGGAATGCTGTACACGACGACACCGAACCTCTCGGTCGTCGCACTGCGTGCTGATGACGGCTCGCAGCTCTGGCGGTTCGATCCATTCGCCGGACGAGTGCGCGAAGGACACGCGAATCGCGGCGTGGTCTTCTGGTCCGAAGGTACGGAGCGCCGCGTGTTCTTTACCGCGGCGCGTCGTCTGTATTCGCTCGATGCTGCGACGGGTCGCCCGATCACCACGTTCGGCGACTCGGGCTGGGTCGATCTGAGCGTCGGACTCGGACGCGACATCGGCTCGTCGTACATTCTCGCGACCAGTCCTGGAGTGATTTACAGGGACCTCCTCATTCAAGGCACACGTGTCGGCGAAGGGGAAGGCTCGGCGCCCGGTCACATCCGCGCCTACGACGTACGCACGGGCAAGATTCGCTGGACCTTTCGCACGATTCCTCGGCCGGGAGAGGAGGGCTACCGTACGTGGCCTGCGGACGCGTGGAAGTCGGCTGGAGGTGCGAACTCGTGGGCGGGAATGTCGGTCGACCTTCGACGCGGCATCGTGTACGTCCCCACCGGATCGTCGACGCCGGACTTCTACGGTGGAGCGCGCGCGGGAGAGAACCTGTTCGCGAACTCGCTGGTCGCGCTCGACGCGGCGACGGGAAAGCGCCGCTGGCACTTCCAGACAGTGCATCACGACATCCTCGATCGCGACCTTCCCGCGGCGCCCAACCTCGTCACGATCAAACGCGACGGCCGGGATATCGATGCCGTCGCACAGATCACGAAGTCCGGATTCGTGTTCCTGTTCGATCGCGAAAGCGGACAGCCTCTCTTTCCAATCGAGGAGCGCGCCGTCCCCGCGTCCGATCTCATTGGCGAGCGCGCGTGGCCGACGCAGCCTATTCCGACCAAGCCTGCGCCGTTCTCTCGGCAGGTGCTCACCGAAGCGGATCTCACCGAGCGTACGCCTGAAGCGCGTGCCGCAGTGCTGAAGGACTTCCATACCCTGCGCAACGGTCCGCTGTTCACGCCACCAAGTCGCGAAGGCACCATCGTGATGCCCGGTTTCGACGGTGGTGGAGAGTGGGGCGGTGCCGCCGTCGATCGTACAGCCGGCGTGTTGTATGTAAATGCGAACGACGTTCCATGGATCGCAGCGATGCGCCCGACGTCATCGAGCATTGCTTCGACTCAGAGTCCGCGCGATGGCGCCACCGTATACACCGCCACGTGCGCCAGCTGTCATCGCGCGGACCGCAAGGGCGACGGCGATCGCGTGCCCACTCTCGTCGGCATCGCTACGCGACGTTCGGCGGCCGAGATGAGATTGGTGATCGAACGAGGCCGAGGGTTCATGCCGTCATTCGCGTCGTTGCCGGAGGCAGAGAAGCTCGCGGTCGTCGCATATCTGCGTGGAGAGCGCGTAACCCCTAGTCGCTCGCGACGACAGGACGACTCCCCTCACGCTGCAGAGCTGGCGGCGTCGCGGCTGCAACAGGGAAGGTCTCCGTATGAATTCGTCGGGTACGATCGGTGGAGAGATCCCGATGGCTATCCGGCGGTGAAGCCACCCTGGGGAACGCTGAACGCGATCGACCTCAGCACCGGCGCATATCTCTGGCGCATCCCACTCGGAGATCATCCCGAGTTAGCGACTGCAGGCGCACCGCCGACGGGCACCGAGCAGTACGGTGGTCCGATCGTGACGGCGGGCGGATTGGTATTCATCGCGGCTACGCAGGACGCAAAGATTCGTGCGTTCGACAAGTCGACGGGCGCACTGCTGTGGGAAGCGCCACTTCCCGCGGCCGGCTTCGCGACGCCGAGCACCTATGCCGTGGGCGGACGACAGTTCGTCGTCGTTGCGGCAGGTGGTGGAAAACTCGGGATGAAGTCCGGCGATTCGTACGTCGCGTTCGCGCTGCCGCAGTAAGCTACGAACCACAGAGACCTTTCGGCGTCCAATTGTGAGCAGGGGTCGATCGCGGCGCCACATCATACCGCTTCGGCGGCGCGCTTCAACGTAGCGATGTCGATCTTCGCCATGCCGAGCATCGCATTCATCGCTCGCTTCGCCTTCTCGCGATCCGGATCCTGCAGCAGCGTCGGCAGAATGGACGGGATGATCTGCCACGACAAGCCGAAGCGGTCGACGAGCCACCCACAGCGACTCTCGGCTCCTCCTTCGGAGAGCTGTGCCCACAGCCGATCGACCTCCTCTTGCGAATCACAATCCACGTAGAGCGACGCTGCGGGCGACAGCTGATGATGCGGTCCGCCGTTGAAGAGGATCAGACGCTGGCCCTCGATCTCGAGCGTCGCGCTCATCAGTGCGCCTCCCGGCCCAGGTGATGTGCCGATCACCTTCGACGCGAGGAAGACGGAAGTGTACAGATCGACTGCTTCCTGGATATGCCCGTCGTACCACAGGAACGGCGTAATCTTGCTCATGGTCTTCTCAGCGATGGATGGAAGTACGTGGTCGGAAGAACGGCGATCGCTTTAGCGCCGCAGCGCGCCGCGCGCGACATCTCCGGCAGTGCGCCGAGGTGGTCGTCATGGCTCGTTCTCCGTGGTTGGGGCGCCGAAGCGGCGCCTGTACAGAGAAGTCGGAGCCGGACGACGATTCTCTACATCTCGTTTTCGGCATCGGTCGTAATCGAGAACTCACCGCATCGGTGGCTCGCCGACGGTATCTAGTGACGCCACGACGTGCTGATGCCGGTGCCGTCCGACGCTGAGAAAATCCGGATGAAGCGCGCCTGCGCCATGAATGCCATGCGTGGTGCACCAGGAGGCGACGCAGTGTGGACGTTCAGCTGTGGCCATCCGAGCGAGACCATGTACACATTGCCGGCGTGGATGCGCGCAGGAATACGGCGGCGCTCCTCCGCACTGGCATCGATTCCAGGCACCGTCACAAAATGCAGCCCCGCCTCGCGACCGAAGACCAGCGCGGTAACCGGACTATCTCCCGCAGACGTGAGCTCGAGGTCCCAGTTGGCAGATATCGGCGGAAGAGCAGGCGCGAGCGCTGGGCGCGTGGCGTGCCAGACGGCGTAGGTGCTGAACGCGAGCATGGCTGCGCCGAGGGCAATTCGCCAGCGCCGAGCGATCGTCGCACGTCGCGACCGATCCGCCACCGGACCGGCGTCCGCGGGCTCTGTTAGCGGATACAATTGATCATCGACGACGATTCGAGTGGGTGCTCGATGATCTTCTCTCATGCAATCACGATTGGGGAACGAAAGCAAAGCGCATGACTCTGGTCCTACCCTGCCCGCTTGAAGAACTGCACCGCCTTTTCGTGTTTCTCCGCTGCCGCGCGCGTCTTGAACGTGCCGAGGTTGCGACGCTTGCCGGTCTTCGGATTCTTCTTGCGCGAATAGAGCCGATACTCACCGCTCTTGAGTTTCCGGATCATCGTCTCCTCCGAACTTTATGTACGCTCAATCAACGCCAACGCGTCCCTTTGCCGCCTGACGGAGTCGTTCTGAATCAAATCCGATGCCGTCCTTGAACACGGTGACGACATCATAAATCGCGCTCGGAATCGTCACCGGATCGCCGCGCACGACCATCAGATCAGCGGTCTTTCCGACTGCCACCGAGCCGGTCCGTGCATCGATGCCGAGGATGCGCGCGCCGTTGAGCGTCATGATGCGCACGGCCATCTCGGGCGTGAAGCCGGCCTGGATCAATAGCTCGTAGTTCCTCAGGTTGCCGATGCCGGGAAGAAACCCGGTGCCCCACGGGTCGCACCCCGCGCCGAGGAGACCACCTGCCGCGACAAAGTCGCGCTCCCACCGCATCATCTTCTGCAGCAGGCGCGGAGGCACGATGAGACCGCCCTGCACGAGATTCGCGTGCGAAGCCTCGACCTCGAGTCTCGTGTCCGGAGCAAGGAAGTCGAGCGCGCGCATCTCGAGTGGATGCTCGGGCATGAACGTCTCGTACACGCCGAGCGTGGAGACGACCGCTGCTCCACTCGCTACGATGCTGCGAATGCTCGATTGAACTGCCGGAGAGCCGACGTCGACGTCAGCCTGTATTCGCATGTTCTCAGGCGGGCACACGTCGGGCTTCTTGCCGGCGACGTAATCGCTGTTCGTGATGAAGCCGTGCTGCAGGAGGTCGATGCCGAGCGACGCCGCCTCCGTGAATGTCACCGAGCAGAGATGACCGGTGACCTTGAGTCCGCGAGCGTGCGCTTCCTTGATGCCCGCGCCGAGCACCTCACGCGATTCGGCGCCGAGGAACTTGATCCACGACGCGCCTTCGGATGCCCAGTAGTCGACGACACGTCGCGTTTCGTCTGCAGCTGAGACGTTGCGCGACATGCCGTTTCGCGGCGGCCCTCCATTGAGATACGGACCCGTGATGAGGAAGTGCGGGCCCGGCAGCACGCCGGCGTCCACAGCGCCCTTCATGTTCAACTCGTGGTACGGCAGTTGGCTGCCGGCCGTCATTGCCGTCGTGATGCCGTAGGCGAGATAGAGCAGCGGACCGCTGACACTCATCTGCGTGAGGCGTTTGACGCCTCCGAAGTACGAGTGCTCGTGCAGCCCCACCTGACCGGGGAGAACAGTCTGTCCAGTGAGGTCGACGATTTGTGCGCCAGTGGGAATCGTGACGGTCGCTGATGGTCCAAACGCTGTGATCTGCTGCCCGCTGATGACGATGGTCTGGTCCGATCGGGCGGCAGCGCCGGTGCCGTCGACGACGCGCGCATGCGTGAGCGCGACGACTGGGCTGTTGATGCTGACGAACCGTGCCACTCCCGCACTGAGCGATGGCGCCTGGGCGTCAGCGACGCT
>JAQBPV010000201.1 GCA_028287345.1 Gemmatimonadota bacterium
GTGCTGGCGACTTGCAGCTTGGCTTCGGCGACATAGGCGTTGCCGGGTCCGACGATGCGATCAACCCGCGGCACGCTCTCGGTGCCATACGCCAGCGCGGCGATCGCGCCAGCGCCGCCGAGTGAAAACACGCGGTCAGCACCAGCGAGTGCTGCGGCGGCCAGGACGACGTCGGACGGTCGCCCGGTCGCGCGCTCCGGAGGTGAGCACACGACGATTTCACCGACGCCAGCAACGCGCGCGGGAATCACTCCCATCAACACGCTACTGGGATATGCGGCTCGACCACCCGGCGCATACACACCCACCCGGCCAAGTGGATCAGGGCGTCGCCCGACGATCACGCCGGTTTCGCTTTCGATCTCCTGTGCGACGGGCAGGAAGGCCTCGTGCACACGCCGAATGTTCCGCGCCGAACGCTCCATTGCTAGGCGCAGTGTGGGAGCAAGTGCATCGAGCGCCGCGCTCCATGCTTCTCGCGGTACCTCGAGCGAATCGAGCGAAACACCATCGAACTCCGTGGCGAGTGCACGCAGCGCTGAATCGCCACCAGCGCGAACGCGCGCGATGATCGATGCGGAACGATCTCGCACCGACGTGTCGCGCGACGACGAGCGGTCGAGCAGCGCGCCGCGATCGCTCGCGGAGAGCGCCGCACACGAACCGGTCCATCGAATGGACAGCCCAGACGAGCCATTGCTCACGGCATCAACCTCTCGATACGCGTGACGAGAATTCCCTCTGCGCCAAGCGCCTTCAGGTCGGCGATGGTGCGATAGATCGTCGCTGCCGCGACCACCGAGTGCACGGCGACGAACGCACCTCCGTTCATGATGTCGATCACGGTCGGCCCGTTCAGGCCGGGCACGACGCGCTTCACGTCATCGAGCCGCTCGCGCGGAACGTTGGCCATGACGTAGCGCTTTCCGCGAGCGGCGAGCACGCTGCTGAGCGCACCGACCAACTCATCGAGCGCACGCGATCGCGCGATATCAGCACGAACGGCGGGCGTCGAAATCAAGCGACTGGTGGATTCGAGGACGGTCGCGACCTCGTGCAGCCCGTTGACGCGCAACGTCGAGCCAGTGGAGACGAGATCGACGATGACGTCTGCGATTCCGATGTGCGGCGCAATCTCGGCCGCTCCGGACACCGGAACCACTTCGACGGCGACCTGTCGCTCATGGAAAAAGGCCTTCGTGATGCGAGGAAAGACCGTCGCGACGCGCATACCGGCGGTGATATCGTCGAGTGTCGTGACGCCGCTGTCCTCCTTGGCGGCAACGGCGAGGCGGCAGCGGCCGAACTCCAGGTCTGCCAGCTCGTCGAGCTCTCGACCCGACTCCTGAATGAGATCGAAGCCGGTGACGCCAGCGTCCGCGGCGCCATCCGCGACGAACTCGGGGATGTCCTGGGCACGGACGAAGAGGGCCTGGAATTCTCCGCCCAGCGATGCCGTGAGGGCACGAGGGCCGGCAGCGCGGATCTCGAGACCTGCGTCGGTGAAGAGCTCGCGGGCTTCCTGCGAGAGGCGGCCTTTGTTTGGCAGCGCGATGCGAAGCATGACGTCGATTTGAAGGGAGTGACAGCGGGGCGAGTGGACTCGACGGGCACAAAAAAGCCCGTCCAAAGGGACGGGCCGTGAGATGACCTGCAGGAGTGACGGTGGTGGTTGCTGCTACCCGTGCACGCGTGCGTCGTCCCGACCCGTCAGGCCGTGATGATGATGCACGTGGTGGTGGGGGCGAGCGGAGGTCATGGGGTGAGAAGGTACCCGGGTTTGGTGTACTGGTCAACGGCGCGGCGCGGAGAATGCAGCGGGAGGGGCGCATTTCCAGTGCGAAATAAGCGAGCTGAATTGCGCTGGCAGGCGCTTGTGAATAAAATCACAATGCACCGCGGGGCCCCGCGGTGCCTCATTCACGATCAAGTTTGGAGGCTTCAAGAAATGCGGTTCTACGGTATTGCGCTCCTCGCGAGCACGGTTGTTCTTGGTGCATGCGGCGGCGAGAAGGCCGCGACGGACACCGCAGCGGCCAACGCGGCTGCAGCGGCTGCCACGACGCCCGCTGCGACCACGCCTGCTGCCACGACTCCCGCTGCGACTCCCGGTGCGACGCCCGCCGCTGGTGCAGCTGCTCCGGCTGCGGCCACGGGCAAGACCCACGAAGTGAAAATGATCGGCGACGCGACCGGCTATAAGTTCGTCCCAGCCGAGCTCACCGTGAAGCAGGGTGATGCCGTCAAGTTCATCATGACGTCCGGCGGCCCGCACAACGTCACCTTCCAGAACGTGGCCGATGCGGCAGCAAAGGCGCAGCTCGACGCAAACATGCCCGGCGCCAAGATGGGCGAACTTTCCAGCCCGATGCTCATGCAGCCGAATGAATCCTACACGGTCTCCTTCGCCAACGTCGCCGCCGGCAAGTACGATTTCATCTGCACGCCACACGCGGCGATGAACATGAAGGGCGCCATCACGGTCACGCCGTAAGCCGTCGCTCCACTCGGCAACCTTGACGGGGCGGATGCGCTAACGGGCATCCGCCCCGTCGTACGTTCCGGCGTGTCGTCTGCGATGGTGCTCACCACGCTGGTGTACGACGTGCATGAGCGGGAAGCACACCTTCACATCTCGCCTTGAAGCATGAGTCCGCGCCGCCGTCCTGTTCGCCGTCGGGCCAATCCGCCGATGCTCACCGGAGCGACATGGATCGCGGCGCGCGCGCGCAACGCGCTCCGCCGACCGGTCTTCATCAGCGCGGTCAGCATCGTGACGTTCGCCCTGTCGCTTCTGGCGCTGGTCATCGTTCCACAGCAGGCGAGACGGGCCGCTGCCGCCATCAGGCCAGCCCCAGCCCAGCGTCCTGACACCGAACCCACGGTTGCCGCGCTCGCAGAAGCGGAGCGGCAGATCGCCGCCGCGGAATCATCGGTGGTAAGCACACGGGCCGAACTTGCTCAGCTCGTCGCAACCGCTGCCGCAGCGACCGCCGGCGACACCAACGCCGGCGGCGAACGACTCGGCGCCACGATGCGCAACCGACGCGATTCACTGGCGGCGCAGATGGATCAGCTGGGGCGGCTCATCGCACGTTCGGAAAACGCCCCACTCCTGGGCTCATACCGCGCGCTTGCGCAGTCAGCGCCGATGCAGGGCGACGTGCGTGTGAAGCAACTGCTCGATTCTCTGGTGGAGATCGAACGAGAACGGGACAGTTATAGCGCGGTGGGCGGCGTAGACCCGGTCTTCGTCGCCCTTACGGCGCGCGCAAACGAGCTCGGCAAAAACATCGAAGCGCTTGCCAACGTTCGTCGAGCTTCATTGCGACAGGAATTGAGCACCATCGCGCCCACTCCCACCGAAGTGCCCGCGACAATAGCGCTTCGCCCGCTTCCCGACACGCTGGCCCGAGTTCAGGCACGCGACGCAGTGCGCGCCGCCGCGGGAGGTGTGGCCGCACGACTCGCACGCGAGCGAGCTGAGCTCACAGCCCTCGACGCACGCGAGTCGCGCGCGCGGGAGCTGGCCAACGTTGGAGCTTCGCCGTCCGCGATGCTCGCCGCGGCGCTGGTGTTCGGCGCGGTCCTCGGCTTCGGCTTCGCCCTCTTCGACGAAGTACGCCGTCCTCGGCTCGCCGACGCCTACGAGGCAGAGCGAGCGACTGGAATCCGCGTGCTCGGCGTCATCCGTCCTCTGCCTCCTTCTCCAGAACGCGGCCGGAGATCGACCGATCGTTCGGGACCGCCATACATCGATCCTGGCGCGGATGGACATCAGCTGGTCTATCTGACGATCGCAACGGCCGGCTCGAATGCGCTGATGCTCACCATCACCGGTGACAACACCGCGGTGGCCGCTATCGTCGCGATCAACTTCGCCGCGATCGCAGCTGATGAGGCGCGCTCGACGCTGCTCATCGACACGGACTGCCTGTCATCCAGCGTCACGGCTGCATTGCGATTGCGGACGAGCGTCGGGATCAGCGGCCTGGTCAAAGGAACCGCGCAGTGGCCAGAGGTAACCCGCAGCGCCCGCCTCGGACGCGACCGAACGATAGACGTCGTTCCGAGCGGCGAAGGAGCGGTACCACTCGACGACATCAAAGCCCTGCTGCAACGCGACATCACTCGGCTTGCCAAGCGCTACGACGCCATCATACTGGTCAGCTCGCTGGAGCAGGTATTGTCCGGTCTTTCAACCTCACTTCCAATACCCGATGTGCTGTTCTGCGCACGCGCTGGACAGACCTCGATTGCCGATGTGAAGCGAATGATGGCAGACATCGCCGCCACGGGGGCGCATCCCCGCGGAATCGTGCTCTGGGACGCCATCGATCCAGAGCTAGCTCAGCTTCGCCCGCTTGAGGAATTAGATCGGGAAGCCGCTGAAGTAGCGTAGGACGTGATACTGCGCTCATGGTGGCCTTATCCCCTAGCTTTTCTTTCTTGGGCTGAGGACCTAACGGATGCGCTCGCCTTTGGCTGAACACGCGATGAGATCAGAGAGTCTCCGCTCTCGTGTTTCCGGCCTTTTCGCACTGATGACGTAGTACGTCGTCACCCGTCGGTAACCCTTGGGCTGCGCCTGAAAGAACTCCCACGCATTCTTCTGCTTCCGAAAGGCGCGCTTCTGTTCAGCGTCAAAATGTACGGTTTCCCGCTCGAAGGAATAGATCCCGGACCGCTCGAGGGAGCGCTTCGCGTAGGCGGCGAGCCCCGCTGGTGCCATACGGTCGTGCGCGATCAAGGCTTCGACCTTCGCGATATTCACCTTGCTCCAGATACTCGACGCCTTCCTTGGCGTGAAGCGGATCATGTAGCTCGTGTCGTCGATCGACTTGCGAATACCGTCGATCCATCCGAAGCGCAGCGCTTCGTCGACTGACTCAGCCCATGCGAGACTAGGGATATCTGAATTCTTCTTGTAGTAGCCCACCCAGAGTTCCTTGAAGCTCTCGTGATTCTTTTGGAGCCACGCGCCGAAACTGGAGGGAGTGCTGAAGAAGCGTGGAGGTGTCATGGGCGAAGAATGCCGTTTACCCTTCGCCGATGCCATCCATGTATGCGGATACGCTTCAGGCACTCGAGCGGGCCCATCTACTTCGTCTGATCGTCTGGGGCGCCGCGAGTGTGCTTGCTGGTACGGCGATCCTTGCGTGGCTGCGGGCTGGAGTGCGGGAGTCGTCGCTGCTCAAGCACTTTGCGATGATGTCGGCGGCGTGGGGTGTGATGGATCTTGTCGTTGGGCTGGTGCTTCTGACACGCCTCTCAATACGCGACATCGCTGGCGCCACTCGGCTCGATCGCCTGTTGTGGCTCAACATCGGGCTCGACGCGGGGTACGTATTGGTTGGGCTCACTTTCATCGTTGTTGGCTGGAGAGTGGGCCGGCGCCTTGGATTGGTCGGCGCTGGCACTGCAGTCATCGTACAGGGATTCGCGTTAGCGCTGCTCGATCTCGTGCTTGCTGCGCAGATATCGAGGTGAGCATGTGCGCGTTGAACCCGAGACACCCATGACCTCATTGCAGCGATGCCGATGGTGAGCGCGTTGATAGATCACGCTGTGATGCGCGTTCACACCGTCGAGAACAGTGACCGCACCCGTGCAGTGTCAAGTTGTGCGCTATATCTTTCGGCCCCTGCTCCTGCGTGGCAGCGCTTCCTGCCGTCTCGTGTGACGCAATGACGACCCGCGGCTACTCGGATCGCATCAACCACGCTTTCGCCTTTGCCGCGAAGCACCACGACCGACAGGTTCGGAAGGGGACTCGTCTTCCCTACCTGACGCATCCGGCAAACGTCGCAGTGATTCTCTCGCACTACGATCAGGATGAGCGCACCATCGTCGCGGGTATCCTGCACGACGTGATCGAGGACTGCGTTCGGGACGGATTCACGCGCGACATGCTCGAACAGCGCATCGGCGACAAGTTCGGCCCCGATGTATTGGAAACGGTACTTGCGGTCACGCACCGTCAGGTGGATGAAGAGGGCATCGAGCTCTCGAGCGAAGAGCGCAAGGACGACTACCTCGCTCGGCTCGCCGGTGCGTCGGATGGTGCGCGGTGGGTCTGTGCTGCGGACAAGATTCACAACGGCAGCTCCATCCTCGCCGACCTCGATCGGACGCTCGACCCCGACACGGTGTGGTCACGATTCAACGTCGGACGGCTTGGTACCGTCCGTTGGTACCGCCGCGTCTACGAGCGGCTAAAGGAGCTCGGATTCGACACACCGATCATGGACGAGCTGCATGACGTAGCCGAACGGTTGGAACAGTACGGCAAGTAACCGGCGCTAGACGCTCGCGAGCTCGCCGCTGGTGGCGGGCGGATATGTGCGAGCCACGTAGTCCTCGAGGATCACGAGGAACTCCTGCACGATCTTGTCGCCCTTGAGCGTCGTGAGGAGCTTGCCGTCCATGTAGACCGGCGCCTTTGGCTCCTCGAATGTTCCTGGGAGTGAGATGCCCAGGTTCGCGTGCTTCGATTCACCCGGCCCGTTCACGACGCAGCCCATGACCGCGACGTTCATCGTCTCGACGCCGGGGCGCGTCGTCCGCCAGATGGGCATCTGTTCGCGGAGATAGGTCTGGATGTCTTCCGCCATGTGCTGGAAGAACGTCGACGTCGTGCGTCCACATCCAGGACATGCCGTAACCTGAGGCGCAAAGCTCCGCAGGCCGAGTGACTGCAGGATCTGCTGCGCGACGAGGACTTCCTCGGTCCGGTCGCCATTGGGCTTCGGCGTGAGCGACACACGAATGGTATCGCCGATTCCCTGCGCGAGGAGGATCGACAGAGCGGCGGCGCTGGCCACCTGCCCCTTCATGCCCATGCCCGCTTCGGTGAGGCCGAGGTGTAGCGGATAGTCGCAGCGTGCGGCAAGGCGGCCGTACACCTCGACCAGATCTTGAACCTGCGAAACCTTCGCCGAAATCAAAATTCGATCGTGGCCCAGCCCGACTTCCTCCGCCAATTCTGCCGAGCGGAGTGCGGAGGCGAGCATCGCTTCGATGTAGACGTCTTTCGCCGTGCGCGGTGTGGCAGACCGCGCGTTCTCGTCCATCATCTGTGTGAGGAGATCCTGATCCAGCGAGCCCCAGTTCACGCCGATGCGAACGGGCTTTCCATGCTCCACCGCCAGCTGCACGATCGTCCTGAAGTTCTCATCTCGCCGCTTTCCACCGACGTTGCCGGGGTTGATGCGGTACTTGGCGAGTGCCCGGGCGCAGTCCGGATAC
>JAQBPV010000230.1 GCA_028287345.1 Gemmatimonadota bacterium
CAGCGGAGTGCGCCGTGCGAAGGCGAGACAGAGCTTGAAGCCCTGCACCGTCGCGTAAACCGGCACGTGCCGCATTGATCGCGTCGCCGTAGTTGGTCGGTCCAACCGGCGACACATAGAGCGCAGCTGCCGCGTTCAACACCACCGCCGCCACGGCTGTCGGCGGCGCGCTGCCGTCCAGCACCGCACTCACAGCCGCAGCGTTTTGGAAGGGCGGCCCCCCGGCGAGTTCCACCGCGTTTCCGCCCGAGAAGCCGTAGTGTGCAGGGTCGATCGTCCACTCGGTCGTATTCCCGTCGCGGATTTCAACCACGCGCGTGAGCCCGAGCGGCGACACCTCGTCCATGCCGGGCTCGCCGTGCACCACGAGCGCATGAACGGCGCCGAGTGTCCGCAGCGCGCCGGCGATCAGCGGCACCCGCTTGGCGTCCGCGACGCCCACCACCTGCCGGCCTGCGCACGCCGGGTTGGCCAGCGGTCCGATGATGTTCATCACCGTCGGGATCCCCAATTCGCGCCGCACAGGACCGACGTGTCGCATCGCCGGATGCATCAGTGGTGCGAACATGAACACGATCCCCGCATCGCGAAGCGCGTGCTCCATAACCTCGACGCTCACTTCGATCGGGACGCCGAGCGCCTCGAGGACGTCCGCGCTGCCGCATTGGGAGGTGAAGGAGCGGTTGCCGTGCTTCGCGATGCGAACGCCCATGCCCGCCGCGAGCAGCGCCGCAGCCGTCGAGATGTTGAACGTGCCCACCGCGCCGCCGCCGGTACCGCAGGTGTCCACGAGCCCACTGGGGTCAGTCGCGGGAAGACGAACCATCGCGCCGCGAAGGGCGTCGGCGGCGCCGGCCACTTCCTCGGGCGTCTCACCCTTCACGCGAAGTCCCACGAGGAGCGCGGCGACCTGCGCCGGCGTCGCTTCCCCCTGCATCACCGCGCCAAACGCATCGCGCGATTCCGACTCCGTCAGCGACGCACCCATCGCCAGCTGACGGATCGCATGTTGAATGGGCGGCGCCGCGCTAGCCGACACTGAGCGTCTCGAGCATCCGGTCGGCCAAGCGCGCCTGCGTGGCGACGAGCGAAATCACGAGGCCGAGCAACCGCACGCGCTCGATGTCCTCGTCGACGAAGATTCCATGCATCGCGCGGTTCGCGAGGTTGACCACGCCTACCAGGGCGCCGTGATAGACGAGCGGAAAGCTGATGAACGATCCCGTCGTGAACAGCTCGTCACGAATGAGGGGATGGCTCTTCGCCTCGGCCACGTCCTGTACGAGGAGCGGCTCGCGGGTAGCGGCCACCTTTCCCGCGACCCCGTAGCCGACCGGCACGCGATATCCCGCCGGTACGTTCGTCGGAATGCCGCGCGCCGCCGCAAGATAGAGTGCGTTCTCGTCCGGGATGTGCAGCAGCAGCGAGCATCGCTGCGCACCCATGTCGTCGCCGACGAGCGTGAGCAGCCCATTCACCATGCCGCGCGGATCCTTCGTCTCCGCATCGAGCGACAGCACGCGGTCGATCAGATAGATGGTCCGTGTTTTCTGCCTGAGCGCCTCGCTGCGGCGGTGCAGTTCGATGTGCGCCATCTCGAGCTGTTCAACGGCCGCACCAACGGTCGCCTCGACAGCGTCGGCACGCCGGCTCGCGCGCCTGGCGTCTTCCATCGCCTTCGCCGCTTCACGCTCGAGTGTGACGAGCCGCTCCGGATCGGCGCCGTGCGCCACGCCGGTCGTCGCCATCAGCTGCTCCTCGAGCAGGCCGAGCTTTCGTTCGTACTCCGAATGCACCCGCTGGGTCACGTCCTCGAGCGTCCGAACCGCCTCTCCACGCGCTTCCTGCTCGGCGAAGCGCGCATATGCGAGATCGTATAGCGCAGCCGCCGGCGCGAGTCGCTCGGACGATCGTGTGCCGAAGAACTTTCGCGTCTCGTAGAGCACGAGGATTGCCGCCAGCTGCCCCTCGAAGCGAATGCCGCGCAACGACAACCATCCGACATCAGGCAGCTTCGCCAGTGCGAAGAGCTGCGCGAACTCGTCGGAGTGGTCGCCGAACTCGACGAAGCTGCCCCCTGCCGCGACGCCAATGCGTTCGCGTGTGGGCAGGTGGTCGAACGTCGTCTCGAGCCGTTGCCGCGTGACGACGTCCACGTTCGGAATCAGCCGGTCGACGAGCATGCTGCGCCGCGCGTCGAAGCGTACGAGGGCGAGCTGCGCGAACCGGTCGACCTCGGAGAGCGACTCCGCCAACGCGAGCAGCGACGCCTCGAGATCCGGCGCGACGCTGAGTGCGTGGGCAAGAGTGGCGAGCGTGCGTGGAGGCATTCCGGCGGGAAGAGGTGCGCCGTCGAGGCTATGGCGGCGGAGAAAATATAGGCCGCCTTTAGGCGGCAAAGTCAATCACGTCACGATATGACTGCGAAAGATACGCGTCGTCACGCGCCGCAGCAGAGAGCAGCGCGAATTGCTTGACTCTCCGTTTCGTGCGGGTAGTTTTTATCTCGATGCCGACTCGCACGCTGCAGCTCGTGTTGCACTATGATGGCACGGGTTTCAGCGGATGGCAGCGGCAGCCCGATCGGCGCACCGTGCAAGGCGTCCTCGAAGACGCGCTGACGCGATTGTGCGCCGGCCCGGTGGCGGCACTTGGATCAGGACGGACCGATGCGGGAGTGCATGCGCGCGGCCAGGCGGTGGGCGTGCGTGTGCCGGAGCGCTGGACCTCCGTCTCGCTGCGCCGGGCACTGAATGCCGTACTGCCGCACGACATGTGGGTCGCCGCGGTGCACGCCATGCGTGATGACTTTCACGCGCGATACAGCGCTACGTCGCGCCGGTACAGCTATTACGTCGGAACGGACGAAGGGGCGGCGTCGCCCTTTCGGCGCGGTACGGAGTGGGCGTTCGCCAAGCCAATCGAGCGACAAATGCTCGACGACGCCACGGCGAAGCTCGCGGGCGAGCACTGCTTCAGGGCGTTTGCGGTTCGAGGGACGGCTCCGGCCGACGATGACCATCGCAGCCACATCATGCATGCGGCGTGGCGCGAGCGGCACGGTGGACTGGTGTTCGAGATCGAGGCGAATCGCTTTCTGCATCACATGGTGCGTTTTCTCATTGGAACGATGATGGACATCGCGAGTGGCAAGAGGCCACTGGCGGACATCGACGCGCTCCTCGCGGCGACGACGAACGATGACGTCTCCGCGCCCGCACCCGCGCACGCGCTCTTCCTCGACGTCGTGCGCTATCCCGCGGAACTCTACTTCCCATCCGAGGCCTGAAGCTCTTCTTCGCCACGGCAAATGCCGACGACGTTGCGTGGGGGGCCGCCCACGGCATGCTCGACGGCCTGCTCACCACGCCGGGCCTGCTCGCCGACGAGACGGAGAATGACGCGCGCGCTCACCTCCTCGAGCTCTGCCGGCTCTTCCATGGGCCCATCTTCGCGTCGATCCAGACGCTCGACGCCGCAGGTGCCTATCGCGACGGCAAGGAGCTCGCGAAGCTCTCCGACCAGATCGTCGTCCAGCTCCCGCTCGTGGAAGACACGCTTGGCGCCATGCGTCGGCTGCATGCCGACGGCGTGCGCGTCGCCAGCACGCATGTCTTCAATGCGGCCCAAGCGCTGGTTGCAGTGCGCGCAGGCGCGTCGGCAGTGGTGGTCTCGATAGACAGGCTGGATGCCGCAGGACACGATGGCATCGCAACGGTGCGCGATATCCGTAGCGCCTTCGAGCACTCACATGCCGAATGCGACATCATCGGGCTGAATCCCGCGTCGCCAACGCAGTTCACCGCATGTGCCATCGCCGGCGCTGACGCGGCGGCCGTCTCGGGCGATCAGTGCCGAGCATTCCTCGTTCACCCTCTCACCGATCGCGGCATCGACCAATTCCTTGGCGACGTCGCGCGTCTTCGTCGCTCATGGCCAGGTTTCTGATGCGTATCGGCACAGCGGTCCTTTCAGTCATCGCGGCGGTGGGCTGCACTGGCTCCCCCGCCGAGTCTGCCGCACAGGTCGCTCGAACGGGCGACGCCGCACGTCCCGCTGCCGTAGCAGCTTCGCGACGCACCGCAATTACCGACGCCGTCGCGAAGGTGGCACCGGCCGTCGTCACCGTTCAGACGGAAGCCATCCAGCGCGTCGCTGTGGACCCGTTCGAATCGTTCTTCGGCGGTCGCCCGAGCACGCGGTCGTCCGCAGGACTCGGCACCGGCTTCATCATCCGCGCCGACGGATTGATCGTCACCAACGCGCATGTCGTGGCTGGGGCGACGTCGATTTCCGTCATGCTGCGCGACGGCACGACGTATCCCGCCACGCAGGTGGGCACCGACGAGACCAACGACCTCGCGGTACTTCGCGTGAAGGCGACCAACCTCCCAGTGGCGCCGCTTGGCGACTCGGACAACCTGCTGGTTGGCGAATGGGCCATCGCCATCGGCAACCCGTACGGCTTCATGCTCGGCAACTCGGAACCGAGCGTCACCGCCGGGGTGATCAGCGGAGTGGGCCGTAACCTCGTGGCGCGCGGCGAAGGCACCTCGGCCTACTTCGACATGATCCAGACCGACGCGTCGATCAACCCTGGCAATTCGGGTGGTCCGCTCGTGAGCGCGGACGGCGAGGTCATCGGGGTCAATTCGTCGATCTACTCCAACAGCGGCGGGTCCATCGGGCTCGGCTTCGCCATTCCGATCAACCGTGCCCGGCGCGTCGCGGACGACTTGGTCGAGCACGGGCGGGTGCGTCGCCCGTGGATCGGCGTTCGGCTCGACCAGCCCAAGTCGGACAATCCCCGCGACTACATCGCGCTCGGGGCGCGAGTCGCGGCGGTCACTCCCGGCTCACCCGCCCAGCGCGCCGGCATTCGGGTCGGCGACGTGCTCCTTCGTGAGAAAGCCCGCGCTATTCGCAACCGGTTCGACTGGGATGCCGCCCTCCTCGACCTGCGGGTCGGCGAGCAGGTTGCGCTCGTAGTGCGCCGCAGCGGCAGCGAGGTGCCCATCACCGTCACCATCGCTGACCTGCCGGAGGTGAGCGCGCAGAAGGTTCAGGTCCTCCGGGAGCTCGAGCTGGTCACGTTGACCCCCGCCATCCGCGCCGAAAGGGGCATTCGCTCCGAGAAGGGCGCCTTGGTCTACAAGGCCAGCGACCGGATCATGCAGGAGTTGTACATCCAGCCAGGCGACGTGATCATCGCCGTCAACCGGACCGAGGTAGGGTCGGCGGAGGACGCATCGCGCGCGCTCGACTATTATGCGGGACGGGGTCCAATCCGCCTGATTTGCGAGCGCGATGGCCAGTGGTTCTCCACCGATTTCGTGATTCGATGACGGCGCACGACCGCTATTCGTCTCCGCTCGCCGAGCGGTACGCCTCCAAGGCAATGCTGGAGCTGTGGTCGCCGCAGATGCGCCACGGTCTCTGGCGCCGCCTGTGGCTCGCCCTCGCAGAGGCCGAACAGCGGCTCGGCGTGCCCATCCCCGACGACGCGCTGGCGCAGATGCGCGGCCACCTCGACGACATCGACTTCGCTGCGGTGGCGGTGTATGAGCGACGTTTCCGCCACGACGTCATGGCTCACGTGCATGCCTTCGGCGACGTCGCGCCGGCCGCGCACAAGTTCATCCATCTCGGTGCGACGAGCGCGTACGTCACCGACAATGCGGACCTGATCCTCATGCGGCGCGGACTCGCGCTGCTGCGCGGCAAGGTGTTGCGCGTGTTGCGCGCGCTCGCGTCCTTCGCGCGCGAGTGGCGCGCCGAGCCAACGCTCGGTTACACGCACCTGCAGCCCGCGCAGCCGACCACCGTAGGCAAGCGCGCGACGCTCTGGATGCAGGATCTCGTGCTCGACCTGGCGGACCTCGAGCATCGCATCGCGACGCTGCCCTGTCGGGGCGTCAAGGGCACGACCGGTACGCAGGCGAGCTTCCTCGAGATCTTCGAAGGCGACCACGCCAAGGTGCGCGAGCTCGACCGGCTCGTCACGGCATCGATCGGCTTTTCGCACTCGATCCCCGTGAGCGGCCAGACGTACTCGCGGAAGCTCGATGCGCACGTCCTGGGCGTGGTCAGCGGTGTGGCGGCGAGTGCGGCCAAGTTCAGCGCCGACATCCGCATGCTGCAGGCGTTTGGTGAAATCGAGGAACCTTTCGAGCGCGACCAGATCGGCTCGTCTGCCATGGCGTACAAGCGAAACCCGATGCGCTCGGAGCGCATTGCGTCGCTGGCGCGGTTCGTCGGCACGCTCGAGCCCAACGCGAACCAGACGCATTCCGTCCAGTTCTTCGAGCGCACCCTGGACGACAGTGCGAATCGGCGCCTCGCCATTCCGGAGTCGTTCCTTGCCACGGACGCCATTCTCAGCCTGATGGAGAACATCGCGTCAGGGCTTGAGGTACATCCGGCGCGCATTCGTCGCAGATTGATGGATGAGCTGCCCTTCATGGCGACGGAAGAATTGATCGTTCGCGCGGTGCGCACCGGCGGCAATCGTCAGGACGCGCACGAGCGCATCCGAGGGTACAGCATCGCCGCCGCGCGCGCGATCAAGGACGGCGCGGAGCACAATGATCTGCTCGACCGCATCGCGGCGGACAGTGCGTTCGGCATTTCGCGCGAAGAGCTCGAGAGCTCGATGGATCCCAGTCGGTTCGTCGGACGCGCGCCACAGCAGGTCGACGAGTTTCTCGCCGAAGTCGTAGAGCCGCTGCTCGCCGACTCGGGTGCGGACGACTCGGTGCTCGAAGAGGTTCGCGTATGATGGCCACCGTCTCGGACCAGCTTCCCCTGCCCCTGCTCCGCAGCGGCAAGGTGCGCGAGGTGTACGTAGTCGATGCTGACCGGTTGCTGCTCGTTGCAAGCGATCGCGTCAGCGCATTCGACGTCGTGATGAAGGAGCGCGTACCATACAAGGGCGCGGTGCTCACGCAGATGACCGCGTGGTGGCTGCGGCAGTTCGCGCAGCTCGTGCCGCATCACATGATTGCGTCCACGGCCGACGAGATCATTGCCGCTGTGCCCACGCTCGCGATGCATCGGTCCGCGCTCGCCGGCCGCGCCATGCTGTGTCGTCGCACCGACGTCTTTCCCGTCGAGTGTGTGGTGCGCGGTTATCTCAGCGGCTCGGCGTGGAAGGAGTATCGGAGCAGCGGCACGCTCGCTGGCGAATCGCTTCCGGAAGGTCTCGTCGAGAGTGACCGCTTCGATCCGCCGCGCTTCTCGCCCGCGACCAAGGCGGAGAGTGGCCACGACGAGAACATCACCATCGCACAGGTGCGCGCGCTGCTTGGCCTGGAGACCGCGAACGCACTCGAGCAGCTCAGCCGCCTCGTGTACGCGCGCGGGCGAGATCTCGCGTCGGCGCGAGGCATCATCATCGCCGATACCAAGTTCGAGTTCGGGCGCGACCGCGACGGCAGCATCCGGCTCATCGACGAAGTGCTCACCCCGGACAGTTCGCGCTTCTGGCCAGCCG
>JAQBPV010000459.1 GCA_028287345.1 Gemmatimonadota bacterium
GATCGTCGAGGACGAGCAGTCCATCCGCGACGTGCTTACCGAGCTGTTCGACGTCGAGGGTACGCGGCTTCAGTCCGCCGCCACGCTCGCCGAAGCCAAGACGATGCTCGCCACGTCGTCGTTCGACCTCATCGTCACCGACATCCGTCTCGGCGGCCGGCGCGATGGCGGACTTCAGGTCATGGCGGCGGCTGGCGTTCTGTCGCCCGATGCATTCGTGGTCGCGCTCACGGCCTATCCCGATGACGACAACCGCGACGCCTCGCGGCGTCTCGGCGCTACCCACTTTCTCGAAAAGCCCATCGCGCTCGAGAAGATCGCCGAGGTCGCGGCGAGTGTCGGAGTGCCCACGGCCATTACGCCACTCGCGGTCGCAGTGGGCGCATAGCAGGCAATTGTGCGGGGGAGTTTGGCCCGCTGGTACCAAACGTCGACGTGTGAGTGTGTGGGGCGGCGGTGACGACGTGAGGACCAGCGGTGCCATTCCCGTCGCTCCGGGAAGAGGCTTCTGTTATCTTCCGCCGCTATGCCGGAACCGACTCCATCTCCCGTCGCGCTGCTGCGCGCGCACTCGCGCCACGCACCCTGGAATGCGCGAGGCCTGGCGGCGCACGTCACCGCTCTGGTGGACGCTGCCGGCATCCGGCCGACCAACGCCTCCGCCCGCAGTGCACCGAGCGCGCGCTCCGTGCGCTTCTACGTCGCCAGCGGGCTGCTCGACCGTCCTGAAGGCGCGGGCACTGCCGCCACTTACAACTACCGGCATCTCCTCCAGCTGCTCTCGATCAAGATCCGGCAGCGCGAAGGCGCCACGCTGGAGACGATCAAGGGCGAGATGAAGGAAGTCACCGGCGACGCACTCGAGCGTCGTGTCGCCGCGTCGCTGGCGCCGGCATTGGGCGCTCAGGCCGACGTCGCTGTACGCAACACGGATGACGATCGCTCTGCCAGCTGGAGACGCGTGCCCGTTGCGGACGGCATCGAGATCCACGTGCGCGACGACGCACCGGCAGCGCGCGACGAAGCACTCCTCGCCATGCGCGAAGCCGTCCGCGCCGCACTCGGGCGCGCCGACATCCGCTAGCAGCTAGAGCAGGCGCGAAAGCAGCGACGCACCACCCTCCATGAGATGGTGCCACCACGGCCGCTGCTGAAACTCGGGTAGCGTGATCTCCTTCGAGCGCGTCAGGTCATCCATGAAGGTGGAGTCCATCTGCCCACCGAGCCCCTTGTCCATGAACACGAAGTTCGACTCGTTGTTGAACGCGAGCGAACGGTTGTCGAAGTTCATGGAACCGATGGAGCCCCAGACTCCGTCGACGATGAACGTCTTCGAATGCATCATCGACGGTTGGTATTCGTAGACGCGAATGCCGCCATTGAGCAGCTGCTCATAGCGCGAGCGGCCAGCCCACAGCGTCGTCTTCACGTCCGTCTCCTTGCTCACCGTCAGGATGCGTACGTCCACGCCGCGTTTGCGCGCCTCGAGCAACAGCTTTCGGAAGTCGTCGTCGGGCACGAAATACGAATTGGCGACATACAGCGTGCGCCGCGAGCTCGCGATCGACAGCGCGATGAACCGCTCGGCCGGCGTACTTCCCGTCGTCGGTGAAGCGAAGAACACACCGGCAGTCACACCGCCGTCGACATCGTTGAAGGCCTTCTTCGGAAAGAAGGTGTCGCCGAGGATGAGCTCACCGGTGCACTCGGCCCATGCGGCGGCAAATGCTGCCTGGAGGCCCATCACCGACGGACCCTCGAAGCGCACGTTGGTCTCCCGCCATTGACCCTGCACCTTTCCGTTGCCCAGCCAGTAGTCGGCGAGCCCGAATCCTCCGGTGTAGCCGATCTCTCCATCGACCACGACCACTCGGACGTGCGATCGATCGCTCGCGTTGTGTAACGAGTACCAGTGCAGTTGCCGCAGGAGACCGACCTCGACACCAGCAGCGCGAAGGCTATCGGCCCACGACAGCTTCAGGTTCTGCGACCCGAACGCGTCCAACACGAACAGCACTCGCACACCAGCCTTGGCGCGCTCCTTCAGGATGACCGTCATGGTGTCAGTCACCGCGCCCGGCTGCGAGTAGTACATCTGCACGGTGATGGTGTGCTTCGCCGACCGGAGGTCGCGCCACAGCTGCTGATAGGTGCCGTCGCCGTTCAGCATCTGCCGTGCAGCGTTTCCACGCGTGAGGTGAAGTCCGGTATACAGCTCGACCGATTGCGTGAACAGCGAGTCACTGAGCGGGAGTGGACCGCTCTTGTTCCCGATGTTCACGACGGCCTTCACCGGCGTACCGCGCGTGATCGACAGAACGCCGACCAGCGCCAGCGAGCCGACGAGGAGAATTCCGAGCACCACGCCGACGCGCTTGACCCTGAGCATTTTTCGCATTTGTTCCTTCGCTATCACATACTTCATGCCAACAGGCCGAGCCCGGTTGTCGCCCACGTGCGCCGATGTGCACGGCTCCGCAGGAGACACGCATGGATTTCGCAGGTCGCAGTGTCGTGATTACGGGTGTAGGTCGTGAAGGACAGGTAGGAGAGGCCGTGGCGAGCGCATTCGCGGAACGAGGCGCTCGCGTCTTTCTCGTCGGCCACGACGACACTGACGTGCACGCACGAGCCGACGCACTGGTCAAGGCGGGGCGTCGGGCGGCAGCACTGGCCGCCGACCTCACCGACGAAACGGCGGTCGCTGCGCTCGCCGAGCGCGTGCGCGAAGCAACTGGGGGCCGAGTTCAGGCCGTGGTGCATCTCGCGGGCGGATTCGCCAGGAGTGGACCGGTTGCCGAAAGTGACTTGTCGGTCTGGACGCGTCAGTTCACGCTGAACGCGACGACCGCGTATCTCACCGCACGTGCGTTCTTGCCGCTGCTGCGCACGGCGAAGGGATCGCTGGTCTTTGCCGCGTCGGAAGCCATTCTTCCCGGCGGGCGCACCGCGGGCGTTTCGGCGTATGCGGCATCGAAGAGTGCGGTCGTTGCGCTGATGCAGTCGGTCGCACAGGAGGAAGCGTCAAACGGCGTTCGCGCAAATGCGCTCGCGCCCACCAGTATTCGCACTGCGGCCAACATTGCAGCTATGGGCCCCGATGTGGCTTACGTTTCCCGGGAAGACGTCGCGAAGGTGGTGTTATGGCTGTGCTCAGAGGATGCTCGCGCGGTGAACGGTCAGGTCATCCCGGTGCGTTGACGCAACGGGCCGCATGAACGTGGTCCCGCGGCGCCGGACTGCAGCGCGGCCGATCCGTCTCGATCGGTCGCTGGAAGCGCTGCCGCTGTTTCGCCTGAGCGACTCGGCGGAAGACGGCACCATTGCCGTCGCCGATGCGCAGGGCCGGCGCTGGCGTGTGTTGCCAAGCCCCGGCGATCGTCTGCCCGGCACGTTCGATCAGGACGTCTACATCGAGCTGCTGCGTCGCTATGCCGAAGCGGACCAGCCGGCCGATGGCGTCATCTCGTTCACGCTGCATTCGTTCCTGCGCGCCATGGGGCGCCGCGTGGATGGGCGCACGTACGAGCAGTTGCGCAGCGCGCTCGGAAGGCTCGAACGGACGACGCTGGAATCGACGGGTGTCTACGAAAGCATGTCGGCAGGAGGCCGGAGCGACGTCCGCTTCAGCATTCTCACCGCGGTGGCCGTTGAGCGCCGTCGCACGGTGGACCGCGAGCAGTTGCAGCTGTTCAACGGCATGGCAACGGCAGAGCCGGGCGTGGCGCGCGTGATCATCTCCGCCGTGATGCGCGACAACCTCGCCGCCAACCATGTCGTGAGCCTGTCGGGACCGTGCTACTGGAGCCTGGGTTCTCCGGTGGCGCGTCGTCTCTACCGACTACTCGAGGTGGCGCGCGAGGAGGAGCGGTTGACCTGGCGTATCGCGCTGGACCGCCTCGCAGAGCAGCTTCCACTCACGCAGCGATATCCGTCGCACCTGCAGCGGGTGCTGCAGCCGGCGCACGATATGCTCGTGGCCGCCGGCGTCCTCCGCAACGCCGTCATCAGACAACAGCAGCGAGAATGGTTCGTCGACTATATGCTAGGTTCGCGACCGAGCTGAACCTTGGTCGTCTGTAGTTGGACACGGGGATTGAGAGCTGCACTCGACGCAGAGCACTTCACCCTGGAGTGAAGATGACCACCAAGCTGACGGAACCTCTCAGGCGGGAGATCGAAATCGACGGCGAGGCATACACGGTGCTACTGACGCCGCAGGGACTGCGACTCAGCCGCAAGCGCTTTCGACAAGGCCGCCATGTGACGTGGCGATTGATCTGGGATCAGGGTGAGCCCGAAAGCCCGGAGAGCACGGACGCGTCCGGCTGAACGGTTTTCGCTTCTGCGGCGGAACCCTCTGCCATTCAAGTCGTATACAATAGGACGTCTTTCCCTTTCCGCAGGTTCATAAATGCGTCGTCGCTCGGCCATTCTTGCGTTCATGTTGCTTCCGGTCGTCGCCGGGGGCTTCCTCATGCAGAGCCGCACCACCACTGATGGTGCGAAGGTTCTGGATCAGGTCCTCAATCTCGTCTCCCAGCGTTTCGTCGACACCGTGAGCGCCGCGGCGCTCTACGAGAAGGCGGCAAAGGGGCTCGTGAAGGAGCTCAACGATCCGTACAGCGAGCTGTTCTCGCCCAAGGAGCTCGCGAGCTTCTCACAGCAGACGAACGGCAAGTACGCCGGCATCGGCATGCAGATCGAGGATCAGCAGGGCGCGATCACGATCAGCAAGGTCTTCCCGCATACGCCTGCCGAAGGGGCCGGCGTGCGCGAGGGTGACAAGATTCTCTTCGTCGATTCGCTCTCCACGCGCGGTTGGAAGACCCAACAGGTCTCCGACTATCTCATCGGCACCGCCGGCACCAAGGTCACGGTGAAGTTCGGCCGCCCTGGTGTCGCCGAGCCGATCGTGACGACGTTCACGCGCCAGGTCATTCACATTCCGGCCGTGCCGTTCGCGATCGTGCTCGACAACAAGATCGGCTACATCCCGGTGCAGCGCTTCAACGAGACGGCCGCCGAAGAGGTGAAGACCGCCGTTGCCAACCTGCAGAAGGAAGGCATCACGGGCGTCATTCTCGACATGCGCGGCAATCCTGGCGGCATCCTCGACCAGAGCATCACGATGTCCAACCTGTTCCTCAAGAGTGGGCAGGAGATCGTGAGCGTGCGTTCGCGTGCCAACGAGACGCAGAGCTTCGGCACGCGCGGCAACCCCGCATTCCCCACGCTGCCCGTCAGCGTGCTGACGGACGAGTACACGGCGTCCGCCAGCGAGATCGTCGCCGGTGCGCTGCAAGATCACGATCGCGCGCTCGTCGTCGGCCAGACGAGCTTCGGCAAGGGTCTCGTGCAGACGCTCTTTCCGCTCGACGGTGGCTACGCGCTGAAGATCACCACGGCCAAGTGGTATACGCCGAGTGGCCGCAGCATTCAGCGCGAGCGCAAGTTCGAGAATGGTCGGTTCGTCGAAGTCGCACCTGATTCGCTCGAGACGGAAGCGAAGAAGAAGGCCCGTCCGGCATATCGCTCGGATGCGGGACGCATCGTGTACGGCGGTGGCGGTGTTGCGCCGGACGTGCTCGTGCGCGATGACACGCTGACGACCGCCGAACAGACGCTGGCCAAGGCGTTCGCGCCGAAGTCGCAGGACGTCTACGTCACGCTCGCCGATTACGCGCTCGAGCTTTCACGTGGCGCGAACAAGAGCTTCACCACGCAGCCGCAGTGGCGCGATGAGCTGTTCCGCCGCCTGACGGCCAAGGGCGTCACGCTCGACCGTGCACAGTACGACGCGGCGGCGCGCTACGTCGATCGTCTCCTCGAGCAGCGCGTTGCGCGGTTTGCCGGTGGCGACTCGACGGCCAAGCGCCGCGATCTTCCCTTCGATGCGCCGCTCCGCAAGGCGGTGGAGCTGATGGAAAAGGGCACCACGCAGAAGGATCTCTTCACGCTCGCTGCGGCGTCACAGACCAAGGCGACAGATACGAAGTTACCGTCGGCGAACCAGACGGCGGCGCAGGGTCAGACGGTTGTGAAGAAGCAGCCCTGATCGAATTCGATGGTCAAGCAGAACGGGCGTCCCTCAATCGGGGCGCCCGTTTTACATTTGCTCCTAGTATGCGCCCATTCCTCTCCGTCGTTCTGGCCGCTGGCATCGTCGCCGCGGCACTCTCCTGCGCTCGCGGCAGTTCCGCAGGCGTGATGACCATCGCACCTGCTCCTGGCGAGCGGCATCTCGCGAATCTCCGCCAACTCACCAACGGCGGCGAGAATGCGGAGGCGTACTTCAGCGCTGATGGCCATCGCCTGATTTTTCAGAGTACGCGCGACGGGCGGAGCTGCGATCAGGAGTACATCATGAACATCGATGGCTCAGGGTTGCACCGTGTGTCGAATGGCACGGGCAAGACGACCTGCGGCTTCTTCTTCGCCAACGATCAGCGCATTCTCTTCGGCTCATCACACGCCGAGCAGCGCGAGTGTCCCGTGAAGCCTGATCCGTCCAAGGGCTATGTGTGGGGCCTCGACCCGTTCGACATCTACACGGCGAAGCCCAACGGCGATGACCTGCGTCGTCTCACCAACTATGGCGTGTACACGGCGGAAGCAGTCGTGTCGCCCGATGGAAAGCGAATCGTCTTCACGTCGCTCAAGGACGGTGATCTCGACATCTACACCATGAACGTCGACGGCAGCGACATCCGCCGCCTCACGACGACACCGGGTTACGACGGTGGTCCGTGGTGGTCGCCTGACGGCACGAAGATCGTCTATCGTGCTTGGCATCCGGTGGACAGCGCGCTCACGACGTATCGCGAGCTTCTCGCGCAACGGCTCGTGCGTCCGAACCGCATGGAGTTGTGGGTCATGAACCCCGACGGCAGCGATCAGCGCCAGATCACGCAACTCGGCGGCGCGAACTTCGGGCCGTCATGGACGACGGACGGCAAGCGCCTGATCTTCTCGTCGAACTACAAGCAGCCGCGCAGCGGCAATTTCGATCTGTTCCTCATCAATCTCGACGGAACGGGCCTGGAGCAAATCACGACGCAGGACACGTTCGACGGTTTTCCGATGTTCAGCCCTGACGGCAAGCATCTGGTATGGGCGTCGAATCGCAATGATGCGAAGGCGGGGGAGACGAATTTGTTCATCGCCGATTGGGTGCCGTGAAACACCGCCGTTAGAGCACGCCATTGGGTCTCTTCCTAGACGCCAATAACCTCTGCGACGTACCTCAGCGCTTCATCCGTCGTCAACGCCTTGGCCTGACCCGAAGACGCACTCTCCGCTGTTCCCGGATCCTTCAGCAGGTGGCCAGTCAGCACCGCAACCACGCGCTCGCCACGCTTGATGATTCCGCGAGTTGCGAGCGCACGTACACCTGCCACGCTTGCCGCACTCGCCGGTTCGCAGCCCACGCCGCACTTGTCGATCACTGCCTTCGCGGCAAATATTTCCTCGTCAGTCACCGACTCCACCACGCCGTCAGTGGCAGCAATGGCGCGCACCGCGCGATCCCATGATGCCGGATCGCCGATCTTGATCGCCGTCGCCCGCGTCTCCGCATGCACTTTTATGCGCGATGCAAAATGCTCGGCGAATCCCTGCGCGAACGGCGCTGCTCCCGACGCCTGTACAGCCAACAGCCGAGGCACACGATCGATCAGCCCAAAGCTGTGCGCCTCCGCCAACGCCTTCCCGAACGCGGACGTGTTGCCGAGGTTGCCCGCCGGCAACGCGATCCAGTCCGGTGCATTCCACCCGAGCTGCTGCAGCATCTCGAGCACGATCGTCTTCTGTCCCTCGATGCGGAACGGATTCACCGAGTTCACGAGATAGACGCCAAGCTTGTCGCTCGCCTCACGTGCGAGGCGAAGACAGACGTCGAAGTCGCCCTGGATCTGCAGCGTGCGCGCACCATACGCCACCGTCTGCGCGAGCTTCCCCGACGCCACGTTGCCCTCCGGCACGAACACGAACGACGGAATTCCCGCCTGCGACGCATATGCGCTGAGCGACGCCGACGTGTTGCCCGTGGACGCACACGCCACCGCGCGAGCACCGATGCGCCGAGCTTGCGTGACCGCCGCCGTCATGCCGCGATCCTTGAACGAACCTGTGGGGTTGTGCCCCTCGTGCTTCATGAACAGCGAGTCCACTCCCGCGTACTTCGACACCGCATCACGTGCGAGCAGCGGCGTATTTCCCTCGGGGTGACTCACCATTTCGTCCTCGGTCGCCGGGAGCACGATCTCGCGAAAACGCCACACGCCCGATCGCTCGAGTGCAGATGTCGTCTGTCCGACCATCGCGGCGCGACCATCGAACAGTGCGCGCAGCTCCGCACCGCTCTCGCTGCGCAAATGCTCGACGAGCAGCAACCCGCCGCACTTCACACACGTGGACTGCGGCGTATCGAGCGGAAGGACGTTCGTGCAGTCTGCACAGCGCACGCTAATCGTCGAGTTGCCGGGTGAACGTTTTGCGACGGGACGTGACTCGCTCACAATGGCCTCACGATGGTTCCATCCATGTCGATCTCGGTGACGGTAGTTGTACACTCGATGCCCTGACCAGCATATGATGCACTCATGGCAGCGGCGATCTGTTGCGCACGATCGAAATCATCGGC
>JAQBPV010000284.1 GCA_028287345.1 Gemmatimonadota bacterium
TGCCGGAACGATACGGACCGGCGACGAGAATCATCACCGCAGTGCCTGAATCACAGGCAGCTTCGAGGCGCGCCGAGCGGGAAAGAAGCCACCGACGACGCCCATCACGACCGCGAATACGATACCCGCCAGCAACAACTGAGGCGTCACGCGGAACGCGAACGCGATCTCGCTGAAGCTCGCCCAGTTCGTCGTACTCGTGACCACGCCGTTGATCGGCAGCGCCAACAGACACCCGATCAACCCGCCGAGGAAGGCAATTACCGCCGACTCCGCGAGGAAACTCGCGAGCACGCTACGCGGATGGAAGCCGAGTGTCAGCAGCACGGCGATCTCTGGTGTGCGTGAGCTCACCGCGGCGTACATCGTATTGACCGCGCCGAACACCGCACCAACCGCCATGATGCTCGTGATCATGATCGCGAGAAAGCGGAGGATGTTGCCGAGCAACTCGGACTGGCTCGCGTAGAACTCGGATTCGCGGTGTGCGTCGATCTGGATGCGCTGGTCGGCAAGGAACGCGCGCTTCGCCTCGTCGAACGACGCCGGATCCTTGAGCCGGAAGGCGACGTCCTGAAAGCCTTGTCCGCGAAAGACGTTCTGGAACTGCTCGTTCTCGCCCCAGATCTCCGACTCGAAGCTCGAGCCGTCCGCCGTGAAGCGACACACGACATTCCAGTCGCGGTTCGCGAAGCGAAGAACGTTGCCGACGGCCACATTGGCGAAGCGGCCCTGCAGCTTGGAGCCCACACAGATCTCGCTCTGGCCGGACGCGAAGCGACGTCCCTCGATCACCTTGATGTTGTGGCGGACGTCGAACGCCTTGTCCGACACGCCGCGCGCAACGACGTTCGCGACGGAATACGCGTCGCCGCCGGGTCGCTGCAGGTTGATGACGATGTACGTCTCGGGGCTGATCATCGGCTTGCCGTCCGGCCCCACGGCAATGTGCGGCGATGCGGAGATGATGCTCACCGCCTCACGCGGAATACCGCTCGACATCTCACTGTCGGCGCCACGACGCAGCAGGAGGACGTTGTCCGCGGAGCCGGTTTGCACGAGTGCTGCGACGAAGCCGTTCGCCAGCGCCAGCATGGCGACGAACACAGCGACGACCAGGCCGATGCCGAGCGCGGTGAGCGCCGTCGAGACGGGACGCTGTCTCACGCTCCGGATGTTGTAGATGAGCGGGATCTTCATTCGACCCTCCGCAGCGCCTGTACGACAGGAAGTTTCGCGGCCTGCCATGCCGGGAAGATCCCACTCGCTACCGTGAGCAGCAGCGCCACCGTCGCGCCGATGACCAACGTGCCGCCGGTGACGTGAAAGCCCGGAAGGAATCCGCCTTCACCGAATCCAGTGACGATCGGCAGCAGCGTCGCTGCACCGAGCCCGAGCACGGATCCAGTGAGCGAGATGACCGCCGCCTCGATGATGACCAGACCGAACACTCGGCGATCCGAAAAACCAACCGTCTTCATCACGGCGACTTCGGACGTCCGCTCGCGCTGGTTCATCATCATCGCGTTCGCGGTGACGAGAAGAATCGCGAACACGACCGCCATGCCGATGGTGCTCATCAGCAACTTCACGTTGCCCCACATGCTCGCGAATCCGGCGGCGAAGGCTTTCTCCGTTCCGGTTTTCGTCGGTGCGTTCGAATTGCGAAACTGGTCGTCGATGGTCTTCATGACCGCCGGTGCCGCGGCCGGATCGTCGATCTTCAGGATGTACCAACCTGGGGTGACGCGATCGGGATACTTCTCGTACAGGTAGTCGTAGTGGAACATGAACTGATCGTCGCCATACTCCTTCAGCGTCGGGTGGTAGATACCGCGAATCGTGAAGGTCCAGTCGCCGGGGAAGATCGTGCCCTGCAGCGTCACGTTGTCGCCGACCTTCCAGCCGAATGAGCGCGCCAGTCCCTCACCGATGAGTGCCGACGCGCGCTCCTTGAGGAACGCCTGCTTCTGATCTTCGGGAATCTGATACTCCGGATACATCCCCAGATACGTCGCGGGGTCGATGGCGAACTGCGCGAAAAACTTCTTGCCGTCGCCATACTTGCCACCGAACCAGTTCGCCCACGTCACCGACTGCACGTGCGGAACCGACGACAGCCGGTTCGCATAGCTCATCGGCAGCGGGATGACAAATGCCGTCGAATTCTGGACGATCACGCGCTGCGCGCTGCTCACCTCCGAGCCCGCGCTGAGCGTCGTCGTCACTGTTCGCAGCGATGCGAAGAGGAAAAGCGCGAGCGCCACACTGCAGATCGTGAGAATGGTGCGCAGCTTGTGCCGCTTGAGATTCGCGATGACGAGCGGGAGGAATTTCATCGTGTCACCCCCACGCCACTGCTGGCGCCGATACCGCCGCCCGCCTTCACCCCTTCGCGCTCGAGCAACACTCCCTTTTCCAGATGCAAAACCGTCTTGGCATTCTCGGCGGCCTTTGCATCGTGCGTCACGATCATGATCGTCTTGTGGAACTCTTCATTCAGGCGACGCAGCAACTCCAGCACTTCCTCCGAGCTCTTCGCGTCGAGCTGACCGGTGGGCTCGTCGAGGAGGATGAGCGTCGGATCCGCGACTATGGCGCGCGCAATGGCGACGCGCTGCTCCTGCCCGCCCGAGAGCTGGCGAGGAAAGTGATCGAGACGATCGCTGAGGCCAACCACTCCCAACGCAATTGCAGTTCGCTCGGCGCGATCCTTCTTGTTGAGATTCGTCAGCAGCAGCGGCAGCTCGACGTTCTGATGTGCCGTGAGCACTGGCAGCAGGTTGTACGACTGGAAGACGAACCCGATGGTCCGCGCTCTCCAGTCAGCGAGCTGCGAGGCCGTCATCCTGCTCACTTCGGCTCCTGCGACGCGCACGCTGCCGCTCGTCGGCTTGTCGAGGCCCGCGACGAGATTGAGCAAGGTCGACTTCCCCGAGCCCGACGGTCCCATCAGCGCCGTATAGCTGCCTTCCTCGAAATCGATCGTGAGGCCGGCATAGACGTCGACGGTCTGCGCTTCGCGCTTGAACGACTTGTAGACGTCCCTGATTTCGACGAGAGCCATGGTCGGGTGGGTTAGGGGACCTTCACCTTCATACCTTCAGTCGGCGCATCGACACCGCCGACGAGCAGCTGCTCTCCGCCGTTCAGCCCCGAACGGACCTCGAGGAAACCGGCGCTCACCGGTCCGGTCTGCACGACGCGTCGAAGGAGTTTGCCGTCGCGAACGATCCACACCACGCTCGCACCAGCGTCGGTCTTCACCGCCGCCGTGGGAACGCGAAGCGCCATCTTCGGCGTTGCGCCCGTTGCGAGTGCCTTCTCGTCCTGGAGGAAATCCACCTTCGCGCCCATCTCGGGGAGAATGCGCGCATCGTGATCGAGAATGGACACCTTCACCTGCACCGTCGCGCGCTGGCGGTCGGCCGTCGGCACCACTTGGCGCACGAGTCCGCGGAAGGACGTGTCGGGATACGCATCGAGCGTGATACGCGCCGGCGCCGCGCTCCGAATGCGCGCGATGTACGCCTCGTTGACGTCGACTTCCACTTCAAGTGTCTGCAGATCGGCCAGTGTGACGACCGCGCCGCGCGTCAGGCCACCGCCCACCGACGGCGCGACCACCTCGCCAACTTCCGCGTCCTTGCGCAGCACCGTCCCCGAAAATGGTGCACGGATGATCGTGTTGTCGTTGCTCGCCTCGGCCATGTTCAACCCGGCTTCAGCCGAACGCTTGCGAGCCTGTGCGGCGGTGAGCCGCGCTTCTGCCTGCGCCGCGCGACTCGTCGCCGTCTCGAGGTCCTGTTGCGAGATGAGATTGGCGTTCTTCGTTCGGATGTCGCGAATGCGAGCGGCGTCGCGCACGAGCTGTTCATGGTCGGAGCGTGCCTCGATGACGCTCGCGTCGGCCGACGCGATGTTCGCCTGCGCCTGCGAGACGGCGGCGGCATAGTCGGCATTGTCGAGCCGGGCGATGATCTGACCCTTCGTTACGATCGAACCTTCGCTGACGCCGAGGTAGGCGAGACGTCCGGCGGTCTTGGCGGAGACGGACGCCTTTGTACGGGCGACGACATAGCCATTCGCGGTGACGCTCGTGGCGCCGGCGCTGGATGCGCTGCCGCCGCCGGTCGCGCTGACCGTCACCACCTGTACCTGCGGCCCGGAGCGTGCTTTCACCATGGCGACGCTCGCCGCGACAACTATCAGCGCGACGACGAACAGGATCAGGTTGCGTGTAAGCGCCCGCTTCTCGGGGACAGAAGGCGCGTCGCGATTGATGCGAAGCTTCGAGAGGTCGGCGGGCGTGGTCATGGGGGAACGAATGTACCGGTTCCGGGATGCGCTGTCGACGACGATTACGTCGGTTGTCCTCTTTCGGTTTCCAATTGCGGAGCGAATTTCCATCGCAGGAATTGTCGTCCCGAACGAAGCCGAGGGACCTGCTCTTCTGTCGTCCTATCCAAAGGCAGCCATGATGATGCGCTTGACCCGGATTGCCATTGTCTGCGCCGCGCTCGCGGCATGCTCGAAAAACCCGTCGATTGCCGGTGGAGTTACATCGAAGGGACTAACCGTCACCACGGATGCTGGAGCGCTGTCAGGCGCTGTCGACTCGAGTGGCGTGCTGGTCTTCCGCGGCATCCCGTACGCCGCGCCGCCGGTTGGAGACCTTCGCTGGCGTCCGCCGATGCCCGCCGCGCACTGGTCCGGCACGCGCGCCGCCAATCGACTCGGCAAGAACTGCGTGCAGGACCAGATCTACAGCGACATCGATCCATTCGCCGCGGGCATCTCCGAGGACTGCCTCTACCTCAACGTCTGGACGACGGACCTCAACTCGGCGACCAGGAAGCCGGTGATGGTCTGGATTTATGGTGGTGGCTACAACGCCGGCTTCGGCGATGAAGCTCGGCACTACGGTGCGCACCTCGCGCAGAAGGGCGCTGTCGTCGTGACGCTCAACTATCGACTCGGCGTATTTGGTTTCTTCGCACATCCGGCGCTGGCAGCCGAGTCGCCGAATGCGTCCGCCGGCAACTATGCCATTCTCGATCAGATCGCCGCGCTCAAGTGGGTGCGTGACAACATCGCACAGTTCGGAGGTGATCCATCGCGCGTCATGATCTTCGGTGAGTCCGCCGGAGGAAGTAGCGTGGGATCGCTGATGGCATCGCCACTGGCCAAGGGCCTGTTTCATCGCGCGATCCTGCAGAGCGGCAACGCCATTGGCAGCTTGCGAAGCAAGGATTTCGTCTACGCCGAGGGTGTTCGCTTCGCGACTCTCGTGGGAGCGCCGACCGTGGATGTCGCCACCATCGCTCGGCTGCGTGCCATTCCGACCGATTCACTGATGCGCGCTTCACGTCCGTCAGATGGCAAAAGCGGCTTTAATTTCGTGTTCAATCCGAGATTGGTTCGCGATGGCTGGGTGTTGCCGTTGGGCGTGGATTCGGCGCTTGTGCGCGGCACCGCGAACATCGTTCCGGTCATCGTCGGCGCGACGGGGGACGAGGGCGATGCGGCGTATGCGTCGGCGCGCGCGTTCACGCGACTGGTGACGGCGCAGCGTGTGCCAGCCTATCTGTACCTGTTCACGCGTGTCGGCGACGACAGCGTGAACAAGAAGCGCGGTGCGTATCACAGTGCGGACATCACGTTCTCATTTGGCATTCCGCGGCCGGTCATCGCGTCGGCAGGAAGCACGTCGTACGATGCTGCGCTTGCAGATGCGATGAGCGACTACTGGTTCTCGTTCGCTGCCACCGGAAATCCGAACAACGGCAAGCGTCCGAACTGGCCTGTGTACGACGCGACGACCGATGCGTACATGGAGCTTGGACCGCGGGTCGTCGCGAAGAGTGCGTTGCGTCGAGCGGTCTATGATTCCATCGATGCGGCAGGACGACTACGGGGCGACGTGCGGCCCTAGACTCACATCAACGGAGATTCCACGATGGGCGACGCGAACATGGACCGCCGAGAGTTCGTGAGATGGGGCGCCGCCGGCATGGTCGCCGGCCGGTTCGTCGTTCAGCCCGCGCGACGCGACGAGCGAATTCGCGGTGCGAACGATCGCATCACCATCGCGCTCATCGGGGCTGGCCGCCAAGGACTCGGCGATCTTGGCAATGCGATGCGTCGTCCCGATGTCGACGTCGCCGCCGTGTGCGACGTCTTTCAGCCCAACCTGGCGAAGGGTGCCGCGATGGCGCCGAAGGCCGAGCAGTACGGCGACTTCCGTCGCGTGCTCGATCGCAAGGACATCGACGCAGTGATCATCGCGACGCCGGATCACTGGCACGCGGCGCAGACGATTCTCGCGTGTGAAGCGGGGAAGGACGTCTATGTCGAGAAGCCGATCAGCGTCGCCATCGGCGAAGGGCGGAAGATGGTGGAGGCTGCGCGAAAGCATTCGCGCATCGTGCAGGCAGGAACGCAGCAGCGCTCCGGCAAACACTTTCAACAGGTCGCCGAGTTGGTGAAGGGCGGGAGAATCGGCAAGGTCACGCAGGTGCGGAGCTGGAACTTCGGCAATGAATCCCCCGACGGAATCGGCATCGCTTCCGACTCCGCAGCACCACCCGGTCTCGATTGGGACATGTGGCTCGGACCCGCACCGCAGCGACCATTCAATGCGCATCGCTTCGGTGTCGATCCCGTGCGTTGGTCGAGCTTCCGTTGGTTCTGGGACTACGCCGGCGGCATGATGACCGACTGGGGCGTGCATTGGCTCGACATCGTGCAGCTCGTCATGGGCGTGGACGCTCCGAACTCCATCAGTGCGATGGGCGGCAAGTTCGCGCTGCAGGACGACCGCGAGACTCCGGATACGCTCCTCGCAAGCTTTCAGTATCCCGGATTCATCTGCACGTACGAGAACCGCACGGCGAACGCGGGCGCGATCAGCGGCAAGTCGAATGGCATTCTCTTCCACGGTACCGACGGCACGCTGTTCGTCGATCGTCAGGGCTTCGAGATCATCCCCGAGAAGAGTAGGACAGGCACGACGACCGTCGACCGAACGCAGTGGCTGCAGGTTGAGAACAGCAACCAACACCACCAGGATCACATGATCGATTTCCTCGACTGCATCAAGTCGCGGAAGGCGCCTGTCTCAGAGATCGAGATCGGGCATCGCTCGACGACGACGGCCCTACTCGGCAACATCGCGTATCGCACGGGTCGCCGTATCGAGTGGGATGCGAAGGACGAGAAGATCGTCGGCGATCGTGACGCTTCTCGCTACCTCGAGCGCGAGTATCGGCGGCCTTGGAAAGTGTAGCGCGGCAATAAGAAAGCGTGAACGGCCTCGGGACGTATCGGAGATTTCTTGAACAGTGATTAAACGAAATCGACGGATTGAACGGAGCCTGCGGTACAGCGCGAGCAGACCTTGTTTTTCTGCCTTCTCCGTTCAATCCGTTCACTCCGTTCAATCGCTTCTTCCTAATCTCCGATCTGTACAGGGAGCACAAACGGCATCACTGCCGCGACAATCAGAGCGTTCAGCGCGCGCGATTCTTCAGGATCTTCACAAACGATCGCCCGCGCAGCTCATCGAGCGAGAGTCCCGTCATCGCGAGCGCTTCCTCCTCGGTGATCGCGCCAGAGTTCACGCCGCGGAGGAAGAAGTTCAGCAGACCCTGGCCCGTCGCCGCGTCGTCGAATACGTCGCCGACGAGCGTCGCCTGCGCGGCCTTGTTGACAAAGTTGGACAGCCGCGCCGCCGCGGCATCGATGCCGTCGAGGAAGAAGGCATAGAGCGCGGCATAGCGCGTCACCAGTTGCGCGGGATGTAGATCCCATCCCTGATAGAATCCGCCGACGAGCGAATGCGTGATGTCGTCGAAGTGCAGCTTCCACGCGGCGTGCACGCTCGCGCGATTTCCCTCCTCCTGACGCGTGGAGAGTTCCGCGCCCTCACGGGGACGATGGATCGGCACCGGCATCACCGTCGTGGAGCCGTCGGAGAGCCAGATTCCCGTGCCCGCGAGCGACACCTGCATCACGTCCTTCGCGAAGTCGCACGCGGGGTGACGCATGCGCTGGTGCGCCGCGGTGATGTTCACGCCCGCCGTGTAGTCGTACGTACCGAAGTGCGCGCCGGTGAGTCTGCCCTGCGACACCGCAGGAATGCGCGGCAGTAGTGAGCGGCCTTCATGATCGAGGACGATCTGCGGGGTCTCGACCATCACCTCGAACTTGAGGGTGCCGTCCATCAGGTTCAACGACCTCTCGAGGCGAGCGAGTTCGGCCACGATGAACTCGAGTTGCTCGATGATCACCACCTTCGGCACGGTGACGACGAAGTTCTCCGGCAGCTTGCCCGCGCGCTTCACCAGTTCGGTGAGCACGATCTCGAGCGTCCGCATCGACCGCACGCGGAGTTCTTCGTTGAGCGGCTTGATGCGCATGCCGATGAACGGCGGCAGCGAGCCTTGCTTCATGCCGATCGCAAGCGCTTCGGCGACAGCTTCCGCATGTCCATCCTCTTCGGCGTCGGGCCGATTGCCGTATCCGTCCTCGAAGTCGATACGGAAGTCTTCGACCGGTTCGCGCTGCAGCTTGTCGACGACGCGCTCGTGAATCTTCGCGAGCGCGGAATGATTCTCGATGCCGACCGCCTTGCCGAGTGTCTTCGCATCCGGCGCGTATTCGCGGAGTGCACGCATGGCGACGTCGCCGAGCTTGCGCGCAGCATCGGGAGTGAACAACTGCGCACCGCCGTAGACGGTATGCACCGGCTGGCGTGAGCCCGCTTCGCCAGGGTAGCGCGCCGCGAAGGCGAGGTTGGCGGCTCTCAATGCTTCGACAGTTCCAGCAGCAGGCATCGTCCTCATCCGTTGTAGATCTTTCCGCTCTTGATCCGATAGCGCTCGAGCACCGCTCGCGCTTCGGGACGCAATACATCGCGCACGATGGTAATGCCGCGATCCTCGAGATACTTGTACGACGCGGGGAAGACCGGTCCTTCCTCGAAGTTGAGGCGCGATGCATCCTCACGTCCCGCCCCGTACACGACGCGCCTGACGCCACTCCAGAGCGTGGCGCCGAGACACATGGCGCACGGCTCGCAGGATGTGAACAGCTCATGAGCGGGCATGCCGGCGGCGCCGAGTGTAAACGACCCGAGCCGTTGATTCGCCATCATGAATGCGACCATCTCGCCGTGGAGCGTGCAATTGTTGAGACGGACGACGCTGTTCATGCCGACCGCAACGAGCTTGCCGCTCGCACCTTCGAAGATGGCCGCGCCGAATGGTCCGCCGGTCTCGCGCTCGACATTCTCGCTCGAGATGGCGATGGCGAGGCGCATCCTCTCCTCGTCGGTCGCGTAGGTCTTGTTCCAGTCGACGATCTCGTTTACCCACGCTGGGTAGTCGACGTGTACTGCGATTTGGGCCATGGGCAGGAAGCTATGCTGACGTACGGCGAATCACTACGGAAGAGCAGGTCCATTGGTCGCGCTGCGCACTTCTGTCGGGACGACAGGTTGGAGGGGGAGCACGCGTTCGTGGAGCCGGTGTCTGAGCGCGCTCAGCGAAGCGTCGTTGGTTAGAGTGGCTTGAGCGCGAAGTCCGCCGGCGGAACGAATGCGGGCGACCGACCACACCACCATCCATGCCCGACAACGCAGTTGACGCCCAACCTCCCCGCGAAGCATGTTCGAGCACCGTAGCCCAGGAACACTCGCATGCCCGCGGTCGGAACCAGCGTTGCGCGAAAGGACGGGATCGGCAAGGCCACCGGCGCGACCAAATACGCCGACGATCTCGTCTTTCCCCGCATGCTCCACGGGCGCACGATTCGCTCGACCATCCCGCGCGGACGCATCACAAGCATCCGCCTCGACTTCGATCCGACGGGCTTCACCATCGTCGACCACCGCGACATTCCCGCGGCGGGCCACAACATCGTCGCGCTCATCGAGGACGACCAACCCTTCCTCGTCGAGACGGAAGTCCGACATCTCGCCGAGCCGATTCTGCTCCTGGCGCACGAAGATCGCGAAAAGCTCCTGAGCGCCAACGTCGTCATCGAATACGAGGAGCTTGCCCCCGAGTTCGATCCCGAACACTCGACCACGATCCTCAAGTCGCTCGCCATCGACAAAGGAAACGTCGAGGCTGGATTCGCCACTGCTGACGTAATCGTCGAAGGCACCTACCGCACGGGCCATCAGGAACACGTCTATATCGAACCGAACGGCATAATCGCCGATCCGGAGAACGGCGGCATCGCCGTGCACGGCTCCATCCAATGCCCCTTCTACGTCCACAAGGCGCTGAAGTCCCTGCTCGGCAAGGACGCCTACGTTCGCGTCGTGCAGACGGAGACCGGCGGCGGTTTCGGAGGAAAAGAAGAATACCCGTCGATGATCGCCGGACACGCGACGCTGCTAGCACTCAAGTCCGGCCGTCCGGTAAAGATCATCTACGATCGCACCGAGGACATGATCGCCACGACCAAGCGGCATCCGTCCATCGTGCGTCACCGCACCGGTGTGAAGCGCGATGGAACGCTCGTCGCCATGGACATTGACATCATCCTCGACGGCGGCGCATACATCACGCTGAGCCCAGTGGTGATGTCGCGCGGCGGCATCCACGCCGCCGGCCCGTACCGCTGCGAAAACACGCGCATCCGCGGCAAGGCGATGTTCACGAACACGCCACCCAACGGTGCGTTCCGCGGTTTCGGTGCGCCGCAGACGTTGTTCGCCGTCGAAGCTCACATCGATCGCGTCGCCGAAGCGGTCGGCATGGATCCCGTTGCCTTCCGCGAGCACAATGCACTAGTGCCCGGCGACACCACGGCTACGGGTCAGGTGCTCACCGGCGACTGCAGCGCACTCGAAGTGCTGCGCGAAGCGGTGCGTCGTTCCGACTTCCACCGCAAGAGCGCCGAATACAAAGGCACCAATCGCGGCATCGGGCTGGCGCTTTTCTATCACGGCTCAGGCTTTACAGGTAGCGGCGAGCTGCGTCTCGCGTCCAAGGCCAAGCTCGAGTTGACGAAGACCGGCGTCCGCATTCTCGTGTCGAGCACGGAGATCGGGCAGGGCACGCGCACAATGCATGCGCAGATCGTGGCTGATTCGCTCAACGTGCCCTATGAGCAGATAGAAGTCGCACAACCCGACACGCAGCGCGTGCCCGACAGCGGACCGACTGTCGCCTCGCGCACCTGCATGGTCGTCGGCCGTATCCTGCAGCGATGCGCCGAAGAGATGAAGGAGAGGCTCGGCGTCCTCACGCCGGCGGAGTACTTCGAGAAGTACGGTGCACTCGAGATCCTCAAGGAGCACGAGCCGCCAGCGTGGATCCAGTGGAACGACGACACGTACAGCGGCGACGCCTACGCGACGTACGCCTGGGGCTGCGACGTCGCCGAAGTAGAGATCGACCGCGACACATATGAGGTGCGGCCGATCAAGCTCACCGCAGTACAGGAGTTCGGAAAGGCGATTCATCCTGGCCTGGCGCGCGGACAGATCGAAGGCGGCACCGCGCAGGGACTCGGCTTCGCGCTGCTGGAGAAGGTCGTGATGAGCAACGGCGGCATGAACAACGCGTCGCTCACGAACTACACGATTCCCACCACGCTCGACACGCCGGAGATGGACATCGCTATCCTCGAGAACCCATACGAGGACGGCCCGTTCGGCGCGAAAGGGCTTGGCGAATTGCCCATCGACGGACCTGCGCCTGCCGTCATCAACGCCATCCGCCACCTCGGCATCGACGTGCGCGAGATTCCCGCCACTCCAGAAATCATCCTGAGCGCATGCGCTTCACGCTGAACGACAACTCCGTCGACGTCGCCGCGCATCCGATGAAGCGGCTGCTCGACGTGCTGCGCGAGGAGTGCGAGCTCACGGGAACGAAGGAAGGCTGCGGCGAAGGAGAGTGCGGCGCGTGCACCGTGCTCGTGAACGGCGTTCTCGTCGTCTCATGTCTCGTACCGTTCGCGCAGGTCGAAGGCGCGAGCGTGAAGACGATCGAAGGGCTCGGCAACGACCACGCCCTGCAGCATCACTTCATGAACGAAGCGGGCGCGCAGTGCGGTATCTGCACGCCGGGCATGATCGTGGTGGCGTCGACGTTACCAGTTGATGCGACACTCGACGAGATCCGCGTCGCGCTCGCGGGCAATCTCTGTCGCTGTACGGGCTATGAGGCGATCTACCGGGCAATTCAGAAAGCGCAGCAGCCACAATGAGATCAGTAGTCTCGCCCCTCACCATCGAGACGCCACGCACACTCGGCGACGCCCTCTCGATGCTTCGCGATGCGCCGCTTGTGCCCATCGCCGGGGCGACCGATCTCTATGTCGGTCTCAACTTCGGCACTCTGTCGTCGCAACGATTCATCGACATCACGCGGATCGAAGAGCTGCGCGGCATCGATGTGCGTGACGACATGCTCGTCATCGGTGCGGGGACGAACTTCACTGCGCTCATGCAATCGGCAACGGTACAGACGCGGCTTCCAATGCTCGCGCAAGCCGCATCACAGATCGGCGGCGTGCAGATCCAGAATCGCGGCACGATCGGCGGCAACATCGCGAATGGCTCACCGGCTGGCGATTCGCTTCCCGTCCTCGCCGCTGCCGACGCGATTCTCGTGCTGCGCAGCGCGAGCGACGAGCGACGCGTGCCATTCACGAACTTCTATACGGGCTATCGCACGTCCGTACTGCGTGGCGACGAGCTGATTGTCTCGATCGAGATCAAGGCTTTCGAGGGAAAGCAGTGGTTCCGAAAGGTCGGAACGCGCGCGGCGCAGGCGATCTCGAAGCTGGTGATCGCCGCCGTGCGCTCGGACGCACCGCGCATCGCGATCGGAAGCGTAGCTGCAACGACAGTCCGGCTTCCCCATACGGAGGCGGCACTGGCAGCAGGCGCGAGCATCGACGAGGCCGTGAACACGCTCGAGTCCGAGATCACGCCGATCGATGACGTCCGGTCGAGCGCGGACTATCGCCGCAAGGTTGCTGGCAACCTGCTCAAACGCTTCTGGGCGGAGACGGAATGACGCGACGATGACAGAGAGCTTGAGAAGCCGCCGCGTTCTCATCGATGGCAACCTCCGCCCCGCCACAGTCCACGTCCGCAACGGCGTCATTTCGGCAATCACGCCGTACCACGATGCACCGGCGGACACCGACTTCGGCGAAGACGTCATCATGCCGGGGCTCGTGGACACACACGTCCACGTCAACGAGCCAGGCCGCACCGAATGGGAAGGCTTCACCAGTGCCACCCGAGCTGCGGCTGCAGGTGGAGTCACGACGCTGTTCGACATGCCGCTGAACAGCATCCCTGCGACGACCACCGTCGCCGCATTACACGCGAAGCAAGATTCAGCGCGCGGACGCATCACCGTGAACGTCGGATTCATCGGCGGCGTCGTGCCGGGCAATGCGGGCGAGCTCCGCGCATTGCACGCGGGCGGAGTCACACTGTTCAAGTGCTTTCTCGTTCCATCCGGCGTCGACGAATTCCCCAACGTCGGCGAAGCAGACCTCCGCGAAGCGCTCCCCATCCTGGCCGCACTCGACGCCACACTCCTCGTGCACGCCGAGCTGCCCGACCACATCGTCGCCATGCCGAGCGGCGATCCGAGACACTACTCGACCTACCTCGCATCACGGCCCGACTTGGCGGAAACAGAAGCCGTCGCACTCGTCATTGGTCTCGCCGAGGAGTTTGGTGCTCGCGTTCACATCGTGCACGTGTCGTCGGCGCGCACGCTCCCGCTCATCTCCGCCGCACGAGCGCGTGGCGTACGCATCACGTGCGAGACCTGTCCGCACTACCTGTTCTTCTCCGCCGAGGAGATCGCCGACGGAGCCACCGAGCTCAAGTGCGCGCCCCCGATTCGTTCGGCCGCGACGCGCCACGCACTCTGGAACGGGCTCCTGGACGGCCAGATATCACTCGTCGCGTCGGACCACTCACCCTGTCCACCAGCGATGAAGGACCTGCCACTCGGCGACTTCTTCCAGGCGTGGGGAGGAATCGCGTCGCTTCAGCTCGGATTACCGGCAGTGTGGCATGAAGCACAGACGCGCGGCGGGTCGATCGAGCAAGTTGCCGAGTGGATGTCGGCCGCGCCGGCCAAACTTGCAGGCTTAAGCCATTCTAAGGGGCGGCTCGCGCCGGGCTTCGATGCTGACATCGTCATCTGGAATCCCGAAACAACGGTCGCGGTAGACGACATGACGCTGTATCATCGTCACTCACTCACGCCGTATCGCGGACATACACTAACCGGACTCGTTCGGGCGACGTACGTCCACGGCGTCCAGGTCTACCTCGACGGACGCGTTGCCACTCAGACGCCGGGCAGTCTTTTGAACGACGATCGCTGATCGTCGTCGACGTCGCAGCTGAAGCATCGCTCCACTCACGCATCGATGACCGACTTCACTGAACTGGTTGACCTCGCCGCCGAGGCTCTGGGTGGAACTGTCATTGCGGCGAACGATGAGTTCTTCGCGCCCAAGGAAGCGCTGCTCAAGCCCACTCCGGCCGAGTGGCGCGAAGGCGCGTACACCGAACGCGGCAAGTGGATGGACGGATGGGAAACCCGCCGCCGCCGCACACCGGGCTACGATTGGGCCATCGTCCACCTCGGCGCACCGGGCATCGTGCGGGGTGCGGTGATCGACACGAGCTTCTTTCGCGGCAACTACCCGGAACGCGCGAGCATCGAGGGCTGTGAGGTGGAGGGTACGCCATCGCCCGACGAGTTGACGAGCGACAAGACACTATGGCGCACGTTGCTTCCCGCGTCTCCGCTGCAAGGCGATTCGCAGAACAACTTCGAGATAGCCGACGGCGAACGCGTTACGCACCTTCGGCTGAACGTCTTTCCGGATGGTGGCGTCGCCCGCCTTCGCGTGTATGGCGACGTGAAGGTCACGTCCCTTCGACATGCGGATGCGACATTCGATCTCGCGGCCATCGAGAACGGCGGCTACAGCGTCGTCTGCAGCGACATGTTCTTCGGCCATCGCCAGAACCTGATCATGCCTGGGCGCTCCACCCACATGGGCAACGGTTGGGAGACGAAGCGCCGCCGCGGACCGGGTCACGACTGGACGATCATTCGTCTCGCGCAGACGGGGGTCGTCGAGTCGGTGGAACTCGACACCGATCACTACAAGGGCAATGCGCCGGATGCATGCATGCTCGAATGCTGCTTCGCGCCCGATGCGTCGACGGAATCACTGACTGACTCCGCCACGGATTGGGTTCAGATCGTTCCCAAGTCGAAGCTGCAGCCGCATGCGCGTCATCAGTTCGCGCCGAGTGCATCTCCGCCAGCGACGCATGTGCGCCTCAACATCTATCCAGACGGCGGCGTTGCGCGGCTGCGCCTCCTGGGTCGTCGCGCGTCGGTGATCGCGAAATGACGCTGACGCTCGCGCAGCTCGACACGATGCCGGAGGCCGAGGCGGCGTTCAAGCTCGCGGCGTGTTGTGGGTCGTCGAAGTGGGTGGCGGGAATGGTGTCGCACCGGCCGTTCCACACGAGAGACAAGCTGCTCGCCACCTCGGATGAAATCGCACTGACTCTGCACTCGACGGATTGGCTCGAGGCATTTGAGCACCATCCGCGCATCGGTGAAAAGCAGGCGGGCGCGATGGTGTCTGCCACCGCCGCGGACTGGTCGAAGGGTGAGCAATCCGCATCGAGCCGCGCGAGCGAGGACACGCGCGCCGCCCTCATCGAAGCCAACGCCGAGTACGAAAAGAGATTCGGGTTCATCTTCATCATCTGCGCGAATGGCCGCCGCGCGGAAGAGATTCTCGGGGCGCTACGTGAGCGGTTGGCCAATGAGCCCGACGCCGAGATATTCATCGCTGCGCGCGAGCAGCAGCAGATCACGCGTCTGCGTCTGGAGAAGCTCGTGCCGGTGAGCAGAATACCAGGAGCCGCTCGACCATGAGCACCGTCACGACGATCAGCACCCACGTGCTCGACACATCACTCGGCACACCGGCTGCGAATATCACCGTGACGCTCGATCGCGTCGATGCGCACGGTGTCGCGACGGCAGTGTCGAGCTACGTGACGAACGCCGACGGTCGCGTTGGCGCGCTGGCTCCGGACGGTCCGTTGGCTGGCGGGAGCTATCGGCTGACGTTCGATGTGGCGTCGTACTTCGCCGAGTCGAAGCGGAAGAGCTTCTATCGGGTGATCAGCATCGACTTCGAGGTCGGCGACGAGCCGCAGCACTATCATGTGCCGCTGCTCCTCAGTCCTTTCGGCTATTCGACGTATCGCGGCAGCTGAAAAGGAAACCTGCCTCGGTCAGGCATCGGAGGTTTTTGGAATTGCGACACAAACGGATCGGACGGACCTGAACGGAGACGTTTCCGTTAGTGTCCGTCCAGTCCGTCGTTGTCGCTCTTCGAAACCTCCACTAGTCCAATCGGCGAAACTGATGACAGTCATTCTAGCCAACAACAGCTACGGCAAGTCAGCAGTTCGCCTCCTGAAAGTGGAGCGCACCGGCGCACACCACGCAATCCGCGAGCTCGCTGTGGACGTTGCGCTCTCGGGCTCGTTCGACAGCGCGCACACCGAGGGCGACAACAGTCTCGTGCTGCCGACGGACACGATGAAGAACACTGTGTACGCAAAAGCCCGCGAACTGAACCTGGGTGCGCCGGAAGACTTTGGCATCGCCCTCGCCCACCATTTTCTCGACGCCAGCGCC
>JAQBPV010000302.1 GCA_028287345.1 Gemmatimonadota bacterium
GGAGACCTGAGTCCGGGCAGGAACGCCGTACTCGGCTCACCCGCGATCTCGTGGCCGCCTTCCTTGTGGCCCTCTGCCTTGGCGCCTTCGAGCAGCTCGCTCATCGGAATCGCCTGCGCAATGCCGCGGCCGTGCTGGCGCGCCGAACCTTCCGTCGATACGAGCGTCTCGTGATCGCCGGTCTTCGTGAGCGACGCCTTGGTGCTCACCAGTGAGAAACCACCCGCCGCGTTTCCGCCGGCGCCGAGCAGGTCGTGTGCGCGCACGCCGATGTTGCGCGCATAGCGGCCGTAGCCCCACTGCGTCGGGATGACGCGGTTGTTCTTGCCGTCGTGATCATCGAGCTTCGCGACCGACGAGTGTCCCTGGCCGATGGCGAGCGCGATGGTGTCGGTGCGAATGCCGAGGTAGAGATATGCCGGCGCGCGCACCTTGCCGTTCGCCGTGCCGACTTCGACGATGTCGCCGCGCTCGATGCCGAGGCGGTTGGCCGTCTCCGGATGGATTTCGACCCACGAGCTCCAGAGCACCTTCGTCACCGGATCGGGCAGCTCCTGCAGCCACGGCTTGTTCGCGCCTCTGCCATCTCCGTGCACTGGCGAGAGATATGTGACGAGGAAGAAGTCACCCTGCGTCGTCTCCAGGGCCGGGGCAGCAGGCAGCGGAGCGGATGCCGCCACGGTGCGCGGCGCCGCGCTGCCCGATGCGATGCCCTTCTGCAGTGCAGCCGTGAACGCGTTCATGCCGCCGGGAAAGCGGCTCATCAGCCATGCGCGGTAATCCTTCTGCGCGTACTTCGCCGCGTTGGCGGGATCCTTCTGTGCGAGCTGAATCAGGACGTCGGCAGTGGCGCGCGGTCCGCCGGTAAAGACGGGATCCATCGCGGGCTGCTGCATCGACATCGTGCCCTTGCCCGCTTCCGCATCGCCCCACGATTCCAGCGAGTGGAGATCGGGGAGGATCAGGTCGCACAGCTCCGTCGTCTCATCGGGATAGAGCGAGAAGCTGATCTTGTAAGGCACCTTCGCGAACGCCTCAGCGAACTTGGCCGAGGCGGGGAGGTTGTAGGCGGGGTTGACGCCGCGAACGAATGCGACAGGCACCTGCCCCGCGCGCATGCGCTCGACGGCAGCGAGCACGTCGCCATAGTGCGCGACTCCATCAAAGCCGGAGAGCGACTCGGCGGGGCGGATCGTGGTGCCAACGGCGCCCGAGGCCTGATTGATCGCCGCAACGGCGAGCGCGAGGTCGAGTGCATTGGCTGCAGAACCGCCGGCAAGGACGAGCGCCGGCTTGGCCGCTGCGAGCTCCTGCTGCAACCGCACGAGCGTTTCCGCCGCGACGCCGCTGGCCTGGGCGGCATCGGGAATGGATCCGCGACCGGAAAGCGCATTCGCGATGACGAGCTCAGTGCCCGGCTTGCATGCGATCCATTGGTCAGCGTTCAAACCAGTGAGAGATCTACGCGGTCCGATGTAGATGAAGCGAGCAGCGCCCTCGAACTTCGCGCGAGCGTCGGCGAAGTCGAGCTGTTGCGGTACCGACATGCCCCATGTCTCGAGGAAGTCAGCGCCGAAGGACACGATCAGCTTCGCGTCGGCGAAGGAGAGCTTCGGCCACGCGACGCCATAGGTGCGGCGATTCGCCTCGATGACCGCGCTGTCGGCCTCGAAGTCGACGCTCAGGTGCGGACGCATGCCGAAGCCGGCGAGCCACGCATCGAGGAAGCCGGGGAAGCTGCCCGTCTCGTGCTGATTGAGGAACACACCGTTGCCGGCGACGTTGCGGCTGCGCGCGTCGCCGAGCTTCTGGCTCGCGAGCGTGAGCGCCTGTTCCCAGGTGATGGCCTTCCACGCACCGCCTTCCTTGACCATCGGGCCACGGAAGCGGTCAGGATTGTAGAGTCCCTGGAGCGCCGACTGTCCGCGAGCGCACAGGGCGCCGCGGTTGAGCGGATGCTCGGGATTGCCTTCGAGCTTCGTGGTGCGGCCATCGCGCGTTTCGGCGATGATGCCGCAGCCCGCAGCGCATTCGCGGCAGGTGCTGGCGTAGTAGGTCGAGACGCCGGATACCGTCTGTTCGGGGTGAACGAGGTACGGAATCAGCTTCTCGACCTTGCCCGTAGAGCAGCCAACCGCGGTGACGGTGGCGCCCGCCGTTCCCAAAACCTTGAGGAAGTCGCGGCGCTTGACGCCCTTCGACTCCGTGTCGTTGCTCATGTGCGGCTCGTCCTCGGGCAATCTAGAAGTGACAGGAGGCGCAGTCGTATCGGGCGCGACGGCGCTCGGACGACGGCGTCGAGACATTCGGCGATGAAGCCACCGAGCCGCTCGCGGACGTGGGCGGAGTACCACCGGCGATCATGAGGCCGGCGTTGGAGCCAGGCGTGCCATAGGGAACGCCGCCCGCATAGTTGGCGGGAGGAACGCTGTCGTAGCCGGCAGCCTTCTGCCCTTCCTTTGGATCGTAGCCGTTCACGTGGCAGTTGATGCACCAGCCCATGTTCAGCGACGACGCCTGGTAAACCTTGGGCATTCCCTGGACTTGTCCGTGACAGGTCTGGCAGGTGACGCCGGCGTTCACGTGGCGAACGTGCGGGAAGTGCACGTACTCCGGGACCTTGTGAATGCGGACCCACGGGATGGGCTTCGCATTCTTGCCGCCGCCAGCAAAGTCGGCGTAGGTCTGGATCTTCTTGATCTCAGCCTTGGCCTTGTCGGTGGATCCCAACACAGCGGAGTGGCATCCCATGCAAGTGGCGACGGCGGGCATGCCGACGTCAGCGGATTTGTTGGCGTTGTTGTGGCAGTAGAGGCAGTTCATCCCGAGACCACCCTTGGCCACCGGACCCGCATGCTTTGGATGCGGGAAGGCGATAGGCTGGTCCGGGGCATTGCCCTGTGAGGAGGAGGCGCCACTATAGGCGGACAACACGACTGCGCCGATCGCCAGGAACAGGAGTCCTGGGATCGCTGTCCACTTCCTTCGCTGCGTCATCGCGATGGGGTTCTAGGAAAGTCGGAAGGCGGGAAGCTTGTGAACGAATTCACAAGCCCCCGCGCCGGCCAGCAATTTGAACGCGCGATGGTATAGCCGCAAGGCAACCAACACGCTCCTCACACACTTGAACGATGCATTGTAATCGGTATGTCACACGAACGGTGTCGGCGATACACGATCGGTCCAACACCTGATGCCGCAACGTGCGGAAACTCCCCGGACCAAACTCAAAGGTCAAGTCGGAGATACCCTTACCGCATCGGGGCCAGCGACGCTGCATCCACGATGCCGACGCGACGGAGATCGGGCGGAAGCAGGTCGAGATTGGCGCGCGAGTTCTGCGTGAGACGCAAGGGCCAGTGCGTACCGTATACAAAACGCTCTGCACCAACGGTGCGCAGGAGGTGCGCGAAGTGATCCTCCGGCGGACCCCAGATCCACGCGAAGTCCCAGTGCACGCGCTGCTGTTCCGAAGGCGTCAGTCCCCAGTGCGTCTCCTCGAGCGTCTCTCGGCCCGCGCCAGTGACGACGAGCCGCACGGATTCGTGTGCGCGCGCGAGCGAGCGGATGTGCGCCGCAGTGAGATCTCCAGCGACGTCGAGTGGCGACCGCTGTCGGAGGTCTTCGAAGCGCACGGTGAGCACCAACGGAACGTCCAGTTGGCCGCAGGCCAGGGCGAGTGCGCGCATCGATGGATCGTGCGGGCCCATGCCCCAGTGCATCGGATATGCGCGAATCGCAGCCGCACCCTGTTCGACGACTGTACGTAGCGAGCGATCCCAATCTGGCCAATCCGGACGAATGACAGGCGCGGCGCGAAGCGTAGGATACGGCGCGAGGGCGGCGAACAGCGCAGCATTTCCAGGCGCGGGGTCGCGCTGCCAGGCAGACGGAAGGTAGCCCACCCAGGCGCCGCTCAATCCCTCGCGCTCGAGCACGCGCACCAGGACATCAGGATCGGGATGCGGCAGATGCCGGAAGGGAAACGGCCCAATGTAGGCGGCGACGTCGATCATACGCTCACACTACAGTTGGGAAACGCGCCATCGGGAAACAGCCTCGCCGCGTTGCGCCAGCGAATGTCTGCCATGTCGTCCGCCGACATCCCGATGACCTCGAGCGCGCGAAGCTTGGCGAGACCGGTCTCCATCGTGAGATCGCACGCCCAGAGCAACCGCTGCGCGCCAAGGGCGTCGAGAGCCGCGTCGAGCATACCGCGGTCGACGCCGCTGCCGGACAGATCGGGATAGACGTTCGGCGTACCGCGCACAGCGGGCAACGTATGCGCCCAGTCGCCGCCGCCACCGAGATGCGCGAGAATGAATGACACATTCGGATGACGCTCGGCGAGTCGTGACAGATCGCGTCCGTCAGAGATCTCCTGGTTGGGCCACTCGCGCGTGCGATGCTGCCAGATGTGATGAAGGACGGGCAACTGCTTCGTGGCAGCCATCTCACAAAGGGGATCGAGCAGCGGATCGTCAGCACGACGGCTGGCGAGCAGCTTGAGGCCAATCGCTCCGCTATCCACACACCGCTCGATCTCCGCCATTGCATGTGCGGTGTGGTTGGGATTCACGGCGACGAACCAGCGCACGCGCTCCGGTTCGTCCGCCGCAATCGCGATCATCGCATCGTTGCCGCGCGAGACGTCGGCTGGCGACGGAAAATAGGTCGGTGAGGTGTGGCCGTAGGAGCCGAGCACACTGGCGACGTGATACGTAACGCCCATGGCGTCGCCGGCGCGGAAGCGCGCCCCGTTCACACGTGCCCAGTCGGAGCGGCCCGCGCGATCGTGGTAGAAGTGGGCGTGCGCGTCGATAAGCGGAGTCGCACCGCCGAGTGGTGCTTCAGCGCTCACGTGTTCTCGTCCTCGAGGAGTGACACGAGCGCAGCGCTCGCTGCACTCTCGATGTCCCGCAGTGCGGCCTCATCGTGCGCGATGGCGGCGAAGTTGTACGCGCCACGCTTGAACAGCACGCCTTCGCGCATCGCGTGCGCAACGAATCGATTCTCGCGCTCGGGATCGCGCCACTTGGCGAACCACATCTGGTCGATGCCAACCGTCGTCACACCATCGACGCCGCTCGCAGCGATCGCGTGATCCATCGCCGCGCGCATCTCCCTGCCGGTTTCGCCAAGCGTCGCGCAGATGTCAGCCTCCTCGTGCCAATCGAGCACGGCCAACGCAGCCGCAATGGCGGTTGATTCGCTGGCCAGCGTCGAGGAAATCCATGATTCGCGTGCGCACTCCATGATCGGCTGCCGCCCAACGAGCGCAGCGAGCGGATAACCGTTCGCCATCGCTTTTCCATACGAGGCGAGGTCGGGCTGCACGCCGCATACCTCTGAATAGCCACCTGGCGCAACGCGGAATCCTGTCTTGATCTCATCGAAGATCAGTACGGCTCCGTGCGCATCGCAGAGCTCGCGGGCGCGCGTGAGCCATTCGATCGAGGGCAGTTGCTCGACGACCGGCTCCAGCACGATGGCCGCGAGCGACGAACCTGCCGCCGCCACCGCGAGCTCGAGCGCACCGACCTCGTCGAATGGCACCCATGAGACGGTCTTGCGCACACTCGCCGGAACGCCGGGCGAGTCGGACGACCAGTCATGCCACCCAAAGTAGCCGCACGCGATGACATGCTGTCGCGCCGTGTACGCGCGCGCCAGGCGAACCGCAGCGGACGTCGCCTCTGCGCCCGTCTTCAGCAGCTGCACACGCTCGGCAAATGG
>JAQBPV010000467.1 GCA_028287345.1 Gemmatimonadota bacterium
GGGGAAGGTGCTTCCGCAGTTCAAGGGGCGCGCAGAGGGCAGCGCGATCAACGCGATCGCGCGCGAGGAACTGGGCAAGCAGGGGTGACGATGACGGCCGGACAGTCTGACGGTCGGACGGTCCACGAGAGCTCCGGTCGAGTCATGAACGCACACGCTCTTGGTATCCTCGAGTTCCCGCGCCTGCTCGAGCTGGTCGCGGAGCGCGCTGCGTCTGCACCTGGAGCGGCGCGCGTGCGTGCGCTGACGCCGAGCGCGGACATCGTGTGGCTGGAGGCCGAACATCGGCGTGTGGCGGCGGTGCGTGCATTGCTCACGGGCGAACCCGTGTGGCGGCCGGAGCCCGTACCCGAGCTATCCGGTCCTATTCAGCGTCTGCGTGTCATTGGCAGCGTGTGGAATGGGCTGGAGCTCGTTGCCGGCGCGATCCTGCTTCGCTCGGCACGACGCACTCGCGATGCATTGCGCGACGATCGCCGCGCAGCTGTCGTGCGCGCGGTGCTCGGCGGATTTGCCGAGCGCATGGTGGTCGCCAAGGCGCAGGAAGATGCGATCGAGCGCGCGCTCGGCGAAGACGGCGTGGTGAAGGACGACGCGTCGCCGGCGCTGCGGCGCATTCGGCGCGAGCTCCGCGCGTCGCACGGTGAGCTGATTCGCATTCTCGAGAAAGTGATGGGCAGTCTCGAGTCGCATCATCGCCTGCCCGATATGTCGGTGACCGTGCGCGATGGGCGATACGTGATTCCGGTGCGTCGCGAGGGAGTGAAGGGAGTCGGTGGCATCGTGCACGGAACGTCGGGCACCGGTGGGACGATGTTCGTCGAGCCGCCCGCGGCCGTCGAATACGGCAACCGTATTCGGGAGTTGGAGTCGGAGGAGCAGGAGGAAGTCGAGCGCATTCTCGCCGAGCTCACCGACGACATTCGTCCGCATCGTGAGGGGCTGGCTTCATCGCTCGATGCGCTCGCTGAGCTGGATTCACTGCACGCGCGTGCACGATACGCGATTCACTTTCACTGCACGCCGGCCGATCTCGTGCCGGCGCGAAATGGATTCGCCATTCGCGACGGGCGACATCCGCTGCTGCTGGCGAAGGGCGTGGAAGTCGTTCCGTTCGATCTCGAGATGCTGCCCGACGAGCGCACGTTGCTCGTGTCTGGCCCGAACACCGGTGGCAAGACCGTGTTGCTCAAGGCCATCGGCCTCGTGTCGATGATGTCGCAGGCAGGTATCTCCGCGCCAGTTGGCGCCGAGAGCCGCATTCCCGTGTTCGATGATGTGCTCGCCGACATCGGCGACGAGCAGTCGATCGAGGCGAGCCTGTCGACCTTCTCGGCGCACCTCAAGAACCTGTCGGAGATCCTGCGTCTTGCCACGGGGGATTCGCTGGTGCTCATCGACGAGCTGGGATCGGGGACGGATCCGCAGGAGGGTGCCGCGCTTGGATGGGCCATTCTGGAGACGCTCACGGCGCGCGGCACGACGACTCTCGCGTCGACCCACCTCGGGCAACTGAAGGAACTGGCGACGCAGGTCTCGGCTGTCGTCAACGCATCGCTGCAGTTCGATGCGGTGCAGCTCGCGCCCACGTATCGGCTCATCAAGGGCATTCCGGGCCGGTCCTACGGCATCAGCATCGCGCGTCGGCTCAACCTGCCCGAGGCCGTCGTCGCGCGCGCCGAAGAGCGAATTCCGCAGGGCGAGCGCGACATGGCTGCCCTCATCGCGCGGCTCGAGAAGAAGGAAGAGGAGCTCGAGGAGCGTGAGCGCGAAGCCACGGAGATGGTGGACGACGCGCGCCAGCGCATCGCGACGGTCGTCAAGCGTGAGCACAACGTGCGGGAGCGTGAGCGCACAGTCGAAAAGGAGAGCCGCAAGGACGCACGGAAGTACGTGCTGGAAGCGCGCGCAGAGATCGACCGCACGATCAAGGAGCTGAAGAAGAAGGGCGCGGCGGCGGCCGATGACGCCATCGAAGTACTCGGACGCGATGCTCGTCGCGCGGCGGAGGAACTCGCCGCGAAGCAGGCGAACGTGCTCGATCGTCTCGACGCGGAAGAGCGGTCGGCACAGCGAAAGCGTGGCACCGTTCCTCCGGCACAGCGCACGCCGATTGCCGTGGGTGACGCCGTGGAAGTCGGAACGCTCGGTGGCAAGATCGGTCGCGTGCTCGAGCTACGCGGCAAGGACGCGAACGTCGTCGTGGGGTCGATGAAGCTCACGGTGAAGCTCGCCACGTTGCGCAAGACCGAGCAGCCAGTCGAAGCCGCAGTTAGCTACATCGGAGACTCTCCCGAGGTGTTCGCCAGCACGGAAGTGAACCTGCTCGGCCTGCGCGCCGATGAGGCGGAGGGCGTCGTGCTGCAGGCGCTGGACAGCGCCATTCGTGCGGACCTCAAGAGCCTGCGCATCATTCACGGCAAGGGCACCGGCGCGCTGCGCCAGGTCGTGGACGAGATGCTGCGCAAGGATACGCGCGTTCGCGAGTTCCGCATGGCAGGATGGAATGAAGGCGGCGCCGGCGTGACCGTCGCGGTATTCGCGTGATTCCCGACGAGACGGTCGAGCGTGTCCGCGAGTCCGCCGATATCGTCGGCGTGATTGGCGAATACGTCGACTTGAAGCGGCAGGGCTCCGACTTTCGCGGACCTTGCCCGTTCCACCAGGGCACGGGCCGCAACTTCTCCGTGTCGCCGAAGAAGATGATGTACCACTGCTTCGTCTGCGGCGAGAAGGGCAACGTCTTCACGTACTTGATGAAGCGGCTCGGCGTCGACTTTCCCACCGCCGTGAAGATGGTCGGCGAGAAATCCGGCATCGAAGTCATCGAGACCAAGTCGGGCCGCGCGGATGAGAAGGACACGCGCGAGCCGCTTTGGGAAGTGAACGGCGCTGCGGTCGAATACTTTCGGCAGACGTTGTGGGAGGACGATCTCGGGCTCAACGCACGCAAGTATCTCGAGGAGCGCGAAATCAGTCGCGAGCTCGCCGAGAAGGTCGGCATTGGCTTTGCGCCGCGCGAGATCGGATTGATGCGGGCGTATCTCAATACCCTTGGCTTCGACGACGAACGTCTCATCGAATCGGGCTTGCTGCACCTCCCCGAAGGAAGCACGGAGCCGAGGCCTCGCTTTCGCGACCGCCTGATATTCCCGATCTACGATGTGTCGGGTCGCGTCGTCGGATTTGGAGGACGACTGCTGGGGCCGGGCGAGCCAAAGTATCTCAACTCCGCGGAGTCGCCCGTCTTCAGCAAAGGGAAACTGCTCTACGGCTTGAACTGGGCTAAGCAGGCAGCGCGTCGCGACGAGCGCATGCTCGTGGTGGAGGGATATTTCGACGCGGTGCGGTTGATCGGCGCAGGCATCGAGAGTGTCGTCGCGCCAATGGGCACCGCGCTTACGGAGGATCAGGCCAAGCTGATTCGACGCTACACGGATCACGTCTACCTTCTCTACGATTCGGACAAGGCTGGCCTCAAGGCGACCTTCCGTTCGGGCGACGAGTTGCTCGCGCAAGGAGCGGCCGTGCAGGTGGTCACGCTACCCGATGGCGAAGACCCCGACACCTACGTGCGCACCCACGGCGCACGCGGGCTGGAGTCGCAGATCACCAGCTCCATCGATGTCTTCGAGCGCAAGATCCAATTGCTCGAGCGCGGTGGTTGGTTCGCCGACCTGCGCAAGAAGCGGCAAGCACTCGACCGCCTGCTGCCAACGCTGCGCGCCACGAGCGATTCGCTCACGCGCGACATGTATCTCGGCCACGCCGCTCACGCTGCCGGCGTTACGCGCGAGCTGCTCGAACGCGAGCTCAGCGCTCCGCCGCGGTCGCGCACGGGCCGCACCACAGCGCGGAGTCCCGCGCCACCGGATCAGCAATTTCCTCCCCCCGAGGATCACGGCTACCGTGATCAACGACCGGAGCGGCCGCTGGTGCGGCAGGGCGACCGGCGTCGCGTTGCCGGCGAGCGCGCCAGCAGCGCGGAGCGAGAGCTCATTCGCGTGCTGCTCCATCGACGCGGCTACTTCGAGCAGGTCATCGAGCGCGCGGGCGAGGAGAGCTTTCGCGACGACGACATGCGACGGATATTTGCCGCGATGGCGCTGCACGGGGCGGATGCGGGCCCTGACGTCCTCGCCGAGCACCTCGATGGCGATGCGGTGGTGGTGATGCAGTCGCTACTGGAGGAGACGGGCGGGCTGGACCATGCCGACGAGGCGGTGGCCGGAAGTCTCTCGGCAATGCACGAGCGAAGCCTCACCGACCGCATGGCGGAGATCGACCGCGAGATGCCGATTGCGTCGGAAGCGCAGAAGGACGAGCTCACGGCGGAAAAGATGAAGCTCACCGAGGAGCTGAGGCGGCTTGGCGGCCGCTGGTGGAAGAAATTCAGGTGAGCCGAGGTGAATGTGCTATGATTCAGGATGGCAAAACGCGCAGCGGCAGTTCTCGAGCAACCGATCCCACGCCCTCCGGCTCTTATGCACCCTGACGTGCAGTCTCTTCTGGCCGTACAGGTCGACGATGTCGAGCTCTATGGGCTCGAGGACAGGCTGGCCTCGTTGGCGCCGCGCATCGCGGCCCTGGAGAAGGAGCGAGGTAAGGTCGCAGGCCAGCTCGATCGCGCTCGAGCGTCCATCGCCGCGGAAGAGACACGACATCGCGAGGTGCAGGTTCGCGTCGACGCGAACAAGGCCCTCGTCGAGCGCAGCCAGCGCGCGTACGAGAGCGTCACCTCGCCTAAGGAAGCCAACGCGGCCATCGTGCAGCTCGAGCAGACGAAGCGCATGGTCGACGACAGCGAGCGCGACGCGCAGCAGGTCCAGGGTCGCATCAACGAGCTGCGACATCACGTCGCCGACCTCGAGTCGTCGCTCGCCGACGTCGAGAATCGGCAGTCGGCCACGCGCGCCGAGCTGGATACGGAGCGCAAGGCCATCGAGGGCGAAATCGCAACGGCCCAAGCCAAGCGCGATAACACCGCGAAGGCCGTCCCTCGCGCGATGCTCTCCAAGTACGATCGTGTGCGCCTGCGCAAACGCACCGAGTCTGTATTCCCGCTTCGCGGTGCGTCGTGCAGCGCGTGTGACACGGCCATCCCGACGCAGCGTCGCGCTTCCATGGCGGCCACTGGCGCGCTGGAGATGTGCGAAGGTTGCGGAGTGCTCCTGTATGCGGGAGAATGACGCGCGCTGACCGTTGAACCGTCTGCTCGCGTCATCTAGGTTGGAATCATGACCGCTTCGACGCTCGTCGCGCGTCCGCGCACCCGATGGATTCTCCCCGAGGCGCCGGATCCCGCGGTCGTCCGCGCCCTCGCCGACGAGCTATTGCTCCCCGAGCCAATCTGCCGTCTGCTCGCCGCGCGTGGCTTCGCGCCCGCCGATACGGCCAAGCGCTATCTCCGTCCGCGTCTCGACCAGCTGCTGCCGCCCGAGCAGCTGCTCGACATGGCGCGCGCCGTCGAACGGCTCATGAAAGCCGTTCGCGGTGGCGAGACGATCCTCGTGCACGGGGACTACGACGTCGACGGCATGTGCTCCACCACGCTCATGACGCGTGCGCTCACGGCGCTCGGCGGCAAGGTCGTTCCGTTCATCCCGCAGCGGCTCGTCGACGGGTATGACCTCACCGACGCCGGCGTTCGCGCGGCGCAGGCGGCCGGCGCAACGGTCGTCGTCACGTGCGACTGCGGCACGAGCGCCGTCGCACCCGTGGCAAAGCTGCAGGAACTCGGCATCGACGTCATCATCAGCGATCATCACCTGCCGGGCGGTGACCTGCCCAACGCGTACGCGGTGCTCAATCCCAAGCGTCCGGGATGCGAGTCCGAGGACAAGGATCTTGCGGCAGTCGGCGTCGCGTTCAAGCTCGCGCTTGCCCTCACGCGTGCGATGGGCGGCAACGAGAACTTCGTGTACGGCATGCTCGACCTCGTTGCACTTGCAACGATCGCGGACATTGCGCCGCTGCGCGGCGAGAATCGGGTCTTCGCGCGCTACGGCCTGCGCCTGCTCGCCGAGACGAAGAACATTGGCCTCAGGGCGCTCATCCGCGCCACGGGACTCGACAATAAGGTGCTCACTGCTGGTCGCGTAGGCTTCATTCTCGCGCCGCGATTGAATGCGGTGGGACGTCTGGGCAAGGCGCTGCGTGGTGTTGAACTGCTCATGGCGACGAACGAGCACGACGCGAACGCCATCGCACGCGAGCTCGAGGAGATCAACGCGCGCCGTCAGGAGATCGACCGCGACGTGCTGAAGAAGGCGAGAGAACGCGTTCTCGCCATGGATCTCGACGACACCTTCGGCATCGTGCTCGCCGCGGATGGCTGGCATCCCGGTGTGATCGGGATCGTGGCGTCGCGGTTGGTCGAGGAGTTCGGTCGTCCCACGATCCTCATCGGTCTCGAGGGCGACGAAGGCAAGGGCTCCGGCCGTTCGATCTCACGCTTCGATCTCCACGCCGGTATCGGGCAGAGCAAGCATCTGCTCAAGCGATTCGGCGGACATCGCAGCGCCGCAGGCGTCACGATCGCGCGGGACAAGGTGGACGAGTTTGCGCGCTCCTTCAACGAGGGCGCGCGCGCTGTGCTTTCGCCGGACGATCTCATCCCCGAGCTCCGCGTCGACATGGAGGTCGCGCTGGCGGACGTCACACCGGAGTTCGAGAAGTTGCTGCATCACCTGGAGCCGTGCGGCATGGGCAACCCCGCACCGATGTTGATGACGCGCGGCGTGCGTCTGTCTGTCGCACCGAGAGTCGTAGGCACGGACGGCCTCAAGCTTCGCATCGACACCGGCAACGGACAGTCGCTCGAGGCCATCGGGTGGTCGCTCGGTCCGCGCATCGGTGAGCTCGACGTCGAGCGCCCCATCGACATCGCATACCGGCTCGAGCGCGACGAGTACCAGGGAGTGTCGCGCCTGCAGGCGCGGCTCGCCGACTTCCGGTCCGCGTAAGCCAATGCGCATCGTCGCGGGGCAGTGGCGCGGGAGGCGCCTCGTGACCCCGAAGGGTGACATCGTGCGTCCAACGGCCGATCGCGTGCGTGAAGCGTGGATGAGCATCGTGAGCCCGTGGCTGCCCGAAGCTCGCGTGCTCGATCTTTTTGCCGGATCAGGGGCACTCGGCATCGAAGCGTTGTCGCGCGGTGCGACGAGCGTGGACCTCATCGACACCGGCGCGCCGGCCCTCAAGGCCATCGCGGCGAATCTCGAGCAGGTCGGGGCAGGCGACGCTGCGACGGTTCATCGCACCGACGCATTCACGTTCATCGCCAAGCTCGACGCACACGCGTACGACGTCGCCTTCGCAGACCCGCCGTACGACAAGGGACTCGCGGCACGTGTCGCCGAGTCATGGCTCGAAACGCCCTTCGCCGACATCCTCGGCGTCGAGCATCGCGCATTTGAGCCGATGCCGGACGGCGGTGAGAAACGAAAATATGGCGGCACCGCAATCACCTTCTACCGAACGACGTGACGAGCGGCGCGTTGCGCTTTGCTCACCACCCGTCGATCCTTCCCCAGTGCCGAACTCCAGAATCGCCATCTACGCAGGTAGCTTCGATCCGATCACGCGCGGGCATGAGGACCTCATGCACCGCAGCCTGGAGTTCGTCGACACGCTGATCGTCGCGGTCGCCATCAACTCGACGAAGACACCCCTCTTCTCCATCGACGAGCGGCTGAAATTGATCGAGGACTCGGTCGGACAGGACACGCACATTCAGGTGCGCTCCTTCGGCGGCCTGTTGGTCGACTTCGCGCGCGAAGTCGGCGCGTCGCTGCTCATTCGCGGCCTGCGCGCCGTGAGCGACTTCGAATACGAGTATCAGATGGCGCTGATGAACCGGCACCTCTCGCCCAAGCTCGAAACGGTGTTCATGGTGCCGTCGCTCGACACGACGTACATCAGCGCCAGCCTCGTGCGCGAGGTCGCGCGCTTCGGTGGCGACGTGCACGATCTCGTTCACCCCACCGTGGCCGACGCGCTGCGCGCGAAACTGTCGAAGAAGTGAGTTTCCTCGAATCGCTGTACGAACGCGCGGCGTGTCGGCCCCGCCGCATCCTCTTTCCCGAAGCCGCCGATCCGCGCACGAGGGCAGCGGCGCTCGAGCTCAAGACGCGCGGCATCGCCGAACCCGTGTTGGTCTGCTCAGCGGCCGACGCCCTGCCTGGGGTGGAGTTCATCGACGTCGACGACCCGCTCCTTCGCGCCGAGGTGGCGGAACAGCTCCTGGTGATTCGCGGACCGAAGGGCATGACGCCGGAGCAGGCGGCCGAGCACAGCAAGTCGCCACTCCTCATGGCGGACGCGATGGTACGCCTTGGTCGCGCCGATGGCTGTGTTGCCGGCGCGGTGCACACGTCTGCAGAGGTGGTGCGCGCCGCGCTGTGGCTCATCGGACCTGCCGACGGGGTGCGCACGATCTCGAGCGCGTTCTACATGGATGTGGCGCCTTTCCGAAGCGAGCACGAGGAAGTGCTGACGTTCACGGACTGTGCGGTGGTCCGCAAGCCCACCGCGGGTCAGCTCGCCGACATCGCAATAGCGGCGGCGAGCGACCGCGTCCGCATCGTCGGCGATGTGCCGCGAGTCGCGTTTCTCTCCTTCAGCACCAAGGGCAGCGGAAAGGGCGAAAGCGTTGAGCGCATTCGTCTTGCAATCGAGCACGTCCACAAGATAGCGCCCGAGCTTGCCGTGGACGGAGAATTGCAAGGGGACGCAGCGCTCATCGACGCGGTGGCGTCCCAAAAGGCGCCGGGAAGTCCCGTTGCGGGCAGGGCGAACGTGTTGGTCTTCCCGGATCTCGACGCCGGAAACATCGCCTACAAGCTGGTTCAGCGGGTCGCACACGCGCGCGCGATCGGCCCTATCCTTCAGGGGATGCGGCATCCATGCAATGATCTCTCGCGCGGAGCGTCCGCTGACGACATCTTCAATGTGGCTGCGATCACCGCATTACAGGCGGGCGACTCAGCCGCCATACTTCTGAATCAGATCCGCCAGGAGACAGGCACATGAGCTTTTCGATCAAGAAGCAGGGGGAAATTGTCGTGGTAGACGTCGAAGGGCAGTTGATCGTCGGAAACCGCCAGGAGCTCAAGCAGAAGGTCCTCGATGAGCTCGAGCGCGGTGAAAAGAAGTTCCTCATCGACTTCGCCCAGACCGGCTATATCGACAGTTCCGGCCTCGGCGTACTCGTGTCACTCTCCAAGAAGATCCGTGAACAGGGCGGCGAGCTCCGGCTCGCCAACCTGAATGACGATCTGCGCACGCTGTTCGAGCTCACCAAGCTCGATACACTGTTCCAGATCTCCGACACGCGCGACCGCGCGCTGTCCAGCTTCTGATCCTGCTGTAACCTGAGTGGCGCGGTCCGTCTCGAGGCGGGCCGCGCCGCGTCGTCCCCGGGCTTTCTGCCGCGCCCTTTCGCCGAGTCTGTCCTTGCCATGACCGCGACCCCATCGCCAGACGCCGGGTTTCGCGTCTCCCTTCAGGTCGACATACCCTCTGACGTCGCCTACATCGAGCGCGTCGTCGACCTGGTGCGACATCCCTGCGCCGAGCTTGCGTACAATGCGCATCAGCTCAACCTCAACGTGCCCGTGGCGCTGAGCGAAGCGCTCTCGAACGCGATCCTTCGCGGCAACCACGAGGATCCCGCCAAGCGCGTCCAGGTGCGCGCCGACGTCGATCGCCAACGACTCGTCGTCGAAATCGCCGACGAGGGTGATCGTTTCGATCTCGACGCCAACACGCGCGACGCCACCGATGCCGACAACCTCGAGCGCGAGGACGGACGCGGGCTTTTTCTCATGCGGAAGCTGATGGACGGCGTCGAGCGGTTCGACTCGTCCGCGAATGGCGACACGGGCAACGTCGTACGCCTCACGCTGACGCGCGCGTGAGTGAGCTTGGTGAAGTACTCGCTGCCTTTCACGAGGCTACCGGCTGCGATGCGGCCGTGTGGCGTCGTGACGACGCTGCGAGTACGTCACTCAAGCTCGTCGCGGGTACGGCCGGTGCGCAGCGGCCCGAAGCCCAATGGCTACCTGAGGGAGACGAAGCGCACGACGAGCTGAGCGAGCGTGGCCGTATGCTCGTTGTCCCCATCGGTGGACCACGCACGGCGTGGGTTGCCCTCGGCCCCTGTCGCATCGAGCGCGGGGAGCTCGATCGATACCTGAAGTTTCTCCGACCTGTGCTCGCGCAGTTTCTCCAGAACACGCTCGAGGTGGAGCACGCTGCCAACGAGCTCGCGGAACGCTACGAGGAGATCAACCTCCTCTACTCGATCAGCGAGATCCTCGGCCGCACGGTGTCGCTCGAGGAGGGCGCGGCGACGATCCTCAAGGAAGTCAGCGAGACGGTCGGCGCGCATCTCGGTGCGATCCTTGTACACGACGCAACCACCGCGAGTCTCCAGGTGATCGCGCGCATCGGCGGCGAAAGCATACCCGCGACCCCCATCGGGCTCGACGATCCCTGCAGCGTAAGCGCGCACGTGTTTCGCACGCTGCACTCGATCATCGTGGACGACGGCGAGATGATGTGCGACGCGGAGCGCGGCTTCCGCCGCGGAGCGATGCTCACCGTCCCGATTCTCTGGACGGCCCAAGACGGCAGCAAGCCGCTCGGGATCGTCAATCTGTCCGACCGGCGCTCGGGACAGGCGTTCACCGCTGGTGACCAGAAGCTCGTCACGGCCATCGCGAGCCAGATCGGCGCAGCCATCCAGAACGCGCGCCTCGTTCGGCAGTCGCTGGACCAGCAGCGCATGCAGCAGGAGATGCAGCTCGCGCACGATCTGCAGATGAAACTGCTCCCTGACGCTGCACACGTCGCACCCGAGGCGACTGTGGCGGCACTCGTGGTTCCCGCCGAGGACGTCGGCGGTGATTTCTACAATCTCTATCGGCTGTCGCAGCATCGTATCGGCGTGATGATCGGGGACGTCTCCGGACACGGCTATCAGGCGGCGCTGATCATGGCGCTGACCATGAGCGCGTCGGCGATTCACGCGCAGGGCACGGACGATCCCGCCGAAATGCTGCGGCGTTTGTACGTGAGCGTGAAGGAGGAGCTCAACACGACGGAGATGTTCGTCAGCGCGCTGTATGCCGTAGTCGATCGTGAGAATGGCGTGTTGCGATACGGCAACATGGGTCATCCGCACGCGTTCGTCGTGTCGCGCAACGGCGACGTCGATCGCCTGGTGGCGGGAGGCCCGCCACTCGGCATGCTCGATCAGGCGCCCGAGTCCTCGCAGCGCCCGTGGGACGTGGACGGTGACGTGCTGCTGCTGTTCACCGATGGCATCGCGGACGCGCGCAATCGCGAAGGAAAGCGTCTCGACGAAGCGCCGGTGCTCGACGTCGTGCGGCGGCATCGCGCCGAGACGCCGGCACAGATCGCGTCGCGCGTGTTCGAGCTCCTCGATGCGTACACCGAAGACATCGCGGCGAAGGACGACCTGACGCTCGTCGTTCTCAAGAGCTGAGCGATGATCGACGATTCGCGGGCGCCGCGGCGCGACCGCGCGGGTTTTCCCCCAACGCGCAAGAGCCTCGGCCAGCACTTCCTCACCGACAAGCGAATCCTCACGCGCATCGCGGACGCGTTGCACCTGGAGGGCGGCGAGACGGTCCTCGAGATCGGCCCGGGACGCGGCGCGCTCACCGACATTCTCGCCGAGCGCGCTGGTCGTCTCATCGCCATCGAGTACGATCGCGCATTGGCGGAAGTGCTCAGGCAGCGCTACGCGAAGAAGGGCAACGTGCTGATCGCCGAAGCCGACGTCCTCGAAGTCTCGCTCGGTGAGCTGGCCGCGGGGCCGTACGTCCTTGTCGGCAACGTGCCGTACTACATCACGACGCCGATTCTCTTTCACGCGCTGGTGCCACCGCGCGCGCAGCGGTCGGTCTATCTCGTACAGCGCGAAGTGGCCGAACGATTGAGCGCGGCGCCGGGCACGAAGGAGTACGGTGCGCTGACGGTGAACGTCGCTGCTGTGGCGAAGGCGGAGACGCTGTTCAAGGTGGCGGCGGGTGCGTTTTCGCCGCCGCCGAAAGTGGAGAGCGCTGTCGTGCGCATCACGCCCCTGGCGACGCCGCTGGTGTCCGAGGAGGAGCAGCGTCCATTTCGCTTGTTGGTGCAGGGGGCCTTCGGAATGCGGCGGAAGCAGATGAGGCGCGTGCTGCGCTCGCTCTATGCGATCGATGCTCCAGCCGCCGATGCAGTGCTCGCGGAAACGAATATCGACCCTGACGTCCGCCCTGAAACGCTGAGCCCAGAACAGTTCGCGAAGTTGCTTCGCGCCGAGCCACACAAGCTGCGCGAGCCGTAGGTTAAGCGCAGATTCCTCGGACAACAAAAACTTGGTGGTCCGGAGCCACCGGCGAGGGACCTGCTTGCCGATGGAATCGCGGTGAGTGGTGGTCACCGCAAAGATCAAATCCTTTGATCCTTTAATCCTTCAATCCTAGCCGGTTGTTTCGGGCCGAGTTGAACCGATGGCTAGGATGCGCTCCTGTCGGGATGACAACACCACAGGCGAGGGACCTGCTCTTCCGTTTTAGTTGCCGTCCTTGTTCGTCAACGCAAACGTCAGCCCTTCCAACTCCATCGCCATGTTGACCGTCTTCACGGTCATGTCGCCCGTGGCGTGCAACTGGACCGGCGCGAAGTTCAGCACCGCCCGAATGCCTGCGCGTGCGATGCGATCGAGCGACGACTGTGCTTCATCCGGCGGGATGGCGAGCACCGCGATCTCAGGCTTTTGTTCCGCGACGTCGTCTTCGAAGCGCTTCATGTCGCGAATCTCGATGCCTTCGAGCTTGCGTCCGATCTTCTCGGGATTCGTGTCGTACGCGGCCATGATGACGAACCCGCGCTGACGAAAGCCGCGATACTGCGCCAGCGCCGCGCCGATCTTGCCGGCCCCGATGATCACGACCTTCCACTCCTTGCCAAGCCCCAGGATGTCGCGCAACGCAGTGCTCAACTCTGGCACCGAATAGCCCAACCCGCGCTTTCCGAAGGAGCCGAAGAAGGAGAGATCCTTACGCACCTGCGCGGACGTCGTGCCTCCGCGGCGCGCCAGTTCTTCGCTGGAGACTGTGGCCAAGCCGCGCCCCTCGAATTCCTCGAGAAAGCGCAGATATATGGAAAGACGGCGGACCGTCGAATCAGCGATGCGTTTCAAGGCTCGATCAGGCTTGTGAATCCTTTCACAAACTAACGCGATTTTTCGGGCGCACCAGCCGCAAGCGTCAGTACTGCCAAGCTGTTGCGCTGCATACTCATGCAGTCGTGCACGAACCCGGGAATCGGATTATCTTCGGGTCCATGACCGTCCACGTCACCTCCGAGATCGGGCGTCTTCGCTCCGTGATCGTGCATACCCCTGGGGCCGAGCTGCTGGGGGTCACCCCCACCACCCGCGAAGACTACCTCTACGACGACCTCCCCGACGCGGATCAGGCGCGGAAGGAACACCGTCGATTCACGGCCGTGCTCGAGCGCTTCTGCAAGGTGTACGAGGTCCGCGATCTTCTCGCCGAGGTGCTGCAGAATCGGGAGACGCGTGAGCTGCTCGTGCGCGAGACGATGGACATCGTGCCCAGCGAGCCGCTGGCGCGCGAGATCGAAGCGCTGCCGCCGGCCGACCTGGTGACGATGCTCATCGAAGGACGTGTCGAGACGCCTGGCCCGCTGGCGCGCTCCCTCAATGAATTCGGCTATGAGCTGCCGCCGCTGCCCAACCTGTTCTTCACGCGCGACTCGGCGATGAGCGTGGGGCAGCACGTGCTCGTGGGCTCCATGCGCTACGGCATCCGCTGGCCCGAAGAGCTGATCATGAAGGCGCTGTTCAGCTATCACCCGCTACTCCGCAACGAGGGGATTCTCTACGACGGTTCCACCGAACGCCGCCTGAACTACACCCTCGAAGGGGGTGATGTTCATTCGCTGCGCGAGGATCTCGTCGTCATCGGATTCAGCGAGCGCTCGAGCCCAGGCGCCATCGATCACCTCGCGTCGCTGCTGTTCGCGAAGACGAAGGTCACGGACATCATCATCGTCGTCATGCCGAAGGAAAACACGGCCATTCACCTCGACATGATCTTCACGCAGGTGGACAGGGAACTGTGCGTGGTGTTTCCGCCGCACTTCATCGGAGCAGAACGCCTGAGCGTGCTGCACTGGAAGAAGGGCGACCAGACGCTCAGCGAGATGCCTGACATTTTCTCTGCGCTCAAGGCTTGTGGCATGCCCATGACGCCGATCTTTGCCGGCGGTGAGCGCCGTGCGGTACAGGAGCGCGAGCAGTGGTCGTCAGGCTGCAACTTCGTCGCGATGCGGCCGGGGCTCGTGCTTTCGTACGCGCGCAATGTCGGCACGCTGGGCGAGATGGAGAAGTCGGGCTTTCGGATCGTGTCTGGCGTGAACTACCTCACCGGTGAGGTGCGCATTCCCGACGACCAACGTGCCGTCATCACGTTCGAAGGTGCGGAACTGGTGCGCGGCGGAGGTGGACCTCGCTGCATGACCTGTCCCGTGGAGCGCGACGACCCGTGATCGATCCGGCATCGGGAACGCAACTCGAGTTGGACATGCCGGCGGGCATGAGGACGAAGGCGGAGTCGACGCTGCTGATCGAACGCGCGGCGGACTATCTCCGCGCAGGGCCGGCGAGCTCCGCGTCGCTCGTGGCGAGCGTGTGCCAACTGTCGGCCGTTCCGTCGGTGATCGCCGACCATCTGGCGGTCACGCTGCTGCGCGAACATTCGCGATTCATTCGCACGGCGGATGGCGGATGGCGGCTGGGCGAGCCAGCGCCGCCGGCGTGGCGCACGCATGCGCCGGACGAAGAACCGCTGCTCTCGTCGCTCTCCTTTGCCGTCGTCGACGTCGAGACGACCGGGGGGCAATCGCACCTGAAAGATCGCATCACGGAGATTGCGATCGTCACCGTGCGCGACGGCGCGGTGCAGGAAGTCTACGAGACACTCGTGAATCCGGAGCGGTCGATCCCGCCCTTCGTCTCTCGACTGACGAACATCACGTGGGACATGGTGCGCGACAAGGCGCCCTTCCGTGGCGTCTGCGAGGACGTGTTGCGCGCGCTCGAGGGCCATGTCTTCGTGGCGCACAATGCGGGATTCGATTGGAGATTTGTCAGTACCGAAGTCGCGCGCGCCACGGGCAGGCAGCTGACTGGGCGGAGATTGTGCACGGTGCGTCTCGCACGACGCGTGCTGCCGCAGTTGCGCCGGCGATCGCTCGACTGGATTGCGATGCACTACGGTGTCGAGATTCCGGAGGGCCAGCGCCATCGCGCCGGTGGCGACGCCATCGCCACTGCGCACTGTCTCATCCGCCTGCTGGAAGATGCGCAGTCGCACGGATGCACGAAGTGGTCGGAGCTCGAGTGCTTTCTCGCCACCGGCGCGCCCGGGCGGAAGCGTAAGAAGAAGCGGCGCGGTCAGCTGGCGATGCCACACTCGGTGAGCAAGGACACCACGGCCTGACATGCCACTACTACCTCTCGTCGAATCTCGGACGGTCGGATCGCTGCGCGTTCATGCATTGCAGGGGGGCCTTCAGCAATTGGACGGCGGCGCGATGTTCGGCGTCGTCCCCAAGACGCTATGGGAACGAAAGATCCCGGCCGACGCGAAGAACCGAATCCCGCTCGGCATGCGCTGCCTGCTCATCGAGCATCCGGATGGCCTCGTGCTAGTCGACAACGGCGTGGGCAACAAGGAGCTCGAGAAGTTCTACAGCATCTACGGGATCGAGAATTCGCCAATCGGTGCCGTAGGCCCGACGCAGCTCGAGAGCGCACTGGCGGAGGCGGGATTCTCACCCTCCGACGTCACGATGGTGATCGACAGCCATCTTCACTTCGACCACGCCGGCGGGAACACGAAGCGCGACGAAAATGGCGAGGTCACCCTGTCCTTTCCGAATGCGACGTACGTCGTTCGGCGAGGTGAATGGGAGTGGGCGCATCGAGCGAACGAGCGGACATCGGCGAGCTACTTCCCGCACAACTTCGATCCAGTGCAGCAGGCCGGCCGTCTCGAGCTGGTCGATGAAGACGTCGAGCTTCTCTCCGGCATCCAACTTCGTCATACGCCGGGGCACACGCCGCATCATCAGGGAATCCTGTTGACCTCCGGATCGGACCGGTTGTTCTATCTCGCCGACCTGGCGCCGACCGTCGCGCATGTACCGCTGCCGTGGATCATGGGCTACGATGTCGAGCCACTGGTCTCGCTCGAGACCAAGCGACGGATCTGGGCCGAAGCCGTGAGTGAGAACTGGACGGTGATGTTCGAGCACGATGCGACCAACGCGTGGGGCCGCGTCGTCGCCGACGGGAAGGGGTACGCGTGCGAAATCCTGTGAAATGAAAACAGCCCGCGTCTCGTCGACGCGGGCTGTCTCATCACACCACCGCTGAACCTACGCCTTGCGGTCGAGGCACGAGGTGAACAGCGGATTCGTCTGCTCGCTGGTCGGCACCGGGAAGTTCACGTCAGTTCCGTAGTTGCCGCCCTTGAAGAACACGCCGGTGGGAAAGACCTGATCCTGCGTGCGGCCGTACTGGCGAATAAGCCGCCGAAGATCGGGAAGTCGCTGTCCTCGGCCGAACGTCCAGAACGCCTTCTCCCGGAAGAGCAGCGACGTGGCAGAGTTCACGTCGGTTGGCGTCCCGAGCGGTGCCAACGACGGAATCTTCACGATCCCGATCGTCGGACCTGCCGCACGCAGCGCATTGAGAATGGTCATCATCCCTGCGATATCTCCCGCAGTGAGTTTCGCTTCGGCCTCGTAGAGTCGCGCATCCACGCCCGACGCGAGCACCAGCGGGTCGAACTGTCCCTTGTACAAGTTGCTCAGGAAGAACGGCCGCGTGATTCCATCCTCGGGCGGAATCTTCGGGGTCAGCAGGTCTCCATTCTGCACTGGCACACGAGGATCATTCGCCGACACGAAGGGCAGTGCGTTCCTGATGACGTTCGCCTGTCCACCCACGATGTCGAAGCTGTCCGAAACACCGACGCGTGCAACCGAGTTGTTGAGGGTCCACATTCCGTTGGCTCCCGCGCTCGCCGAAAACGTCATGTCGTACTGATAGAGCGTCGGCACGCCAGCCACGAGTGCTGCCGCCGCCGGTGCATTTGCCTTGTCCTTGGCGATGAGCACCCGAGCCTTGAAGACGCGAGCAGCGCGATTGACGAATACGCTGCCGGCGTCCGAGCCATTGCTCAGCGCGATGGCTGTGTCGAGATGCGCTGACGCGCTGTCGTAAACCTGAACGATGGTCAATGGCGCGCCATTGGTCTGCACTCCTGCGACGGTGTGGCCGAGTGGGATGCCACTGCAGTAGTTGTCCGCCATCGTCATCTCGAAGAAGGCGAGCTCCATGTATAGCTCACCGATGACGCCGCCGCTGTCCGGCATGTACGTCTTCATCGCGGCGATGGCGTCGCGCACGAAACCGCGCGACTGCGTGACTCCGCCGTAGTTCCAGTTGTGCGTGAGCGGGTCCGTGTTGCGTTGATCGGCGGAAATGCGCGTCGCCTCGAAGTCGGCGTTCTTGTATTCATCGGCGAGCGTGCCGCCCATCTGCCAGATGGACTCTCCTGCCTGGACCTGCTTGTACCGGCCGATTGCGCCGATGCGAAGCGCGTACGCGGCGGACGGAGACGCGACCGCCGACGGGTCCACGAGGCCGGGATTCTGTGGCGCTAGCAGCTCGCTCTTCACTCGGTCACATCCCGCAACGAGCGCCACCGCGAGAACTCCCACGGCAAGGACCCAGCGAGTGCGATGCAGATGCTGATTCATGAGTATCGTCCTCGGTTGGGTTAGAATTTCAGGTTGAGACGAATCGTGAAGTACGTCGGGGTCGGGCTCGTATTGAAGTCCTGCTGTACCTCGCTCGTAGTGGTTCCGTAATTCTGCTCGGGATCGACACCGGTGAAGTCAGTCCAGGTTCTCAGGTTTCTCGCTGCGAGCACGAGTGTCGACCCGCTCGCTGCACGCACGAACGACGTGACGCGCGACGGCAGGTTGTACACGGCGGACAGTTCGCGGAGCTTCCAGAAATCGAAGGGGACGAAATAGCCGAGGCGCGTGGTGTACGTCGTGCCGTTCACCTTCGTGCCATACGTCGTCGCCACGGCGCGTGCCTGCAGCCACAGCGGGGACGTTGGATCCTGCGTCTCCTGACATGCCTGTGGACTCGACGAGCACTGGAAGTAGTTGCCCTCGAGCGTGCGTCCGCCGCCCTTGTGGTCGAACAGCACGTTGATGCGGAGCTTGCGCGAGAACAGGTCGATGCCCGAGGCGATCGATATCAGGTCCTTCGCAAAGCCGACGCCTTGAAAGCTGAGCGCACTATCGACGGCGACTTCCGACTTCTGGATGATGCCGTCGCCGTTCGCGTCGGCGAACGTGTAGTTGCGATACCATTGCGAGAACAGCGGATAACCCTGCCGCTGCTGCGTGACGGTGCCCGCGCCGATGATCCGCTCGACGCCCGTTGCCGGATCGATGCCCAACTCGATCCACTTATTGTCATTGTGCGAAAAACTGCCGGTGACGTCCCACGCGAACTTCGGAGAGTCCCACACGACGAGATTCGCCTGAATCTCGTGGCCGGAGTTCTGGGTCGATCCGAGGTTCTGCTGGAGACTGATCACCGGCGCTGCCACCGACGACGGAATCGGCACGGCGATGAGCGCGTCCTTCGTCCGCTTCGTGTAATAGGTGTAGTCGAGGTGAAGCCGGCGATTGAACAGGTCTGCGGCGAATCCGGACTCGAGCTCCGTGGAGGTCTCCGGCTTCAACTGCGCATTGCCGGGCAGATTCGCCACGAGTCCAGCCTGATCGGTGCCCGTGGTGAGATCCTTCGTGACGACGCTGACCGGATTCGGCGTGAAGGTCTGCAGCGCTGCAATGGCGAGTGGTTGAACGCCATTGGCACCGTACGCGCTTCGCAGCTGAATGGAGTTGAGCCAGTCCCGCTTGGGCATGAACGGCTCGTCCGTGATGATCCACGAGAGGCTGACCTTGGGATACACGACGCGCTGGAAGTCCGAGCCGAACGCGCTGTTCTGATCCGAGCGCGCACCCACGGTGATGAAGAGACGGTCGCGCAGTGCGAGTTGCTCCTGCGCGTAATAGCCGAGCGTCTTCACGGCCGTCGGCTGGATCGAGTTGTACTGCACGAATGTGGACGAGGCCTGCAGTGTCGATGCGCCGATCGCGAGGCCGCGCCCCTGTGCGAGCAGCTGGTCGCGTTCCTCGTTGGTGTAGTCGGCACCGACGGTCGTCCGCAGGTTGGCCCACTGGCGGGCCTGCCACGTTGCCGTGCTGGCCAGCTTCGCCGAGAAGTTCCGGCGGTTGTCCTTCTGGTTGGTCACGTTGCCGACGCGCGCATTCGCACCCGAGGCGGGGCACTCGCCCAGCCGGCAGACGTGAAAGATGTCCTGCGCGAGCAGGTCGACACCTACCGTGCCGTCGTTCTGCATCCATGAGAGCGGACGCCAGTTCGCCTGGAGGCTGCCGGTGAAGCGCTGCCCATCCACCGGAGTCACGAACTGCATTACCGAGCCGGGATTGAACGAGTTGGCGTCGTTCAACGGGAAGCCGGTCGGATCGACCCACGGTTTGTCGAGGCCGCAACCCGTCTTCTCGGTGCCCACCGGACAGCCCTTGTAGCCGAAGTTCGACTGCCCGAGGTAGAGCAGCGCGATGATCTGCGCGTTGTCCGGTTCGATGATGTTGCTCGACTTGGCGAAGCCGGCGTTGATGCTGAGGTCGAGCTTCGGGTTGATTGCCGCCGCCAGGTTCGTGCGAAAGTTCAATTTCTGCTGCTGGCGCGGGTGGAACATCGAGTTCGAGACGGGCACGCCCAGCGTGCCCTCGTAGTAATTGATGTCCCGCTGAGCCATTTGAATGGGCCCGAACTCGTTGTCGAGGTCACCGCTGACGAAGTAGCGCAGCGCTTCCGTCCCGCCACTGACGTTCAACCCATACAGGCTGCCGCGGCCGAGGTGAATGAACGTCGCGTCGGGATCGGTGAGGTAGTCGTAGTGGGAGAGACTGTCCGACCTGCATGTGGCTCCGTTGACACCATCGATGAACTTGAAGGCCGGCGTCTCCATTACCGCGAGCTGGCAGCGCGATGGCGCGGGAGCGAGCGTGCCGAACAGCGCCCCGGGAGTGCTGACGAATTTGTGGCCGAAGTTCGCATACTGATCTTGGTAATCCCACCGGTCGCTGATCGTGCGCGACTCGGCGGTCCAGTTCAAGCGAGCGGCGCCCGGGCGACCTCGCTTGGTCGTAACGACGATGACGCCGTTGGCGGCGTTGGTCCCATACAGCGTCGCCGCCGATGGCCCCTTCACGATCTCGATGTCCTCGATCTCTTCCGGGCTGAGATTGTTGAGTGGGCTGATCGGCGTGGAGCCGGAGGAGCTCGCCG
>JAQBPV010000345.1 GCA_028287345.1 Gemmatimonadota bacterium
GTCGCCGTCACGCCGCCGGTTCCTGCTCCAGAGCGCCGCGATCGCGGCAGCCGCATGCCTGCCGAGAGCGATGTGGGGTGCAGACGTCGGACAGGCGAACACTTCAGCCCCCTCGCGTGAGGGCGGAGGAGAGCGCAGCATGAGTACGATCATCACCAAGGATGGCGTCGAGATCTTCTACAAGGACTGGGGCAAGGGTCAGCCCATCGTGTTCAGCCATGGCTGGCCTTTGTCGGCCGATGATTGGGACGCGCAGATGTTGTTCTTCCTCGATCACGGCTATCGAGTCATCGCGCACGATCGCCGCGGCCACGGTCGTTCCGCACAGGTGGGCAGCGGTCACGACATGGATCACTATGCCGACGATCTGGCAGCGCTGACGGCGCATCTCGACCTCAAGGACGCCGTGCATGTCGGGCACTCCACCGGCGGCGGCGAAGTCGTGCACTACCTGGCACGCCACGGCGAAAGCAGGGTAGCAAAGGCGGTGATCATAAGCGCAGTTCCGCCGCTGATGGTGAAGACGCCAGCAAATCCCGGCGGCCTGCCGAAGGACGTATTTGACGCGTTTCAGAAGCAGGTCGCCACGAATCGTGCCCAGTTCTACTACGACGTTCCGGCTGGACCGTTCTACGGCTACAACCGGCCTGCCGCCACACCCTCCCAGGGAGTGATCTGGAATTGGTGGCGCCAGGGCATGATGGGCAGCGCCAAGGCGCACCATGATGGCATCGTCGCTTTCTCGCAGACGGACTTCACGGAAGACCTCAGAAAGATCACCGTGCCCGTGCTCGTGATGCACGGCGATGACGACCAGATCGTGCCGTACGCCGACTCTGCGCCGCTATCGGCAAAGCTCTTGAAGAACAGCACGCTCAAGACATACAAGGGCTTCCCGCACGGCATGCCCACGACCAATGCGGACACGATCAACGCCGACCTTCTCGCGTTCCTGAAAGGAGATGCACGCGGCAGAAACTCCGTTACATCGGGGGAGCGTTCGCTGTCGCACGTCTGATACGCGCGCCATCGAGTCGGCCGTGTTCGCAGCGACAGGCGCGCACACGGTCGTGCTCCCGATTCACCCTTTCCACTGCCGTCGCCACGCGCCCGGACTTATCCGAAAGGCCTTCGAGAATGCGCGAGTGAGGTGACTCTGATCAGAAAAGCCACACGCCAGCGCAACCTCGGCGATAGGAATGCTCGTCCCGCGCAACATGTCCTTGGCGCGCTGTACTCGCTGCGCCAGCAGCCAGCGGTGTGGCGGCATCCCGGTGCTCTGCTTGAAGGCGCGCACGAAGTAGCTGCGCGAACGTCCACACAGCGCTGCCAGCTCGGCAAGACTCGTGTCGCCTGTGAGGTCGTCAAGGAGTCGGCTGGTCACACGACGCTCCTCCATGGGAGAGAGCAACCTTCCCTTCCTCGTGGAATATGACGGTACGTCGCTCGCTCTGAGATCGCCGTACGTTGCCGCGAGATGAGTGACCATCGCCAGGAACACGTGATCGGTAAAAAGTGCCGTCGCATGCTCTGGTCTTGCCAACACGGGGTTCAACGAACGCGCCAGGCCGAGCATCGTTTCATCTCGGTGTTCGACTCCGATGCGTCTGTTCATGGCGTCAATCCTTGGCCGCCGCAATTCCGCGGTGATTTCGTCGAAGGCGGTCCAGGGAATGAACACATGGAACGAGTCGAATGGAGCTGACAGGTCCATCGTCCATTGTTCTCGCAAATCCAGGCATGAGAGCGCGCCCGCGCCAAGTCCCGGAACTTCTACGAGACGACCGTCATGCCACCCGACATGTGACGGTCGCGCTCTGTGGATCACCACCGCCATGAGCATGGGGGAAATCGGGTTAGGGCTCGAGATGCCGAGCCCCGGTCTATCCCGCCGGTAGCGCCCGATGGAGAGATCGCCACGCGCAAATGTTGCCGACGACAATGATCGCGTGTCGTCGAGGCTTTCTCTCGTCGTGAAAAAGGGGCGGTCTGCTCCGACGAATGTTTGCGGATGAGAGGACGATGCCATGAAACAATCTCGCAGTCAGTTGCAATCTCAATACGTCACTCTGCGGTTTCCTGAAAGTCCTGCGCCGCCGTCATGCAACTTGACGTCAACTGACCCCGCAGTTCGCGCAGCATGGGTTCGACGTGCTGCTTGCCGCCGAGGACGAGCGAGGTGCGGAGCCTCGGCGCGCAGGTGGAGACCGTGCGGACGAACCTCGCCACAGAGGATCGACGTTCGATAAGCGCGCCTGGAAGAAATAGTCGCGCGTTCGTCCCTCGAGCTACTCCGCAGTCAGAGGCGTTCGCTGACCTGAGCCCCGCCGTAGTAGCGTGAGAGCGTGAGCAACAGCGCGCTGTCATAGCGCGACTTGCTGTCGGCGTCGCGATGACGCGCAGCGGCGGTGGCAGACACGCGCCGCAGCAACGCCACGACTTCTTCGGCGGGGAGCTTGTGTGCATGCGCCTCCACACACAGCAACCCGATTGCATCGCTCAGTTCCGCTGACTCCTCAACGCCCGTCGCAAGCGCGCAGGCAAGTGCGTTGACCACACGCGGCGAGAATGCGCTGGCCGATGCGGGGAGACGGACGGACCTGGTCCGCGACCGTCGCGGCCGTTGAATGATGGCGCGTACGGACTCGAGTGCCCCGCTGCCGTCACCCTTCCGCTTTCGGAAAGCGATGGCGCGGGCTTTCGTGAGGCGTGCGTCGTATCGCGTGCGAGCCTCTTCGCTCACTTGCGATTCACGATATCGCTCGAGCAGGAAGACTTCGTCGTCGTGTCGTTCCAGCGTGCGATAGAGCGCCGCCAGCCGCCCGCACAGCCATCCCGGAAGAACGGGATCCCGTTGCGCGCTGGCTTCGAGTGCTTCCTCGAGCAACCGTGCCGCGTCGGTGGGATCGCCGCCACGATAGCTCGACTCTGCTTGCCGCACTCCGTCTGCACCGGGAGCAGTGAGCGACGTCGGCAGCGATCTATAGCCGGGCATAGTCAGTTCGACGTGGTCATCGGCGTGCGTCGCTTCCAAAGTACGCCTGCATCAGAAGCTCCACTGCGTGAACGTAGCGTCGGTCCTGCACACCAGTGTCACAGCCAACACCATCGGCCAGTGGCATGCCGCGCGCATGGAGCGCCACCAGCATTTGCTCGGGACGCATGTCCTGGTTTCGTGCACTCAGACATAAAGCAACACCTGCCTGATCGAGGGCACTGTCGCTGGGAGCGCTGCCATGAAGCCATCGGCGAAGTTCTGCGCAGTAGGCGTCAACCGTCGGCAACGCTGTGAGCGAGGTCTGCATTCAAGAGCGCTCAGTATCGTGAGTCGTGTTGCATACCCCAACGTACTCCGAACGTGACGCGACGCTCTCTGCGCGTTGCGTCGTTCAAATATTTACACGGACGTTTCATGCTCGACAAGAGTGTGGCGAGTTATGTATTTGCGAGTACGTAGGCGAAGTCGAGTTGTGTACTCCAGCGTACCGACGATGACGCATTGCTCGACGATTGACGACGTGCGCGATGGCAAATGCATCCAGTGCGCTGTAGAGTTGGTGATGCTCGGTACCCCGACCTATTCAGGACCCCGGTTCCGCGTGCGTTCGCCGCATGTCGACGAGCGTGGTATGGAGGAGCAGAACATGATCTTGAATGCTCTTCCTCCGGACTCTTATGCCCGACTGCGGCCGCATCTCGAGACTCGTGTGATGCGCTTGCACGACGAGCTTTGGTCCTCGATGCAGCCGATGACGCACGTGTACTTTCCGCGGTCCTTCGTCGGCTCCATTCTCATTCCGCTGCAGGCGGAGACGCCGCAAGTCGAAGCCGCAACGGTGGGTCGCGAGGGATTTCTGGGAACGCCGATCGTGCTCGGCGCCGACTCATCGGTCTCGAACGCCATCGCGCAGATCGCGGGAGACGGCGGTGCCATCGAGGCATCGAAGCTGCGCGAATTGCTCGCGACCGATTCCGCGCTCCTCGCGCAGTGCCTGCGCTACGCACATACCCTGCAGGAGCAAACCGCGCAGTCGGTGGCGTGCAACAGTCGCCATGCACTCGAGGAGCGATGTGCGAAGTGGCTGCTCATGACGCACGATCGGGTCGGCCGCGATGAGTTCACACTACTGCAAATCTTCCTTGCCTTCATGCTCGGTGTTCACCGTCCGCGCGTCACCGTCGCTGCGGGCATGCTGCAGTCGGCCGGATTGATTTCGTACCAGCGCGGCACGATACGCATCGTCGACCGCGCTGGCCTCGAAGCGGCGTCCTGTGAATGCTACGCAGTCGTGCGCGAAGCCCATACACGCATGCTGTCGTCGCCGCGCTGAACTATACCGGCTTCGGTAGGCCCGACTTACATCACTTCGCCATACTCCTCGTTCCGCCACGCGTTCATCGATGGCTCGAGGTCGTCGGCGTTGATGCGCGAATCAGCGGATCGTGAAGTACTCGACGCGTTGCGCTGCTCTTCGCTGCCCGATGACGAGTCTGACGCACCGTCGTCCGCACGCTGTCTGTTGCCAGGAGCATTCGTGTCCGAGTCCTGCATTGCCGTGATGTCGATTTCGCGTTCGCCGTCGTTCATGTTGACTCCGATCGTTGAGGAGGGCCGCAGCAATGCGGCAAAATGCGGTCCCGCGCGCATGGTACCGCTAGTCGTGCTATTCGCACGACACTAGCGCATCACCATGTGTACTGTTGCGTACGCAATCATCGGCGCGTAGCCGAGGCGGTGGCACGATGACAGCGCACTCGAAGATCTTCAGGTCCAGGCTCCGCCTGCCATCCCGGATGGCTCGAGACCCGCGTGAGGACGGCAGACGCCATCCGCGAAACGGCTCGCGCAGCCGACCATAGTGCGCTTCGCTCGGCACTAGCAGCCACGCTTGGCTAGATACGTGAGCTCGTTGGCGCGATCGTCCTTCACGATTCGGTCCACCCACTCGACCCCTTGCGCCACCGAGTGATCCATGTTGCCGACCTCGTAGCGCCACGCGCCGAATCGACCACGCGAGTAGACGTCGCGCTGCTCGAGCCATGGATGCAGCGCCGCGAGGGCACCATCCCGTTCGATGGACGGTATGGGATAGGTGTAGTCCCGTTCGATGACATGCGTATCCGCAATGTCACGCCGATCGCATTCGCCGAGTAGCCGCGTCGCGACCATACCCGCGATCGTCCGCTCGGCGATGGAGCCGCGATCCTCGGGCTTGAAGTCGGAATGCGAGATCTCCGCGAGAAGCGAATACTGTCGCGTGGCGTCGGGGACGACCTCGGGCGAATAGTTCGAGAGGTATGTCACCCGATAAAACGGCGCATTGTCTTCGGGAAAATACATCCAGCATTTCTTCGACGGCGATGGCTGGTTGACACCCACGCCGACGATGTAGCTGCCGGAGTGCCGCAGGCAGGCGGCCTTCGAACGGATCTCATCCGGCACGTCGCCGAACATGGAACTGACGAGCAGGTCCAGCGGCATCGTGCTGAAGAGGACGTCATACGCCTCGCGCGATCCATCGTCGAGTACGATCTCCTTGCGTTCGAGATCGACACCCACGACGCGTGTATTCAAGCGAAGGTTGCCATCGACATACGGCCGCATGCGCTCGAACAGGCCGCCAGTTCCACCGTGCCGCGGATACTTGAAGGTGGAGTTCGGACCCCAGCCGGCATCGTCACGATCGAGCAACACGTTGCTGAGCACACGCTGGATGTCCACGACCGAGACACGCTCGCCGATCCACTCCTTGTTCATCATCTTCGGCGGATGTGCCCAGACCTTGAAGTTGTACGGCATCATGAAATGCTTCGCGATGCCCTTGCCGAACACGCCGTGGATGAGCTCCTCGAAATTCGTGAACCGCGAGATGTCGAGCGCCTGCTTCTGCGCATCGATGAGCCCGAGCAGGCACTCCAGCACCACTTCACGCGGTAGATACTTGATGTTGTTTTGAAAGGGATACGGCAGGAAGCGGTCGCACATCCACACCCAGCTCTCGCGCAACAACAACTGGTACTCGTCGCCGAGGAGCTTGTCGAACAGCCGGTCGAAGTATTCGTAGTGCGAGAAAAGCACGTGGCCGCCGATGTCGTAGATGAAGCCGTTCGCGCTCGTCTCACTCGACGCCAGACCCCCGACGGTACCGCGCGCCTCGAACATCACGAAGTTCTCGTAGCCCAGCTCTCGCAGGCGGTAGCCTGCAGCCAGGCCTGTGGGCCCGGCGCCGAGGATGACGATGCGGGGCGTGGTGGCGTCGGGTGCGGCGCGACCGCTGTCCGACGATCGTGTATGGATCGCTTCCATGATGCAGGGAGTTGGCAATAGGTGATGGCGTCAGACAGCGCGTGCTCGCACGCCATCGTGAATGCGATGACGCAGGTGTGCGTGGCTTGCCCAGGGCTTGTGCGCCACGTAGCGCTCCAGAGCGTTCTCGAGGGATGGCATGATGCTCCCTCGTTCACTTCCAAGAGCGGAGTACGCCGGCCGCCGCGCGGCCCAATCGCAGTCACGATGTGAGCGCGGTTGTACGAGCGACACATCGAGGCCCGCCAGTGACGCCGCGCGGCGCGCGAGCTCCGCCCAGCTCAAAGCGCCCGAGTTTGCGAGGTGCCACACTCCTCGCTCGCTGTCGATCAGCAAGTCGAGCGTCGTGTTGACGAGATCAGGAACGAATGTGGGCGATATCTGCAAATCGTCTGCGGCAACGTGCGGCACGCCCGACGCGAGTAACGCCAACGCTTGCGTGAGAAAGTTCGCACTGTCCCACAGTCCGAAGAACGCCGCAGTGCGGACGATCAGCGCATCGGGGCATAGCGCAACCACGCGACGTTCCGCCTCCGCTTTCGTGTCTCCGTATGTGTTCAGCGGCGACGGCCGGTCTCCTTCGACGTACGGCACGCGTTTGCGGCCGTCGAACACGAGGTCCGAAGAAAAGGTGACATAGCGGATGCCATAGTTCGCGCATGCCGCCGCAATGTTGGCCGCGCCATCCACGTTCACTCGGCGACAGCTGCGCCGCTCGGCCTCAGCGTCGTCCACGCGGACGTAACCCGCGGTGTTGACGATCGCCCATGCGCGCGTCTCGTGAAGAGTCTTCTCGATGGCATCGATGTTCGTGATGTCGAGTCTGGACCGGCTGACAGGACACACGGTCAGGCCGCGCTCACCGCAGATCCTGGCGAACGCCGACCCTAACGTGCCGGATGCGCCAGTGATGAGAATCGTACGCGGAAAGACCATCGTCGATCCAGAAGCGCGTGCGCTGCGATCGGCATCGCGTGACGAACCGTAGGCGAGACGATCGGCGCGCTTCCACCAACCTGGCTCGTCGAGTGCCGGATGGTCATAGCCGGCATCGATGGCGAGTCCACGCACCATATGGGCAAGGGCCGTCGGGCGTGGGCGCGGGCTCCGGATGTCGAACACGCCGGATTCGTATTGTCCATCGATACGCGTGAGGAGCGACGACCAATCGTGCGCGCCCAACAACCCCCAGGCGGTCACGGCCCGCACGTCTACCCCCTTGTCTCGAAGGGTGAACGCGGCGTCCCATGCCTCATCGAGCCATCGCAACTGATGCTCGCGCGTGCATCCCATGTGCACTTCGGTGACGGCGAGGGGAATGTGATAGCGCTCCCACGCCTCCTTCAGCATCACTTCCAGCCCCGCAGCACCTTCCGCTCGTGCACGGACGGCCTCCACATCGGCGTACCGTTGGCGGCCGTTGCCGCCATGGCAACGTGGCGGATACCGTTCGATGCGCTCGTCTAGCCAGCGCTCGCTGGTGATGTAGTGATTGACCCCAACTATGTCAGGGGCACATCCATCACCGACCGCATCGGCGATCTCCATCTCGCTCACGCCCACCGAGCGCGCGTGCTCGTACATGCGATGACCTGGCAGTACCCTGCCCGTCAGCAGGTCGTACGTCAGCCAACGGCGCTCGTTCTCGAAGTCGGCCTGATAGCCGAGCGGCGGTGTCGAGTGTGTCTTGCCGAGATCCTCGGTCTGCACCAACTGCGCATGTGAAGTGATGGAGCGAATGGCGGCCATCGCGAGCCGGGTGGCCCGCACCTGATTCAGCATGGCGCGCAGACAGCTCGCCTCGTCGCGCCGGTGTGGGTACCAGAGCCCGTACAACGCGCTGAAGCGTGCGGTTGTCAGCGGCTCGTTTACGGGTGTGAAGCGTGTGACCCACGGATAGCGCGCGGCCACCTGCCTCGCGAACATCGCCAGGCCGTCGGCGAAGCCGACGTCGAGCAGATTGGTGTCGCGTGGGCCACTGCCGTGATGTACGAGCCCGAGAATCGGATCGAGCCCCAGCTCGCGCATGCGAGTCAATTGCGCGTCGTACCATCTCCACCGAGCGTCATCCTCGCGACACCCGGCGAGGCTCTCCCAAAGCATCGGATAGCGCAGCGTCCGGACGCCGAGTGCGGCGACGCGGTCGATGTCGTCAGGCCGGTCGTAGTGCCCGGAGAACGCAAGCTGGTCGTGATACGCGTCGCC
>JAQBPV010000446.1 GCA_028287345.1 Gemmatimonadota bacterium
ACAAGGCCAGCGTGCAGGCGCCGTTCGCCGGCGTCGTGGCGCAGCGGCAGGTCAGCGCTGGCGACGTCGTGAGCCCAGGTACCGCGCTGTACACGGTCGTCGACCCGGGCAGCATGCAGCTCGAGGCCAGTGTGCCGGCAGAGCAGCTCAGCCAGGCCCGCGTGGGCATGCCGGTGGAGTTCAAGGTGAACGGCTATCCCACTCGAACGTTCACCGGCCGCATCACGCGCGTGAATCCGACGGCTGATCCCACGACGCGGCAGGTGAAGATCGTGGCCGCCATTCCAAACGCCGGCAACACGCTCGTCGGCGGTCTATTCGCCGAGGGCCGCGTGAGCACGGAGACGAAAAATGCGCCGATGGTCTCGGCGTCCGCGGTCGACGAGCGCGGACTGCGCCCGTCGGTGATGCGGTTGAAGAACGGCAAGATCGAGAAGGTCGAAGTCGGGATCGGCATCCGCGACGCCGCGGCAGAAACTGTCGAGATCATCTCTGGGCTCGCACCCGGCGACACGGTTCTGCTCGGAGCGGCTCGTGGCATTTCGGAGGGCACTCCGGTGAAGGTCTCAATGCCGAACGACGTGAAGCGAAAGTAGGACTGACAACGCCAGGTCCCTCGCCTTTGGCTCGGGACGACACTTCTCCATTCGGGTCCCATGTTCATCTCAGATTTTGCGATCAAGAAGCCGCTGATCACCGTCGTCGCGATGGTGACGCTCGGCGTCTTCGGTCTCTTCGCGCTGTTCAAGCTGAAGACCGACGAGTTCCCCGATGTCGCCCCGCCGATCGTCATGATCGGCATTCCGTATCCCGGCGCGTCACCTGAGGGCGTGGAGAAGGAGATTCTCGACCCGATCGAGGAACAGATCTCCTCGATCACCGGGGTGAAGCACGTCAACGGTTCGGCATATGATGGCTTCGGCTCCATCATGGTGGAGTTCGAGTTCGGAAAGGACCTCGCGGAAGCAACGCAGGATCTCCGCGACGCGATTTCGGCGAAGCGTGCCGACCTCCCGACGGAGATGAAGGAACCGATCATCAAGAAGTTCAACGACACCGATCGGCCGATCGTATCGTTGGCGCTGTCGAGCACGACGCTCAGCCAGGCCGAGCTCACACGCCTCGCCGATCCGACCATCACGCGCGAGCTACGCTCGATCTCGGGCGTTGCCGAAGTGACGGTGAGCGGCAAGGTGGAGCGTGAGCTCACCGTGGAGCTCGACCCGAATCGCATGGCGAGCGCGGGAGTGAGCGTCGGCCAGGTAGTGGTGGCGCTGCAGCTGCAGAACCTCGCCGCACCGGTGGGCCGAGTGACGGGTGCGATGGACGAGCGCGCGATTCGGTTGAAGGGACGCCTCGAGAACGCGCAGGAGTTCAAGGCACTGATTGTCGCGGAGCGCGGCGGCATCGCTACGCGGTTGGGTGACATCGCCGACGTGCGCGACGGTACGGAAGAGCCGCGCACGCTGGCACTGTTCAACGACAAGGAAGCCGTCGGCATCGACGTCAAGAAGTCGAAGGGCTACAGCACCACCGACGTGAGCGACAAGGTCCGCGCGCGTGTGGCGCAGCTGCAGACGACGCTGGGCGCCGGTACGAAGCTCGAGCTGGTGAAGGATGCCGGCACGCGAGTCGATCGCGCGGTGCTCAACGTCGAAGAGGCGTTGATCGAAGGCGCGCTCCTCACGGTGCTCGTGGTGTTCCTCTTCCTCAACTCGTGGCGGTCGACGGTCATCACCGGACTCGCGCTGCCGGTTTCCGTGCTCGCGAGCTTCATCGCCGTCTGGGTGATGGGCTTCAAGTTGGAGACGATGAGTCTCCTCGGCCTGTCGCTGGCGATCGGAATCCTGATCGACGACGCCATCGTGGTTCGAGAGAACATCGTGCGACACGTCGAGATGGGGAAAGACCATTATCAGGCGTCCATGGAGGGCACCGATGAGATCGGGCTCGCCGTGGCGGCGACGACGTTCTCGATTCTCGCCGTGTTCATTCCCATCGGCTTCATGCCGGGCGTGGGCGGGCAGTGGTTCAAGCCGTTCGCGCTGACGATTGCGTGCTCGGTCGCGGTGTCATTGTTCGTTTCCTTCTCGCTCGATCCGATGCTGTCGGCGTACTGGCCGGATCCGCATCTCTCCGAGGACAAGAAGCCCTGGATCACGAAGAAGCTCGACACGTTCAACCACTGGTTCAATCGTCAGGCGAACAACTATCGCGACGTGATCGCGTGGGCACTCGATCATCGCTCGGCGATGATTGCGCTGGCCATCGGGACCTTCTTCGCGTCGTTCACGCTCTTGAGCGGCGGACTCATCGAGCTCTTTGCGGCATTGGCGTCGGTCGGCGTGGTGGTGTTCGCGCTCACGACAAAGCGGCTGCCAATGGCGTTGAAGGTCGTCACCTTCCTGGTCGGCGCGGCGATGTTCGTGGTGCTGCCGTTCAAGGTGCTGCCGAAAATCGTGCCGCCGGTGGGCAAGCTGGGCGTCAGCTTCTTCCCTGAAGACGATCGCTCGGAGATGATCATCGCGATCGAGACGCCACCTGGCTCGAACCTTCAGTACACACGACTCAAGGCGCAGGAGGCGGCTCGCATCGCGCGTTCGCACAAGGAAGTGGAGTACACGTACACCACGCTCGGCGGCGGGACGGCCGGCGCGGTGGACGAGGGGAATCTCTTCGTTCACCTCACACCGAAGGACGGCCGGAGCGTGAGTGCGGAGCAGCTGGCGATGACACTGCGCACCGAGATGAAGCGCGTCGCCGGCGTGACGCTCTCCGTCTTCACGAGTGACTTCAGCGGCGGCTTCAAGCAGTTGCAGTTCCAGGTGCGTGGCAACGACCTGGCAAGCCTCACGCAGTTCGCCGATCAGATCCTCGAGATTACCAAGACGACGCCTGGAGCCGTGGACATCGGCCTCAGCACCAAGGGCCTCAAGCCGGAGCTCGAGATCGAGCTCAATCGCGGCGTCGCTGGTGCACTGGGGGTTACAGTTGGTCAGGTGGCGCAGTCGCTGCGGCCAGCATTCGCGGGAATCGACGTTGGCGACTGGCAGGATCCCAGCGGGGAGATGCGCAACGTGCAAGTGCGGCTGGCGCCTCAATCGCGGCGCAACGCTGATGACCTCAGCCAGCTTCCACTTGTCGTCACAGGGCCCAACGGCGCACCGAACACGCTTCCGCTGGGCCAGGTGGCCACGATCAAGCAGGGCTTTGGACCGGCAGTCATCAGCCATCTCGATCGCGATCTCGTCATCTCCGTGCAGGCCAACACGTCGGGCCGCGCCACGGGCGACGTCACTGCCGACATCATGGCGCGCGTCAACAAGTTGACGATGCCGCCGGGCGTCAAGTTCACCCTCGGTGGCGACGCACAGTCGCAGCAGGAGGTGTTCGGACAGATCTTCTTTGCGCTCGGCGTCGCCGTGCTGCTGATGTACCTCATTCTCGTGGTGCAGTTCGGCAGCTTCATGGACCCGCTCGCGATTCTGGTCTCACTGCCGCTGTCGCTCATCGGTGTGTTGCTGGCTCTGGCTGTCTCGGGCAACACGGTCAACCTGATGTCGCTCATCGGCGTCATCCTGCTCATGGGCATCGTGGCGAAGAACGCCATCCTGCTCATCGACTTCGCGAAATGGGCGCGCGAGAAGGACGGCTTGCCGTTGCGCGAAGCGCTCATCGAAGCGGGCGCGATTCGTCTTCGCCCGATTCTTATGACGACGTTCGCGCTGATCGCCGGCATGATCCCCGTTGCCCTCGGCAGCGGCGAAGGTGCTCAGTTCCGCGCGCCACTCGGCGTGGCGATCATCGGTGGTGTGCTCACGAGCACGCTGCTCACGCTGCTGGTGATCCCGACGTTCTACGAGGTGATGGACGAATTCCGGTCGAAGATTGCGACGCGCTTCGGCCTCAACCCGCCGACCACCGCGGAGCATCCGGTGCCGAAGGGTGCGCTTCCCGCCATGGGCGACTGACGTGGCCAACGAAGACGCAAGCCTGAGCGACGACGCACAAACAGCGAAGCGCGCCGCCATGCGGCGCGCGACGCT
>JAQBPV010000494.1 GCA_028287345.1 Gemmatimonadota bacterium
GCCACACCGATGCTCGTCGTGATGTCCACGCGGTCGCCGTTACTGCCGATGACGAAGCCATGCGAGCGAATCAGATCGCAGAGCCGGCTGGCGAATAGCTGCGCGCCCGGAAGTCCGGTATCCGCAAGCAGGATCGCGAATTCCTCGCCACCGACGCGCGCAATGACGTCGCCCGCGCGGCCGGACTTCACCAGCAATGCGCCCAAGGCGCGCAGCACGTCGTCACCGGCGAGGTGGCCGTAGGTATCGTTGACCTGCTTGAAGTGATCGAGATCCACCGCGAGGAGTGAGAACTCAGTACCGGCACGCGTGGAGCGGCCGATCTCGCGCGTGAGCGCCTGATCGAAGCCTCGGCGATTCAGGCAGCTCGTGAGTGGATCGGTCAGTACCATGCTCGCGAGCTGCGCGCGCACGGCGTTGTATGCGACGCCCACGCGCGTGATGGCGTCCGGTCGGCTGTCGGCGGACGCGTCGTACTCACGCGAGAAGTCGCCCTGCTCCGCGTGTTCGAACAGCCGCACGATGGTGCGCAGCCGTCGCCGGACGTCGCTGGATTGAAATACCATGAGCGAGACACCCGCGACGCAGATCACGAGCGTCCACACTTCCTCGGCGACGTCCACGCGCAGCTGCAGTGCGACGGCGCTGCCGATGAGGATGACATAGCCGCCGATGCCAAACTGCACGACGCGCCATACCTGACGCCGGCCGAAGAAGAAACTCGCGACGTGCATCACCACGATGGTCCCGAAGAGCGCGCGCTCGTAGTGCTCGGGGGTCGTCGCCAGCAGGGTCAGCGTGAATATGAAGAGCAGATCGCCGAACAGCGCGACCGTGACTAGCCAGGAGCGTGCGCGGCGGCCGAGACGAACGGCTACGGCGACAGCGCCGACGAAGAGCACGTAGCCGGTGACAGCGGCGAAGACGCGAATCGTCGTGGGGTCGAGGCCATTGCCGGAATCGACCCGGTGCAGGAGCCCGAGCTGCAGAACGGCGATGACGAGCGCCGTGAGGATGCGCGTGCTCCAATGCGCGAGCAACACCGCACCGGCCGCGATATCGCGGCGATGATCATTCGAACCGACTCTACCCTGCCGTACTCCGAATCGTTGGCGTGTAGACATCTTGACCGAGGCGTCGTCGCCTGAGGTTTTACCGTCCATACCTTAGTCATGTAGGCCAGCCCCATGCCATTCAGGTCATGTGGGTCAAGATTGCCTGTTGCAACGACTTACGGACAACGCCGCCCTCAGGCCACGAAATTCGCTACGGCGCTCTGCGCGGTTTGCCTCATTTTGCGATGTATGCAAATGTGTGAGCGCTCACAAATCGTGCAGGCCGAACGAAGTTCCACAGCGCTCGCGATCGGACAATCGGACATCACATTCGCACACAAACGGACAATGCGACCGCTCACTCAATCGCCCGCAACCGCCAGCGCCGCCGTCGCTCCCACCACCGGCACTGACCCCGACGGCCGACGCTCGCCCACCTGCTGACGCCACATCGCGTAGTACAGCCCCTTTCCCGCCAGCAGTTCGTCATGGCGGCCCTCCTCGACGATGCGGCCCCGCTCCAGCACGAAGATGCGATCCGCATGCAGCACGGTGCTCAGCCGGTGCGCGATCAACACCGTGATCACATCGGCGCCCTGCGCGACATCGCGCATCGTGCGACTGATCTCCTCTTCGGTGAGCGAATCGAGCGACGACGTCGCCTCATCGAAGACGAGCAGGTGTGGCTTGCGCAGCAGCGCTCTGGCGATCGAGAGGCGCTGTTTTTCGCCGCCGGAGATCTTCATGCCGCCTTCGCCGATCACCGTATCGAGTCCCTTGTCAGCGCGCGTGAGAAGCGAATGCGCCGCCGCGCGGCGCAGCACGGAGAGACACTGCTCGTCCGTCGCATCCGGCTTCACGAACAGCAGGTTCTCGCGAATGGTGCCGCTGAAAAGCTGCGCATCCTGCGTCACGAATCCGATGCGCTCGCGGAACCGATCGAGGTCGATGCGCTCGCTCGAGATACCGTTGTACAGAATGGCGCCATGACTCGGCCGGTACAGTCCAACGAGCAGCTTGACCAACGTCGTCTTGCCCGCCCCCGATGGCCCGACGAACGCCACTGTGTGGCCGCGCGCGACGTCGAAGCTGACCTCGGACAATGCGGGCGTCGCGGCCGTCGCGTGCGTGAAGCTCACGTCGTTGAACGAAAGCGTCTTGAGATCGTCGACCGCCAGCGGGTTCAACGGCTTCGGATCGATGGGGATCTTGAAAATCGCCTCGAAGTTCGCGAGCGACGCCTCCGTCTCGCGGTAGATGTTGATGACGTTCCCGATCTCCTGCATTGGGCCGAAGATGAAGAACGAATAGATGAGCAGCGTGAAGAACTGTCCGACGGTGATCTGCCGTTCGAAGATCAAGTACAGCATGAGGAACAGGATGCACGTGCGGATGAAGTTCACCGCGGTGCCCTGGATGAAACTGATCGAGCGGATGTAGCGCACCTTCTTCAACTCGAGGCGCAGGATCTTATCGGTCGTCGCATTGAGCCGCAGCTCCTCCTGCTTCGCCAGGCCGAGGCTCTTCACGAGCTCGATGTTGCGCAGCGATTCCGTGGTGGCACCGGCGAGAGCGGTGGTTTCCGCGACGATGATCTTCTGCATCGTCTTCACGCGCTTGCTCAACGCGGAGCTGATCGTGAAGAGCACGGGCACCGTGAGGAGAAACGCCGGCGCGATGGACCAGTGCGCTTTCCACGCGTACGCCATCACGAACGTCACGCCCACCAACGTGAGGAACACGAGGTTCACGAACGCGTTGATGAACTTCTCGGTGTCGGAGCGCGCCTTCTGCAGCTTGCCGAGCGTCTCGCCGCTCCGCTGGTCCTCGAAGGTCTGGAAGGGCAGCGCGAGCGAATGCCTGATGCCGTCGGAGTAGAGGTCGGCCCCGACCTGCTGGACCACCACGTTGACATAGTAGTCCTGAAAGTTCTTCGCTACGCGCGACACGAAAGCGACGCCGACTGCCATGCCGAGCAGCATGGCGACCCCGCGAAAGAACTCGCCGCGTGAGTGCTTGTCATACTGCGTGGCATAGTCGTCGATGACGTGGCGAAAGATCAGCGGGTCGAGGAGCGAGAAGACCTGATTGATCGTCGCGAGAAAGAGCGCGAGGGCAACGAAGCGCCAGTACGGGCGCAGGTAGCGAAGAAGGGTGTGCATGGCAAACAATAACTCCACCGCCGCCGCGATGGTTCGCCGTCGTCATCGATCCGGGGTGGGCCTCAACCAGAGCGTCTCGTCGCCGGCAGCGACGCGATTGACGTGACCGCCAGTGGTCTGGAGCCCATATCGCGTGGTGATCGCGGGGGCGACGCGGACGGGAACGCGCGTGTTCGGCACGGGAAGGGTCGGCGCGATGTCTGCGCGCAATTCCGCGATGGGCAGCCAGATGGCCCACTGCTCGATCATCCAGCTGCCCTCGGGCAGCCGCCGGAACACGATCTCGCCGCCCGGCGTGCCGACGACGTCGAGGGCGGGCAGGTTAACGAAGTTGAAGTCGAGCCGGCGCAGCTCGGACGACCCACGATCGATCGATAACACGCCGGCGATGTCGGGCTGCCGCCGTCCAGGCGTGGGCGCGAAACCGAGCCGCACGACGTTGTCCGTGCCCGAGTCGGGCAGGATGCGCAGGCAGTGCGTGGCGCCGAACGACTCGGACAGCAGCACGTCCTCGTCCGGCGCATGGTACACCGCCGTGTGCGGCCCCCGCGTGATGTAGCCACGCTCGGCTAACTCCTCTGCGGGCCGGCTGGTGAAGGGGCGGAGCGACATGCCGGACTGGTTGCTGCTGTCGGCGCCACGCTCGCGATAGAAGCCGACCGATTTCTTCCGCACATAGGTCGTAACGTCGACCTTGTAGGCACGCGTGAGGCGCGTGAGCTGCGACGCGCGCAGCGCCTTGCGCGCCTCCTCCCAAACCGAAAACGCCATCGTCCCGGAGTCGGGCTGCATCTGGCACTGTTGTTCGGCGGTGACCTTCACGGCCTCGAGCGTCACCGGTGCACCACGGAGCACCAATGTGTGCAGGAGCACCCGGCCCGAATCGAGCTTGATGGGCACATCGAGGGTGGGCCGAAACGCCAGCCGCTTCGCCTCGATGCGATAGGTGCCCGCTACGGGGGCGCGCATCGTGAACCGGCCACCGTCGTCGGCGAGCGCGCGCGCGACCGGAGTGCCAATGCTGTCGATGAGGGTGACGATCACCCCGGAGACCAGAAGGGAATCGGGCGTGATGACGGTACCACGGACGGCCTGCGCGTGCGCGCCGGTGGCGAGTGTGAGTGACGCTGAGACTACGGCAACGACGGAAGACGTTCGCATAGCGCTGTGAACCTCGGAAAATCAGCTTCCGGAGGCAAGAACCCGGCTGAGCATGAGCACGAGCACGGGCTTCCAGCAATGAGCAGATTAGAGCACGAGCTTTTCGCTCGGGCTCGAGCTCGAGCTCTGACTGCTCAATGCTGGGTGCTCGCGCTCATGCTCATGCTCTGGTTTACTCCACCAGCGGCATGACCTCCTCGGCAAACCGCTCCATCTCTTCGAGCTGCGGGCTGCACTGCAGAAGCAGCAAGTCGACACCAGCGTCCTGATAGGCACGAATGGCGTCGGCCACCTGCTCCTTCGTCCCGACCAACCCAGCGCGCAGCCCGCGGTTCGACACCGAGTAGTCCTCGAGCGACACACGCTGTTCCAGCTGCGTATTGGAAAGCCAGTCCTGGTAGTTGTGATACCCCGCCGAGCCTTCGTCCACGTTGGTGATGCGTGCTCGCTCGCGCTCTGCTTCCTGTTCGGTGTTCCGCACGATGACGTACGCGGCCATCCCGTACGACATCGGATCACGGCCCGCGCGTTCGCGACGCTCGCGCATGTCCGCAATCTTCGGCGCAATGCGCTCGACGGGATCGCCGTGCATGACGTACGCATCGCACTTGGCGGCGATCAGGTTCTTGGCAGTCTCCGATTCACCGCCAGCATAAATCGTCGGACCAGGCCGGCGCACAGGCTTGGGCTCGAGGATCAGGTCATCCACCGTGTAGTAGCTCCCCTTGTGGGTGAGCCGAGATTCGCGCCAGGCACCGCTGACGACGTCGAGCCATTCGGCGGTGCGGGCGTAGCGGTCGTCGTGCTTGTCGAAGTGAACGCCATAGCGCCGCGCTTCGTCGGCCCACCAGGCGCTCACGACATTCAGCGCAAGCCGGCCATTCGAGATCTGGTCGATGTTGGCGGCCTGCTTGGCGAGCTGCGCGGGCGGATGATACTGCGGACGCACGGCGACCATGAGCTCGAGCGTCTCCGTCACCGCGGCGAGCGCCGCGGCAGTACTCCACGCGTCGAGCGCCGGTGCGTCGGCACCCTTGATGTCATTGAGGAACAATTCGGCGATCAGCGTCAGGTCGAAGCCCAGCTGTTCGCTGCGCTGCGCGAGCTTGCGCGTGTAGTTCCAGCTCGCGTCCATACGCTCGTCCTCCACGTTGCGGAGCCAGCCGCCGAAGACGGGCAGCCAGTAGCCGAATCGCATGCGGCGCGGTGGTGACGCGCCGACTTCCGCGCGTGCTCGCTCGGGTGCGATCGTCGCAGTCATGCGCCCACCTCGGCAGTGCTGCCCGCGGACGCACGCTCCTCGATGTAGTCGACGAAATTCTTCCACGGATCGAAGCCGATGACGTTCGGTGCGTCGGCAACGAAGTTCGAGAGCGCGTTGATGTCGTAGAAGTAGTGCTTCCCGTCACGGTCGTCGACGAGGTACTCGATGCCGCCGATGTCCAGGCCGGTGTACTCGGCGATCCGCTCGACCTGCGCGATGATCTCGGCCGGGGGCGCGAAGCCTTCCACGCGCAGACCAGTCTTCACCGCGTCGACGGCGCAGGCGGCGCCCACGAGCTCGACGCCGCTCGTCGTCTGGCAGGCGTCGGCCGGACAGAGGTCGAACGACCCCGTGGCCGGGTAGACGTTGATGGCATAGAGGAACTTGCCGCCCAGCGTCTCGACGCGAGTGATGTGTCCGTCGCGGAGCG
>JAQBPV010000480.1 GCA_028287345.1 Gemmatimonadota bacterium
CGTCATGCGCCGCGCGCTTCATGAGCGTTGCATTCACGGTGTAGCCCGCGAAGTCCCGCTCCCGCTTCTTCTGCTCGTCCTCCTGCCCCATGCTCGCCCACACGTCCGTGTTGACGACGTGCGCGCCCTCGATGGCCTCTCTGGGATCGCGGGTCAGGGTGATCTTTGCATGCCCCTTGGCGCGCTCGAGCAGGTGATCGGCCGGCTCGTAGCCCTCGGGCGAGGCGATCGCGAGCTCGAAGCCGAGCCGATACGCCGCATTGATCCAGGAGTTCGCCATGTTGTTGCCGTCGCCGATCCACGCCACCTTCTTGCCCTCGTAGCCACCCAGGTGCTGCCGGATGGTGAGGATGTCGGCGAGAATCTGGCAGGGGTGGAGGAGGTCGGTCAATCCATTGATGACCGGCACGCTGGAGTACTTGGCCAACTCCTCCACATCCTGATGGGCGAACGTGCGGATCATGATGCCGTCCACGTAGCGCGACAGCACCCGGGCCGTGTCGGCGATGGGTTCTCCGCGGCCGAGCTGGACGTCGCGCGGCGAGAGGAAGAGCGCGTGGCCGCCGAGCTCGTAGGTCCCGACCTCGAACGAGACTCGGGTGCGAGTCGAGGCCTTCATGAAGATCATCGCGAGGGTCTTCCCCTCGAGCGGCTTCTTGCGGTACTCGCCCCGCCGCATCCGCTCAGCCAGCGCGAACAGGGCCAGCAGCTCTTCGGTGGAGAAATCCGGGATCGCGAGGAAGTCGCGGTGCGTGGAGGGGGAGTCGGTCATTTCAGGACGAGAATGGGTTCGTGCGGGGACAGAAGGTTAATGGCCCTCTGGAGGGCTGCGCCAAACTTCGGTCATTATGGCGCACCAAATAGTTAGTGATGGGAATTACTGAATTGTAATTTGACATATCGCGCACACGGGGACATTATGCCTGTGCGGGGATCTCACACGTCCCGCAGCAGACCCTCATTTCCACCCTCCAACGTCGCGATGACGCGCCGCGAGGAATGTCGCCCATGCTACACGCTTCTGCACTAGCGGTCGGTTGGAAGTCCGCCCTCCTCGCGCTGCTTCCGCAGCGCCGGAATGGCGTGGCCCTGACCGCCGATTCGAGCACGGACCTCCCCAGGCTGTGCGCTGAGACCGACGACGACCGGGAGCCATTTCACCTCGACGACACCGAGATCGCGCTTCGTCTGGTGAAGTCGCGTGGACTGCAGGAATACAAGACGCCGCCCCACGCGCACCTCATGTTCCCGCAGCGGCCCGTCCGATGACCATGCCGCAGCTGGCGCTGATCGACGACGCCGCGCCCTTAGAGGATGTATTTCCGCAGGTCCTCATCCTCAACGATCGCCTTCAGCTTTTCTCGCACCGCAACGGCGTCGACGACGATACGCTTCTCGCCGCCGTCTGGGAGCTCGAAGAGGGTGTCCTCGAGCTGCGTCGTCATCACGGTATGCAGGCGCCGAGCGCCGATGTTTTCCATGCGCGAGTTGATCGTCGCGGCAATCTTTGCGATCTCGGCGATGCCGTCCTGCGTGAACTCGAGCGTCGCTCCGTCAGCGGCAACCAGAGCTGCGTACTGCTTCGTGAGAGCGTTCTCCGGCTCCGTCATGATGCGGACAAAATCAGCTTCGGTGAGGGATTTGAGCTCGACGCGAATCGGGAAGCGTCCCTGCAGCTCGGGGATGAGGTCCGAGGGCTTGGAGACATGGAACGCACCGGCAGCGACGAACAGGATGTGATCGGTTTTCACCATCCCGTACTTCGTCTGCACGTTTGACCCTTCGACGATAGGCAGCAGGTCGCGCTGCACTCCTTCGCGCGACACATCTGGACCCCCCATCTGACTCTTTTCGCCGGCAATCTTGTCGATCTCATCGAGGAAAACGATGCCCAACGTCTCGACGCGCTCCAGCGCGTCGGCGGTAACGTCTTCCATGTCGACGAGCTTGTCGAACTCCTGCTCGAGCAGTATGCGTCTCGCCTCCGAGACCTTCACGGTGCGTTTCTTCTTCCGTTGCGGCATCATGTCCCGCAACATCTCCGTGAAGTTCTCCATGTTCTCCGGCGCGCCTTGGGACGCGAACATGTCGAACATGGGACTGCTGCCCGGCACGACCTCGATCTCCACCTCGCGGCTGTCGAGTTGGCCGTCGAGCAGCAACTGCTTCAACTTCTCGCGCGTGCGCTTGTAGCGCTCCAGCGCGGCGTCACCGACGCCCTCCTGCTTGACGTCGCCGGAAGTGGAGACGACGAAGACGCCACCCGCATCGCCGGCTGACGCAATGGTTGGCTCGGTGTCCACCTTTGGTCCCGCTGGCGTTGCCGCCGGGGGTGGCAGCAACAGGTCGAGCAGCCTGTCGTCGACACGCTCGTTCGCGAGATCCTCGACCTCGCTCTCGCGCTCCTGACGCACCATCTCGATGGCGCTGTCGACGAGATCGCGAATCATGCCCTCCACGTCGCGGCCGACGTAGCCAACCTCGGTGAACTTCGACGCCTCGACCTTGATGAACGGAGCTCCGGTGAGCTTGGCGAGCCGGCGAGCGATCTCCGTCTTGCCGACCCCGGTGGGTCCGATGAGGATGATGTTGTTGGGCGAGATCTCCTCGCGAATGCCTTCGGGCGCCTGTTGCCGGCGCCAGCGATTGCGCAGCGCGATGGCGACGGCCTTCTTCGCATCCGCCTGCCCGACGATGTAGCGATCGAGCTCCGCGACGATTTGTCGCGGCGTGAGGTCTGCAAGGCGCGCGAGCGCCTGCTGCGTGCGGGGCGATGCCATCTAGTTCGCCTCGAGCACGGTGATGTTGGTGTTCGTGTAGACGCAGATCTCGCCGGCGATGGTCAGGCTCTGTCGAACGATGTCCGCGGCGTTCAACTCCGTGTTGTTGGCAAGCGCGCGCGCAGCGGCCAACGCATACGCGCCACCGGAGCCAATCGCGAGAATGCCGTCGTCGGGCTCGATGAGCTCGCCCGTTCCCGAGATGATGTAGCCATGGGCAGCGCTGGCCACGACGAGTAGCGCTTCGAGACGACGAAGCACGCGGTCACTGCGCCAATCCTTCGCGAGCTCGACAGCGGCGCGCGGGACGTTCCCCGGATAGCGCTGGAGCTTTTCCTCGAACTTCTCGAACAGGGTCAGGGCATCGGCCGCCGAGCCGGCGAATCCGGCGAGGAGCTTGCCGTCGCCGATGGCGCGTACCTTGTTGGCCTTGGCCTTCATGACGGTGTCGCCGACGGTTACCTGACCGTCGCCGCCCAACGCCACGGTTCCGTTGCGCCGCACGGCCAGGATGGTCGTGGCGCGAATGCGTGGTAGTTCCGACATGGCTTGTAAACTAGCCAGCGGAGGACTGCCATGCAGACCGCAACGAAACACCGCCAGAGCTCGAGCTCGAGCTTTGAGCGCTGAGCTTTGAGCCTGAGCATGAGCGTGAAGCCTCCAGCATTGAGCCAATCAGAGCTCGGGCTTCAGCTCGAGTCAGAGCTCGCGCTCTGACTGGCTGGTGGCTGGAAGCTCACGCTCACGCTCGTGATCGCGGCTGAGGGCTCACCTTCGAGCTCGAGCTCATTGCTCACGGTGCACCGAGCGACAAGCAGGTCCCTCGATTTGCCTACCGCAGAATCTTGGTCGGCTTCGCAGGAGGAACAGGGCGCGGAGCGCCACCCCGACGCAGCGCGCCGCGATTCACGATGCGGTCGCGAAGGTACGTCCGGTTCTGGAAAACACCGAAGAGAAACAGCACGGAGCCCGCGATCACGGCGACCGTTCCGTACCGCCAAGTGTCGCGGCCGATCATCGCCGCCGCCATGCACAGCACGGCGAGTCCAATGCACGCCTCGCCGCTCAGGCTGCGCTCGGTTCGCGAATTCCGGCGTCGCTCGCTCTTGAAAGTCATCTCCTCAGGCAACCACGCATCGGCAAGAATCGCCAAGCCGATGAGGGCGACGAGGATTCCGAGGATCAGGGGGATCGTTTCGACACGCAACTGGCGCACTCCGGAGGTGGATTGCGCTGCAGTAAAGCGATCTTCATGCCCGAGGGTGCGATTTCTGGTAAACCTGTTTCAGCCGCTCGACGCTGGTGTGCGTGTAGATCTGCGTCGTCGAGATCGATGCATGCCCCAGCAGCTCCTGGACGGCGCGGAGGTCGGCGCCGTTGTCGAGCAGATGCGTGGCGAACGTGTGCCGCAGGGAGTGCACCGACAGTCCGGCATCCTCATCGATTTCGGCGAGGAAGGCGGACACGACCTTCTGCACCTGCCTCACTCCGATGCGCTTTCCCGTTCGCGCGAGAAAGTACGCGGAGCGCTCCGCCTTGGGGCCTGCGCCACGGAGAAGCTCGTCACGCTTCGACTCATAGTTTCTGAGAGCGAGCACGGCGTGGTCGCCGATGGGTACGATGCGCTCCTTGCGACCCTTGCCGCGCACCTTCACCTGCTGGCTCACGATGTCGAGATCCCCGCGGCTGAGTCCCTGCAGCTCGGAGAGACGCATGCCGGTGGAGTAGAACAACTCGAGGATCGCGAGGTTGCGCACCCCGGTGAACTCACCTTCCATGGCGCGCAGCTCGGCCATCTGAAAGAGGAGCTCGATCTGCGCGCGGTCGAGGTAACCGGGCAGATACTTCTCCTGCTTCGGAGCGCCAACCGCTTTCGCCGGATTGGACTCGACCATCTCGTTGCGATGCATCCAGCGATAGAAGCTCCGTACGCCAGAGAGCGTGCGCGCCATTGTGCGCTTGCCTGCGCCGCGCCGCGAGAGGTGCGCGAGGAAACCGCGCATTGCGAGACGATCGACGCCTTCCCACGTCCAAGCGGCAGTGCCGTAATAGCTGCCGAGAAACGCGACGAAGTCGTAGAGATCGCGCTCGTATGCCTTCACCGTATTCGGCGAGACGTCGCGCTCCTTGCTCAGGTGGCGCAGGTATTCGTCGACGTCCGGGGGCGTAGCGGCCGCGCGGGCTTCCGCCGCCGCGCTATCCGCCTTGCGCGCCATGTTGCTACGCGCCTGCGCTCGTGGCGACGAGCGCTTCGTCGCGCCAGGCAGCCATGTGCTCCAGCGCGCGCGCCGCAAGCTGCTCCTTCTTCGCGCGCTTGTCCTTCACACGCTTTCCCAGGTCGTCGACGAGACCGAAGTTCGCATTCATCGGCTGGAAGTGTCGCGGATCGGCTTCGCGCATGTAGCGATAGAGTGCGCCGAGCATGGTCGTTGGCGGCGGCACCACTGGTTCGTCGCCGGCGAGGAGGCGCGAGAGGTTGATGCCAGCGAGCAGACCGGTCGCCGTGCTCTCGGTGTAGCCTTCCACGCCGGTGAGCTGGCCGGCGAACAACGTCGTCGGATTGTCCTTGAGCGCGAGGTGCGGCGCGAGCGCAGCAGGCGCATTCAGATAGGAGTTTCTATGAATTGACCCGAAGCGCAAAAACTCCGCGTTCTCCAAACCGGGAATGAGCCGGAAGACGCGCTGCTGCTCGGGATAGCGCAGGCGCGTCTGGAAGCCGACGAGGTTCCACATGCGCCCGCCCTTGTCCTCCATGCGCAGCTGCACGATGGCGTATGCTTCGCGCCCGGTGCGTGGATCGGTGAGGCCAACCGGCTTCATGGGACCGAAGCGCAGCGATTCACGTCCGCGCCGAGCCATCTCCTCGGCCGGCATGCATCCCTCGAAGTAGGGCACGGCGTCGAATTCGTGCGCGGTGGCCTGATCGGCCTGCGTGAGCGCGTCGAGAAAGTTCTCGTACTGCGCGCGATCCATCGGGCAGTTCAAGTATGCGCCGTCGCCTTCGCCTTCCATCGTCTCCTTGCCATAGCGTGACGCGCGAAAGACGACATCGTGATCGATGGAGTCGTAGTCGATGATCGGCGCGATGGCGTCGTAGAATGCGAGCGACTCGACACCGAGCCGCTGGCGAATGGCGCTGGCGAGTGAATCGGACGTCAGCGGCCCAGTGGCGATTATACCCGGCGAAGGCAACGCCGACACCTCTTCGCGCACGACGCTGATGCGCGCATGCGCGAGCACGCGCGCGCTCACGGCGGCGGAGAAGACGTCGCGGTCCACGGTGAGCGCACTGCCGCCGGGCACGCGAGCTTCGTCCGCGCATTCGAGCACCATGCAGCCCAGCAGGCGCATCTCAGCCTTGAGCAATCCGTGCGCGTTGGTGGTCTCCGTGCTCTTGAAGGTGTTCGAGCACACCAGCTCGGCGAGGCGGTCGGTCTTGTGCGCCTCGGTGCCGCGAACGGGGCGCATCTCGTGGATGGTGACGTCATGTCCGCGCTCGGCGAGTTGCCATGCGGCTTCGCTGCCGGCGAGGCCGCCGCCGATGATACGGATGGGTGCGTGGGGCATGGAGTGAATCTAGCGGCGTCTATAGGCTGCCACGTATGGGGAAAACGCAGCAAAGTGCCGATGCTGGAAGAATGAGATTGGCGTCCCTCCTGCTCCGTGCCGCGACCCTCGCTGTAGTGGCGCTCATGCCCGCATGCGACCGAAAGGCACCGTATACCTTCGGCGTCGTCCTCGACCAGGATGGCATGCGCGGAGCGCAGATGGCGATGGAGGAGATCAACGCGCACGGCGGTATCAACGGACATGCGCTGAAGCTGCGCTACGTCGGGGGCGCTGGCAGCACCAAGGCCCGGCTTGCCCTGGAGACTGCAAGCGTACTTGCCGCAGATCCCAGCGTGCTGGCCGTTATCGGTCATACCAACAGCAGCGCCAGCCTCGCCGCGTCACAGGTCTACAACGCACAACACGTCGTTCAGATCGCGCCGACGAGCTCGGCGCCGATCTATAGTGACGCGGGTCCGTACAGCTTCCGTCTGGTCGGCAGCGACCTACATCAAGGCGTGTTCGTCGCGAACCAGGTTCTCGCGCGCACGCCACGACCGCGCACGGCGGTGATGTTCGTCAACGACGATTACGGGCGACCCTTGCACGAGATTTTCGTCCGTCAATTGCAGACAGGCGGCTTTGCGCCTGTCTATGACTCACCGTACATCGAGGGCGACGCCAACACGGACCTTACGGAGGTGGTCGACGCCCTCACGCGCGCCCATCCCGATCTCCTCGTCTGGATCGGACGCGCGTACGACTATGTGCGTCTCCAGCCAATGCTGAAAAAGGCGCTTCCCAAGCTCGTCATCATGGCGACAGATGGATTCTCGGGAGGCACCGTCGCCGTGGATACGACGCACCTGCTGGATGGCGTGAGCCATGTACGCCTGGTGGATACGCATCGGAAGGACGTCGGCCTGCAGCGGTTGCGCGCGCGCTACGAGCGAGAGCATTGGAGCGAGCCGAGCGATCAGGCGGTGCTCTCGTATGACGCCGTGTTGGTGCTCGCGGACGCCGTGCGGAACGCCGGTGCGGAGCGCGAGGCCATTCGCGACTGGTTGTCGCTGGTCGGACGGGGACACCCGGCAGTCCAGGGCTTGAGTGGCCCCATCGCGTTCACGGCCGACGGGGATCGCGAGCCGCAGTATTTTCTCGAGGAGATCGGAAAGGAGCGCCTCGACTCGCTGCGACGGCAGCGCCGATGACGACGTCGATCGAACTCGCGGTCGCGCGTCTCGGAGCGCAGTGCTGACAATGGGACTTTCACTGCCGCGTCGCACACTGCGGCGCACGCTGTTTTTCAGCGGGCTGTTGATTCTCACGACGGCCGTGGCCGTGATGCTCGGCGCCGTGTCGCTCGCGATGTCGCAGCGCGACGCGATCGAGCGGGACAGCGATGCCTTCATGGACGAGCAACGCATCGCCGATCAGATCGTCGCTTTCAACTACGAGCAGCAGCTCGCGGCATATCGTTTCCTCCAGCGGCCGGACACGCTGTACCTCGTGGCGTTTCGCACGCGTGGCGAACAGGCGTATCGAGAGATGCGCGGCTACCTGTTCCACGAACTCTCCGTTGACGCGCGGCTCCAGGTCGAGAGCATCAAGGAGGCGCAGCAGCAGTTCGAGGTCGCCGCCGAACGCGCATTCGATCTCGCGCGCAACGGAGAGCCGGAGGCGGCGCAGCGTCGCCTTGCGGGAATGGACGAACGTGCGGCGGCCTTCGATTCCGCCGTGCGACAGTTCCTTCTCGCGCGCTCGCTCCAGCGCGACGTCTTTCGCCGCGAGCACGAGCAACTCGCGCGACGGTTTCAGATCGCATTGATGATTGCCGTGCTGGCACTCTTCCTCCTGGTCATCCTGCTCGTGGGTGTGTTGCGCCGCCGCGTCATCGTCCCTCTCGATCACCTTGTCACGGCCGCGCGACGACTGGGCGAGGGTGACACCACGGCGCGCGTTCCTTCGCAGCTCTTTGCGGAGTTCGACGACGTCGCGACTGGATTCAACCAGATGGCGGATCGCGTGCAGGCGTCGCGAGACAAGGACGTCGCACAGAATCAGGAACTGCGTAACGCGATGGAGCATCTCCGCGCGACGCAGGAAGAGCTGGTCCAGCATGAGAAGCTGAGTGCGATGGGACAGATGCTCGCCGGCCTCGCGCACGAGCTCAACAATCCGCTCGCCGGTGTGCTCGGGATGTCGGAGATTCTTCGCGACGAACTGGCTGCATCGCGCGACGACGGAGCACGCCGGCTGGCCCGCGATCTCGCCGCTCCTCTGACGAGCGAAGCCGCGCGCGCCCGCGATCTCGTGCGCAGTCTGCTCAGCTTCGCGCGCAAATCCGGCGGCACGCTCGGCCCCGTGCCCCTGTTCGCCACGACGAAGCTGGCAATCGGCCTGCGGTCAGCGGCGTTCGCGAGCGCGGGCAAGAAGCTGGTCCTCGACATCGCGCCGACACTGTACGTCGAGGCCGAGACGCAGAAGCTGCAGCACGTGATCGTCAACATCGTGAACAACGCGCTCGACGCAATGACGTCCGATCACGGCACGTCGCTTCGCATCAGTGCGTCCGTCGTCGCCAGCGGATCGGTGCATCTGGTCTTCGACGACGATGGACCTGGCTTTGCGGACCTTCGCGCAGCGTTCGAGCCGTTCTACACCACGAAGCCGGCCGAACGCGGGACGGGGTTGGGACTCACGATTGCGCAGAAATTCGTGCACGAATTCGGCGGCAGTCTATTCGCCGAGAATCGAGTCAGTGGCGGAGCGCGTATCACGATCGTCCTACGCCGGGCAACCGCAGCAACGAAGGGGGAGAGTGAAATGCCGACGCCTGATCCCGAGAGTCCGTCATCGAACGTCGAAGCTGTCGCGGAAGTCGCGACCGGCCCGTCAGCCGCGAGCAACGGCGCCGCGCGACGTCGTATCCTCGTCGTGGACGACGAGCCCTCGTTGCGTCAGATCCAGCGCCGCCTTCTCCAACACGAGAACGTCGACGTCCTCTTGGCTGCGGATGGTGAGGAGGCGCGTGAGATCCTTGCGGTTGAAATGGTTGATCTCGTGATCTCCGATCTTCGCATGCCTGGTGCAACCGATGGGCGCGGCCTCATCGCGTGGATCGCCGAGCACCAGCCGCATCTCTCGCAGCGCATCCTGATCGTGACCGGAGACCTCAACGGACTGTCGACGGACTCCGCGACGGACGTGCCGCCGGAACGGGTGCTGTCGAAACCGTTCACGCGACAGGAATACGTGTCGCGTGTGCGCGCCGCACTCGAGCGCGACCCCTGACGGTCAGTTCGTTCGCAAGCTCGACATGCGAAGCGGCAACTCGACGATGAACGTCGTGGTCTCGCCAGCGACGCCCGTGGACTGCACGCTGATCACCCCGTCGTGTCCCTCGACGATCTCCTTCGCGATGAGCAGTCCGAGTCCAGTGCCGCCAGCGGCGCGCGTGGCCTGTCCGGGCAGTCGATGAAACTTGACGAAGAGTGACGACTGGTGTGCCGGATCGATTCCGGCTCCCGTGTCCTGCACCGTGATGCGCGAGCGCATGTCATCGCTCTCGATCGAGAGCGTGATCGTCCCCTCCTCCGGCGTATACTTCGTCGCGTTCGAAAGCAGGTTCTCGAGCGACTGTTCGAGCTTTGACGCATCGACGTCGGCCATCAGGACGCCGTCCGGAATGCTGAGGAGAAGATGCTGTCGCTTGAGACCGACCTGTGGCTCGATGGTGGCGGCGGCACGACGCAGCAACGCGTACAGATCGACGCTCTCGCGGTCGAGGCGCAAGTAACCTCCGTCGATCTTCGCGAAGTCCAGATAATCCGTAATGAGGCGCATCATCTTCTCGCCCGCCGTACCAGCGATCTCCACGAGCTGCGTCTGACGAGGCGTCAGCTCGCCGCCCTTTCCATCAAGGAGCATCTTCGTCGCGACGCGCACGTTGCCGGCGGGATTGCGCAGATCGTGCGTGACCATCGAGTAGAAGTCCGCCTTTGCGCGCTGCAGCTGTTCGATCTCGTCGAGCGCGGCTTGCAGCTCGCTGACACGCTCGGCGAGCGACCGCTGGCTGGCGCGCAGCGCGGCGGCAATCTCGTTGCGGCGACGCTGATTCAGGCAGGCATTCGAGTGATAGCGCACGCGCGCCTGCAGCTCGACGCGATCCGGCAACTTGATGAGGTAGTCGCTTGCGCCGGTCGCGAACGCGTCGCGCTTGACGCGCGAGTCCTCCTTCGTCGAGAGCACGATGATCGGCGTCTCCCTGGTGTCGGCGTTGGCGCGGAACCTCTGTAGCAGCTCGAGGCCGTCGACCCCCGGCATCACCAGATCGAGCAGGATCACCGTCGGGCGCACGCTGTTGGCCGTATCGACAGCCTGGCGAGGATCGACACAAAAGTGAAACGCAATGTCCGGTTGATCGGCGAGCAACCGCCGCACCGCCTCGCCAACGAACGGCTGGTCGTCGACGAGCAGTACCATGCCCGCCGTCGTGTCGCTGCCGTCGGCAGTCGACCCGGTGACCCTTTCGCTCTCAGCGATTTCTGACATTGGCCGATACAGAAAGTAGGTTCGCGCCGGACGTGCGCTCGGCGCGCTGGAACAGTTCATTCAGGAAAGGCCCGATGCGCTCGAGCGGCAATACGTCCGTAGCTGCATTCGCCTCGGCAGCAGATCGCGGCATACCGTAGACGGCAGACGTGGCTGCGTCCTGCGCGACGGTGCGGGCGCCGATGGCTCGCAGCGTCGCGAGGCCCGCAGTTCCGTCTCGCCCCATGCCGGACAACACGACGGCAGCGACGGCACCGTGCCAGTTCGCCGCGACGGTATCGAAGAGCACGTCGGCAGAGGGACGATAGAGCGCAACGGACGGCTCACGTTCATAGCCCAGGGTGCAGTCGCGCCGCAGCACGAGATGCATGTCGCCGCCAGCGAGGTACACCTGGCGAGGCTGCGGGAAGTCGCCTTCGCGCACGACGCGCACGGGAAACGCCGACTGACTGCCGAACCAATCGGCCATGGAGTCGACGAACTCGGCGTCGACGTGCTGCACGACGAGCACGGCAACACGCAGATCCGGCGACAGGTCGCGCAGCACACGCGCAACCGCGGGAGGCCCGCCAGCGGACGCGCCAATCGCCACGAGTCCGGCGAGATCGGTGACACCCTTCTGCGCGGGCACTGAGCGGGGCGTCTGAAAGCGCGGGATGCCAAGCTTGCCGACGAGCCGGATCTTGTTCATCAGCGCCTTCGTCGACTCGGTCTCGGACACGAGCGTCGGCGTCGCGACGACGTCGACGGCGCCTGCACCCATTGCCGCGAAGATCTTGCTGGTGTTGCGCGTGACGTCACCGGTGACGATGAGAATGGCGCATGGTGTCGACGCCATGATGCGACGCGTCGCCTCCACGCCATCCATCACCGGCATGATGAGGTCCATCAGCACGACGTCCGCTGGGTCGGACGCCGATTTCGCCACGGCCTCTGCACCGTCGCGCGCCACCCAGGCGATGGACAGCTCGGGCGCGCCATTCAGTGCGCGGCGAAGCACTTCGATGGCCACAGCGTCATCGTTGACGATTCCGATTCTCATGATGCCACTCCGATGAAGTCCTCGATGGCACGCAGCATCGTCTCGTCGTAGAAGCTTCCCTTCGTAAGGTAGTAGTCCGCGCCGGCATCGAGGCCACGACGACGATCCTCGTCGCGGTCCTTGCACGACACGATCATCACGGGTATCTGACGCAGCAGCGGATCGCTCTTGATGCGGGAGACGAGCTCGATGCCGTCCATGCGAGGCATGTCCACATCCGTGACGACGAGGTCGTAGTGTCCCTTCCGCACGATGTTCCATGCATCCATGCCGTCCACCGCAACGTCCACGGCATAACCCTGCGCCTCGATCATCTTGCGCTCGAGCTCGCGCACGGTGAGCGAATCATCCACCACGAGCACCCGCTTCCGCGCCTCGCGCGTCGCCGCGACCTCGTGCCGCAACGGATCGAGTCCGCCACCGGCCACGAGATTCGATGCAGTGCGCATCAGGTCTTCCACATCCAGCACGAGCGTCGGAGACCCGTCACTCAGCAACGCCGCACCACCGACGTCCTGCACCTTGCCGAGCCGAGCGTCCATGCCGCGCAGCACGAGCTCCTGCTCGCCGACGAAGCGGTCGACGACGACGCCGAGCGCCGCGTCCTGCTCACCGACCACGACGACTGCGGCGGAATCCTCGAGTCCTGGCGCCGATAGTCCGAGCAGCTGATGCGCCCATACGAGGCCAATGTGCCGGTCGTCGAGGGGGAAATGCTGCCGTCCCTCGATCGACGAAATCTCGTCGCGCTGCACACGCAGCAGCCTGTGCACGCGGGCGAGCGGAAACGCATACGACTCACCGGCGATCTCCACGACGAGCGCGCGGACGACCGACAGCGTCAGTGGCAGCTGTAGCTCGAAGCGCGTCCCGCCCACAGCTGCGCGAACGATGCGGACGTCGCCGCCGATTTCGCGGACGGCCGTGTGCACGGCGTCGAGGCCGACACCGCGTCCCGATATCGCCGTCACTGCATCACGCAGTGTGAAGCCCGGCAGGAAGAGGAACGCCAGCAACTCCGTCTCGCTCATCGTCTCTGCAGCAGCTGCGTCGGCGAGCCCGCGTTGAACGATGCGCGCGCGCACCCCGTCGAGATCGATGCCGCGCCCGTCGTCCTCGACGCTCA
>JAQBPV010000535.1 GCA_028287345.1 Gemmatimonadota bacterium
GCGGAGACGATTCCTCTCGAACAGGCGGCGGGTCGCGTGCTCGCGAAGGACGTGGTGTCGCCGATCTTCCTGCCGCTGTTCGACAACTCGAGCATGGACGGATTCGCCGTGCGCGCCGAGGATGTGCGCGGCGCGAGCGCGGAGCGTCCGGTGCGGCTGAAGGTCATCGGCACGATCGCCGCCGGTGCGCAACCGACGCGAACGATCGAGCATGGCGAGGCAGCGCGGATCATGACGGGTGCGCAGGTGCCGGAGGGTGCTGATACGGTCGTGCGCGTGGAAGACACGGATGCCGGCGTCGATGTCGTCACCGTCGTCGACGATCGTGATGCGAAGCGCAATATCCGCGCTCGCGGCGAAGACGTGCGCGCCGACCACGTTGTGATGCGTGCGGGCACTGCGATCGCAGCGCCACACATCGGTGTGTTGGCGGCCGTTGGTTGCGCAACGCTTCTGGTGTACCGGAAGCCGCGCGTCGCCATTCTCGCTACCGGCGACGAGCTCGCGCTGGTCGAGCAATTCGATGAGGTGCTTGCGGGCAGGCGCATCGTGTCGTCGAACAGCTATGCACTTGCTGCCGCAGTGCGGGCCGCGGGCGGAGAGCCCATATCGCTCGGCATCGCGGTCGACGATCCGAGCGTGTTGGCGACGCGTTTGCGCGAGGCGCAAGGATGTGATCTGGTGTTGACCTCGGGTGGTGTCTCCGTCGGAGACTTCGACTATACACGAAGGGTCGTGGCCGAACTGGGCGGCGAGCTGTCGCTTTGGCGTGTACGGATGCGACCCGGTGCTCCGCTCGGTTTCGGCACCCTCTTCGGGGCGCCGTGGCTCGGGCTGCCAGGAAATCCAGTGTCGGCGCTGGTGACATTCGAGCTCTTCGGGCGGCCGCTGATTCGCACGCTGGGTGGGAACACCAAGCCCCACCGGCGAACGACGCGCGTCGCGCTCGCTGAACCACTGCACCTGGAGGCGCCGTTGACGCACTTTCTGCGCGTCATTCTCGAAGACGGCGACGACGACGTGCCCCTCGCGCGGCTCACGGGAGCGCAGAGCTCGGGAATGCTGACGTCGATGTCGTCGGCCGACGCATTGGTCGTCGTACCTCCTGACGCGCTGGACGTGCCAGCTGGCGCCAGCGTTCGCTGCATTCCTCTCGACGGCGATCTCGGAGGAAGCGCTATCTTCCTCGCGTGAAGAAACGGGATACCGAATCGATGGACGCGCTGCGGGCCGACCTCACGCGACGCTTTCGCACGGTGACGCGGTCATTGCGCGTCGCGGAGCGCGACGTCGAGCTGTTGAGCCCCGCGAATGCGGACGACCTGATCAGCGAAGACGACTACGTGCAGGACGAGCGGCTGCCCTACTGGGCGGATCTCTGGCCGTCAGCGCAGATCCTCGCGAACGAAGTGGCGATCATGCGCCTGGCCGGCCAGCGCGTACTGGAGCTGGGCTGCGGCCTCGGCGTCGTGGCACTGGGCGCGGCGATGGCGGGCGCGCACGTTACGGCGACCGACTACTACGACGACGCGATCCTGTTCGCCTCACTGAATGTCGCGACGGCCACGGGCAAGGAGATCGCGACCCGCATGGTGAACTGGGTCGCCATGCCGGAGGACCTCGGGAAGTACGATGTGGTGCTCGCGTCCGATGTTTTGTACGAGCATCGCTACGCAGCGATGGTTGCTGACGCCATCGCGAAGACGTTAGTGCGCGGCGGTGAGGCGATCGTCGCGGATCCGGGGCGGATTGCGCTCGAGGAGTTTCTCGAGGAGTGCTCGGATCGCGGGCTCGTGAGCGAGCCCGATGTGCGGCCGTACGTGGACGGTGAGATCAAGCAGACGATCACGCTGCATCGTCTGCATTGGCGGACGGACTAAGGAAGACGCTGTTGTTTTGTTGTTTACATTTACTCCGTCGAATCCGTTCAATCGTGCTATAGGTTCGCAGCGGTCAAGCGCTGCGCGGCGACGAGTGCGCCGTCGCTGTGGATTGAGGTCGCAATGGAGGCAGCGCGGGAAGCGACCTCGGACTGAAGGACGTAATCCAATGCACTCGTGAGCGATTCGGTCGTCGGCGCAGAGGGCGGATGTCCCGTTCCGATTCCGAGCTCGTTGACTCGCTGTGCGAAGTAGGGCTGGTCGTGATGCTGAGGGATGACGACCTGCGGCGCTCCCGCGCGCGTGGCTGCCGTCGTCGTTCCGGCGCCGCCATGGTGGACCACAGCAGCGACGCGCCTGAACAGCGCCTGCTGATTGACGTCCCCGATCGCGAGGCAGTCCGCTGCGTCGTCCACGGGTGACAGGTCTGCCCATCCGCGCGACACGATCACACGACGGCCGAGCGCGCGTGCCGCTTCGATCATGGTCTGGCTGAGGTCTCGCGGAGCACGAACGCTGCCGAAGCCGAAATAGATCGGTGGCTCGCCGGCGTCGAGAAATGATTCCAGTTCTGCAGACAACGGACGATCGTCCGGCAGGATCCAGGCGCCTGTTTGAAACACATCCAAGTCCGTGGACTCAGGCATAGGCGCGAGCGTTGTGTCGGCGGCCAGCCATGGATTGTCGCTGATGATGTGGTCTCTCACGTTCCCGACCGGCGCCAGGCCCGCCGCCGTCCGATGCCTGTTCAGTGCGGGACCCCAGCGCTCCTGCCAGCGGTGAGCATCCTCAGCCCAAAGGGCGGCATTGTCGACCGATGGGTCTGCCGGCGCCCACGCCAACACTTTCGGTGGCGCGTGGTGTGTGGACGGCAGCGTCACCGGACAGTACGCGGCGAAGACGTAGCGAATTCCCATCGTCTCGGCCACCGAACGCGCGGCGATCTGCAGCGCATTCCCCGCAACGATGACGTCGCAGCCTTCCGCGGCTGCGGGAATCGTCTCGAACTGCGTCGTCACCGTTCCTTCCATCATCTGCTTGATCTGCTCGGGCGTGAACGGCGTCGAGATCTTTGCTGTCCACGTCACCTCGGGCCCGAGCGGGACGAACGGAATCCCGAGGCCTTCGATCCACGCGCGAAAATCAGGTGGCGCGCAAATGCGGGCTTCCTGACCGAGGGCCTTCAGCTGCAGCGCCAGCGCCGCCATCGGTTGAACGTCACCCCGCGATCCGATCGTCGAGAGCAGAGCGCGCATCAGATCTCCGTGATGAAAGGTCGCGAAGCCCGAGCCGGCACCGAGGCCGGCCGCAAGTCACGCCTTCAGCTGTCCGGCAACCACTTCCGAGATGTCGAAGACCGGCACATCCGACCCATTGGCCTTCACGCCATCGGTCATCATCGTCATGCAGAATGGACAGGCGACCGCGATGGCATCGGCGCCGGTCGCCAGCAGTTCTTCCGTGCGCTCCATGTTGATGCGCTTGCCCGTGCGCTCCTCCATGAACATGCGCCCGCCCCCTGCTCCGCAGCACAGTCCGCGGTCCTTGTT
>JAQBPV010000001.1 GCA_028287345.1 Gemmatimonadota bacterium
ACGCCACGGGATCCTGCTTTTTCTGCGCTTCGGCCATCCGTGAGGCGTACTTGCTGGCGATGAGCTGCGTCCTGCCCATGAGGGCGGGGTCGGACTCCAACTTCTTCATCCGCGCCTCGTACCGCTCATTGCGCGCATCCTCGATGGTGCTGAACGCTGAAGAGCGGCACTCCGTGATCTTGTTGTTCGCTTGGTCGTAGGCGCTGTGGACGGGCTGGTTCTTGTCGACCAGCGCGGAGAAATCCTTGTTCTTCGCTTCGCGTGTCGCCTGCACGCGATCGCGCTCGCCGAGCATGCGGTCCGCGGCTTGGGCACCGGTGATGACCTTGCCCAGGAGGTCCTCACTGAGCTGCTCGCCCGCCGCGACGGGACCCATCTTGTCGGTCGCCTTCTCGGCGGCCTTCTCGACCCCCTTTTCGGCGGCTTTCTCCTTGGCCTTCTTGAGGAGGCCACCGAATTGGGCACCAGCGGGAGACGGCGCCGCCAGCACGAATGCACAGACGGCAATCAGGGAGCAAAGGCGAGAAAGGCGAGTCATTGGAGGTCACGGGGGGGGTGGGTACAGCAGGCAGCCTATCGTGGGCCATGGACCGGCTCACAAAGTACGTAGTCTGGCACAAGGTGCAAACAGGACATTTGACCCGCGGACTGCGGTACGAGGGCAGTGACCCATTTGTTATTGCTGGGCCGGGTCAAAGAGGCGTATCCTTGGGGCGCCGCCCCCACCCGCGGCATCACGCTTCCGGAGATACCGCATGTCCCTCCCGGCCACTCGCCTTTCGCTACTCGCAATTTCGTCACTGGCACTCGGCCTTCCGCTATTGGCGCAGCAGGCCGGGCACGCGGTCAAGGCGCCGTACTACTCGTTCGGCTTCATGCCAGGCGAGCGAATTGCCGACGTCACGATCACGGACATCAATGGCAAGAAGTCCACGCTCGCCGGCCTCGCGGGATCGATGGGCGCGGTGCTCGTCATTCGCGATGCCGAGTGCCCGGTGACGCAGCGCTATTCGCCGCGGCTCGCGGAGCTGGAGAAGGAATTCACGCCGAAGGGCTACAACTTCGCGTACGTCGACGTCACGCCGCATTCGAAGGCAGAGGCGAAAGCGGACGCGGAGAAGTACGGACTTACCGGGCGCACGATTCTCGATGATGACCGCAAGCTCGTGAACGCGTTGCGCGCGAGCTCCGCGGCCGAAGCATTCGTCATCGATGCGCGCGGCACGCTGCGCTACCGCGGCGCCATCGACGATCAGTACGGCATCGACTTCCATCGCGAGGCGCCCACGCTCAACTACCTGCGCGAATCACTCGGTCGCGTGACGGCCGGTCGTGAGATCGTGAATCGACAGACCGATGCACCGGGCTGCGTGCTGCCGACGGAGATGAAGGTCGCCGGAACGGCGCGTGCAGTGACGTACCACAATCGTATCAGCCGGCTCATTCAGGAGAACTGCCAGAGCTGTCATCGTGCGGAAGGGAACGCACCGATGCCGCTCGACACGTACAGGCAGGTATCGGATCGCCGCGCGACGATCGAGTTCATGACGAAGAGCGGCCGCATGCCGCCCTGGTTCGCACATCGCAAGGTTGGTGTTTGGGCGAACGACCGCTCGCTCTCGCCACGCGATCTCGATGACCTGATCACGTGGGCGCACAGCGGCGCACCGCAGGGCAACGCGAAGGATGCGCCGTTGCCGAGGAAGTTCGTGAAGGGATGGAACATCGGGACGCCTGATGCGATCGTCGCCGCATCGGACACATTCAAGGTGCCGGCGCAGGGTGTCGTCGAATACAAGTACTCGTACACCAAGACGAATTTCGACGAGGACAAGTGGGTCACGGCGATGGAGATTCGCCCCGAAGCTGTGAAGGCGGTGCACCACGTGATCGTCTTCATCGAAGAGCCGGGCCGCGAGCCGGATCAGCGGAAGCGGAAGCCGGGTGATCCAGCTCCGCAGGGTGGTCTCGCCGGATTCTTCGCGGCAACGGCGCCAGGCACGCCGGCGATGCTCTTTCCCGAGGGCACGGCGAAGAAGCTGCCCAAGGGCGCGTGGCTCAAGTTCCAGATCCACTACACGCCAAACGGCACCGAGTATACCGACAACACGAAGATCGGTTTCATCTTCACCGACAAGCCGGCCACGCAGGAAGTGCAGACGCGCTCCGCGGCGAACACGAAGATCGAGATCAAGCCGTACGAAAAAGATCAGACCTTCACGGCCGAGGTGACGCTGCGCAATGGCGGCACACTGCTGAATCTCTTTCCGCACATGCACACGCGCGGACAGGCCTTCAGGTACGATCTCATCGGACCGACAGGCGCGGACACGACGACCATCCTCGACGTTCCCGCCTACAACTTCAACTGGCAGACGTACTACGCCTTCCGGAAGCCGCTCGACGTGCCATCCGGTGCAAAGATCCGGGTCACCGCAAAGTACGACAACTCGAAGGACAACCCGTTCAATCCGGACCCGTCGAAGACGGTGCGGTTCGGCGAGCAGACGTTCGAAGAGATGATGATCGGCTACTTCGACTATCTGCCGAACCCCGCGCCCACTCCGGCGCCGGCAGCCACCGTTGCACCGGCAAAATCTGGCTCGCCGAAGTAGTTGGGTGATGGCGCTCGTGTTCCTGCTTGGAGCACGGGCGTCGTTCGCGCAGCCGACGCGCGTGTCGTACGCGACGCGCACCTTCAGCGGCGCGGACATCCGCATCGGTCCAGGCGAGCCGACGACACTCGTCGCTGTGTTCGCCACATGGTGCACGACCTGTCGCAACGAGTTCGCTATGCTGGACTCGCTGCAGGCAGTGCTCGCGGCGCGCGGCATTCGCGTGCTGGCGCTGAGCGTCGACGAAAAGGATGACGCGCACGTGCGTCGCTACACGGACGCTCGAGGCACACGTGTGCCCATAGCGCGCGATGCATCGGGCGCTGTGGGCAAGACCTTCGGCACGGTGGGTGTGCCGGAGACCTACCTCGTCGACAGCAAGGGCGTCATCCGGTGGCGCGGGCGCGGCGACTTGCGCATGGGGATCGCAGATCTTCGCCGCGCCCTGAAAGACCTCGACTAGCGGCAGAGCTACTTCTTCTCCGACCCCTTGTCGGCGACGTCTCCCAACAACCCACCCTTCGTCACCAGCTGCGCAGCGAGTACCGTCTGGATCACGCTCGCGATCTGATTGGTCGTCGCGTTGGCCGCGCCGCCGTCCTCGTTGCCCGAGATCGTCACCATCCGCGCATTGGCCAACGCCGCCGCGATGTCGGGGGCGATCAGCGGAATCATCTCGATCTGCCGGTAGCGGAAGTAGCTCTCGCCGCCCGCTGCGATCGCCTTGTTCACCTTCTCGATGCTCTCCGCCTGCGCCGATGCGACGACGCGAATGCGAATCGCTTCGGCATCCGCCGCGGCCTGCGCTGTGATCGTCACACGCTCGGCGTCAGCGCGCGCTTGCGCGATCTGCGTTGCGTCGAGCTCCGCGATGCGCTGCAGACCCATCGCCTCCTGACGCTTCGCTTCCGCCTGCGCGATCAACGCAGCATTCGATGCCTTCGTCTGTTCGAGCTCACGCTGGCGGTCGGAGATGATACGCTCTGCCTCGAGCGTCGCTTCCTTGGCGCGACGTGCCTGCTGCGCCTGGACGATGTCAGCCGTCGCCTGCGCTTCCGACGCCGACATGCGACGACGCGCGTCGGCGACTTCGGACTGCACGAGCTTGATGTTGAGCGAGTTGAAGATGAGTCCGAGGTCGGTGAGCTCGCGCGAGCACGCCTTGCGGATGATCACGGCGAGCGGATCGTCGTCGTCCTCGGTGGAGTCGAGTTGTTGACGCTCGCTGGTCGTCATCATTGTCCGCGCGACAGGAATCGCGAGCGCGACGGATGGCGACGCACCTGGCGGCAGCGCACGAGACGACCGCGCCGAGAAGAGCTGGTCGTGCGTGAGGAGGTTGATGGCGCGCCGCGCCGAGCTGGAAAGCAGGTCGGTGAGCGTGTTGAGCTGATCCGCCTCCGGCTTGGCGAAGAAGCGGTTTGCCGCCGTCTTGATCATCTGGTCCGTGTCGCCAACGGACACGATGGCGCTGGCAAGCACGCGGACCTTGATCGGCTGCGGCGTGTTGTTCTCGTCGAGGTCGGCCGTCTGGTCCGTGATGTCGAGGTCGACGTTGATCACCTTGCTGGAGATCGTCGTGCCGATGGTGAGCAACGGGATTTCCTTCGACTTGCCGGGGCCGCGATAGATGACGCTGCCGCCGTTGAGCCAACTGACGAGCCGGATGGTGCCGGCGTCCACGTTGCGAAGAAACGACGCCACGATCGCTGGGATGATCACCAGCACACCAACGAGTACCGCTCCGGCTATGAACAGAGAGGTCATGACTGATTCGGTGTTGAAAGGAGTGTGACCGTACACCGGCCGCGCGCGGAATCGATTTCCGCGATGCGCACGAGATCCCCGGTGTGAACGCGGACGCCGAGGGCACGGTCGTCCGCGGAAAGTGTGGCGAGCAGTTGAATGATCTGTCCGTCGACGTCTACGGCGACGAGGCCGCTGCCGCTCGCGTCGAAACCGGTGACGGCGCGCGCTTCGTCCTCGATGGCACTATCGAGCGTCGCAGCAGCGCGCGACTCGAAGCGAAAGAGAAAGCGCCACAGCGGACCGACGAGCAACGCTTCGAACGCGACGGCGGCCGCGAGGCCGGCGATCAGCTGGACAGGCTCGCCGAGTGGTGCTGCGGCAATGCCGCCTGCGCCGAAGCCGACCATCGCGGAGAAGAGGAGCCTGGGCGAGAGGAGCGACGTCCAATTCCAGCCGCCGTTCGCGGCGTGCTCGCCATGATGGCCGTGTCCTGCGTGTCCTGCGTGTCCTGCGTGTCCTGCGTGTGCGTCGTGGCCGGCATGTCCGTGCCCGCTGTGCCCACCGTGCGACAGCCCGCCGATCGCCATGGCACCAAGTCCAATGGCGCCAGTCGCCAGCGAGACCAGGTAGAGATCCATGGATTGAAGTCTATGTGCCGTCTACGGAGTCCGCACCCACTTCGTCACGTCGAAGACGGCATCCGTGAGCGGAACGTCGACCTTCCAGTCCGCGTAATCCTCGATCTGCGCCGGCGCGCCCTTGACGAACATGCTCACCTTGGTGGCGAGCATGCCGCCACCGGCTTTCACGTAGTCGTCGAGCTGCACGTCGTAGGCATCGCCGCCGGGCGCGAACCGCACGATGAAGCGCACCACGACCTGCCGCTCCACTTCGACCCAGAATTGCGGAGAGGTAGTGTCGGACGCCGCTGTCGCGCCGACGATCCAGACCGGCTTACCCATCCAGATGCCCCCTTGAACCTTGCTCAAGTCGACATGCGTGGGAGCCAGCTCGGCGATCGTCTTCGCCACGGGCTGCACGTAGACGCCCTCGATGAGCGGGAGGAACGCGTTTCCGTCCGCATCGTGCGCGACGAGCTTCCCGCCCTGGAAGCGCCACGACGAATCGGCGGTGTACAGCACGCCATTTCCATTGGCCGGATCGCCGACGTCGATGCGGAGCTGCGTTCCCGCCGACGTATGACGCAGGCTCTCGCGCCAGGGTTGGATGCGCTTCGCGCCATCCTTCCCGAACATGGTCGTCTTCTGCGCGAAAGTCAGGGTGTAGTACCACTTCCCGTCGTATGCGGCACGCATGCGTTCGAGCACTGCTGTGCCGTTGGCTGGAACGGGTGCCTGAGCGGCGAGAACTGACGGTGCGCACAACAGCGCGGCGACGATGATCCGAATCACGACGTCCTCATGATGCTGGTGGGTACCTGCACGGCTTCATCCAACAGCGCGAGGAGCTCCATTTCGCCGAGCAACTCCCACTGGTCGGGAATGCCCAGGAAGCGCCATTTCTCGGTGGCAGATTGGAAGCACAGCCAGCCACGGTGATAGCCGACCGCAATGCCGATGCGATCGTCGTAGGCATCCGGGACGATCGCATAGATCATCCACAGACATCCAGTATCATCGACGACTTCACGTATCGCGATTGGCCCCTCCTCGGCGCGACTACTCCTCTCTGGAGTCTGGTGTCGTGTGCGTCCACGTGCAACGAGCGCCTCCCTGAGACTTCGCGGCGAGTTGTCGACGAAGCTCCAGAATGCGACGAGTGGGCATGGCGAACAATGCTCGCCATGCCCACTCGGACCATCATCAAAATCAAACCGGGAACAACATCTCCCGATACTTCGGCAGCGGCCACAGCTCATCGGCCACCTTGAGCTCGAGCGCATCAGACGCCTCACGCACCGCGGCCATCGAGTCCGCGCCGGCCGTCGTCAGCAACTTCGCCTGCTTCGCCGGCTCGTGATGCATGCCCTCGGCCTTCTCGATCGTCTTCTCGAGTTCGTCGCGGCGCTCACGCAGCGTCGTGATCATGCCGCCGATCTCATTCGCCGCGTCGACCTGCGGCACGTTCTTCACGCCAGCCGATACGGCGTGTGCCGCTGACGTCGACAGCGCACCCGAATAGCTGAACGCGGCCGGAAGGATCAACGTATCGACGATCTCCTTCATCGTGTGCATCTCGATCAGCATGTCCTTCGAGTACCGCTCCAGACGCACATGAAAGCGCGACTCCAGCTCCGCCTTCGTGAAGATGCCGAGGCTCGTCAGCAGGGAGCGCGACTGCTTGGTCAGCAGCTGATCGAGCGCTTCCGGCGAACGACGCAGGTTCAACAGCCCGCGCTTCGCCGCTTCCTTCACCCACTCCTCCGAGTAGTTGTTGCCCTCGAAGCGGATCGACGCACTCTCCTTGAACGCCTCGCGTACGACGCCGAGCACGACGTCGTCCATCGACTTGCCGCGCTTGGTGTTCGCCTTGATCGCCTCGGTAATCTCGTCGAGGGCCTCGGCAACCGCCGCATTCAAGAGCACGATCGGAAACGCGATCGACGCCGACGAGCCCACGGCGCGGAATTCGAACTTGTTGCCCGTGAACGCGAACGGCGACGTACGGTTGCGATCCGTGTTGTCCTTCTCGATCTCCGGCAGACGCGCGACGCCCAGCTTGATCATCGCCTGCGATGCATTCGCCGACGTCTTACCCGCGGCGATCGCCTCGATCACCTTCGTCAACATCGAGCCCATGAACACCGAGATGATCGCCGGCGGCGCTTCGTTCGCACCGAGGCGATGCTCGTTGCCGCTGGATGCAATGCCGGCGCGCAACAGGCCCGCGTGGCGATGCACACCCTTCAGGATCGCGGCAAGAAAGACGAGGAACCGCAGGTTCTGGTGCGGCGTCTTGCCCGGCTTGAGCAGGTTGGTGCCGTCGAGCTCACCGTTGTCGGCAGCGATCGACAGCGACCAGTTGCAGTGCTTGCCCGATCCATTGATGCCGGCGAATGGCTTCTCGTGCAGCACCGCCTGGAGGTTGTGACGCAGCGCGACCTTCCGCAGCGTCGCCATGACCATCTGGTTGTGGTCGACGGCGATGTCCGTCTCCTCGAACTGCGGCGCCATCTCGAATTGGCTCGGCGCAACTTCGTTGTGACGCGTCACGATCGGCACGCCGAGCTTGTACAGCTCGTGCTCGACCTCTGAGATGCATGCCTGGATGCGCTCCGGAATGCCGCCGAAGTAGTGATCCTCGAGCTGCTGTCCACGCGGTGGCGGCGCGCCAACCAGCGAGCGTCCGGCCATCACGAGATCCGGCCGCAGCGCAAAGTGTCCGCGGTCGATCAGGAAGTACTCCTGCTCGGCGCCGAGCGTCGTGTAGACGCGCTGCACGCCCTTGTCGCCGAGGAGCTCGAGCAGAGCGATCGCCTTCGCGCTCAGGACGTCGGAGCTGCGCAGCAGCGGCGTCATCTCGTCGAGTGCTTCACCGTTGTAGCCGATGAACACCGACGGAATGCACAGCGTGCGCGTGTTGCCCGACTCGACGATGAACACCGGACTCGCCGGGTTCCACGCCGTGTAGCCGCGCGCTTCCCACGTGGCGCGGAGTCCGCCGCTGGGGAAGCTCGATGCATCCGGCTCGCTCTGGATGAGCTGCGCGCCGGTGAACGACTCCATCGGCTGGCGATTGTCGTCGAAGCTCAGGAAGGCATCGTGCTTCTCGGCCGTGAGACCGGTCTGGGGCTGGAACCAATGCGTGAAGTGCGTGACGCCGCGGCTGATCGCCCATTCCTTGATGACCTGGGCAACCGTCGGAGCGACGTCGACGTCGAGCTTCTTCCCATGACGCACAGACGCCGCGAGCTTGGCGTACACATCCTTGGGGAGCTTGTCGCGCATCTGTCGCGCGCCAAAGGTGTTGATACCGAAGTACGCGGACGTGGGCATGGTGCCATCGCCATTGTTGGAGCCAGCGTGCGGGAGGCGCGGAACACGCGCGACCAGATCGCGGATCGTCGACTTACGAGACGGAGCGGAAGGAGGGGTCATGAGCGCGGCAGAGGCGGAGGAGAGCTGAAAATGCAGGAGCAAGCGAGCAATTTACACAAAACAGCGGAATCCCGGCAACATTGGCGTGTGATGAGTGCAAAAATTGCAATTTCTAGGCAATTCGTTCCAGCCGCCTGAGTGCCGGAACGACCCGCGCCGTGAGTACCACCACGGCCAGCGCCGCCACGCCCCCTGCCACTACCGCCGGCACCGTCCCGAACACCCGCGCGGCCACGCCACTCTCGAACGCCCCAAGCTCGTTCGACGACCCCACGAACACCGAGTTCACTGCGGACACCCGCCCCAGCATCTCGGATGGCGTGAGTAGCTGAAGCAGCGTAGACCGGATCACCACGCTCATACTGTCGGCCATGCCGCTGATTCCCAACAGTACGAGCGAAAGCCAGAAGCTCGTCGACAGCCCGAATCCGATGATCGCCAGCGCGAATGTCCCGACGGCGACCAGCATCGTACGACCCGCGCGCTCGATGGGCGGACGATGCGCGAGGAACACTCCCATGGACACCGCGCCAAAGGCCGGCGCCGCACGAAGAATGCCCAGCCCCTGCGGCCCCACATGCAGGATCTCCGAGGCAAACACAGGCAGCAGCGCCTCCGCGCCGCCGAGAAACACCGAGAAGAGGTCGAGCGAAAGCGCGCCGAGGATCACGGGCTGGCTCCAGACGAACCTGAGGCCGGACAGCAGGTCCGTCGTCATCGACGTCCGCCCCACCGTGCGCTCGCCGGGAGTGTACCGCATCACCACGATTCCGATCAGCGCCAGCACGGTGAGGCAGGCGTCCACGGAGTACGCCGCCACCGGCCCGCTGAATCCATAGATCAAGCCGCCGATCGCTGGGCCGGCCACCGCCGCCGTCTGCCACGTGCTGCTTCGCCATGCGATCGCATTCTCGAGCTCCGAGCGCGGCACCAGCTCGGCGCCGAGCGCCTGGCGGGCCGGCTGGAGCAAGCTGCGGGCGATGCCGCTGGTGAAGATCACCGCATAGATGGGCCAGACGCCTGTGCGGACCAGCAGGCCAGTCGTCGCGCTGAGGGCGAGCAGCGTCACCGAGCACAGGGCCAGCACGAACATCGCGACGAGCGAAACGGAGCGACGATTCCAGCGGTCTGCCACATAGCCCGCCGGCAGCGCCACGGCTATGAACGGGAGCGCCTCCGCCAGCCCGATCAATCCCAGCGACAGCGTGTCGTGCGTGATCGTGTAGACCTGCCACCCCACGACGACGGCCCGCAGTTGCGAGCCGAGCGTCATCGTGAAGGTGCTGAAGATGTACCAGCGGAAATCGCGATTCCGGAACGCCCTGTAGGCGTCGTGCTTCACCGGCGCGCCAGCGGTCACTTCCTCGGGCTGAGCGACGCGCGTATCTGCTCCGCGTGCCCCAGGTGCGCGCTCACGGACGGCTTGAGCAGCCCCACAAACTCGCGCAGTTCCGGATTGCGGGCATTCGGTGCAAGCACGTCGTTGATCGCCGCCAGGAGCTCCATGTGGTACTGGATCTCGTTGGCGACATACGTCGAATCGAAGCGTGCACCGTCCAGCTCCCGCAGAATGTCGCGACGCTCCGCGCTGTGATCGCGGAAATCGAGGCTCGTGGCGTCTTCCTCGGCTATGATGCGGTTCCGCAGCGCGATGTCGCTCACCTTCGCGTTCAGGATGGTGTGGTCTGTCATCATCCGTTGGGCGAACGCCCGGACATCCGCGCTTCGCGCGCGGGATGGAGCGAGGCGCGCGTAGCTCAGGTCCGTGTTGTTCGCCGCAAGGATGATCGCGACGATGTTGCCATCACTCACCCGCGGGCCGGAGACCCGGGCGACGTTCTCGGAGGAGCGGCGGTGGCAGGCCGTGGCGGCCACCAGCATGAGCGCGGCGAGGCAGCTGAGATATCGGACAGACGGGCGCATCGGATTCCTGACTGGTGGGCGCACAATGGTCCGGGGAGGTTATCCAGCCGGTGACCATGAGTCCAGAGTTACGCGTCACGGACCCAGACGGTTTGCCGTTCGAAAGCGGACACGTACATTGGGCCGCGTATGAATCCGCCTCGCTCTACCCCGCCGTACCCTCACACGACCGTCGTCGACATCAACTCTCGTGGAGAGCGAATGCCGCCGGACGACACCGCGCTGCTCAAGCGTATGGCGGAGGGAGACGAGCGGGCGCTCGCCGCCTTCTACGATCGCTGGAGCTCGCTGGTGCACGCCGTGGCGCTGCGTATTCTGCGGCAGCGCGACGATGTGGAGGACGTGGTCGAGGAGACGTTCTGGCAGGCGTGGCGACAGGCCAACAAATACCTGGCGACGCGCGGGTCGGTGCAGAGCTGGCTGCTCACGATCGCTCGCAGTCGCGCGCTCGATCGCGTGCGCTCGGTGAAGCGTCTCCGCGAGGAACCGTTGGAAGGGGAGAGTGGGGAAGCGGTGGTGCAGCAGGTGAGCGAAGGTGACGCATCGACGAGTGCCGAGTCCAACGAGCGGCGCGTGATCGTATTGGCGGCACTGTCGGAGCTTCCCGCTGAACAGAGGGAAGCGCTCGAGTTGGGGTACTACAATGGGCTGAGCCAGTCGGAGATCGCCGAGCGCACCGGACAACCGCTCGGCACGATCAAGACCCGGATGCGACTGGCGATGCAGAAGTTGAAAGGGCGATTACTGATTCTGCGCGAGGATGCGCGATGACGACTACAGGCATGGCACACGAACAGGCACGCGAGGCGCTCGAGGCGCTCGCGCTCGACGCGCTCGATGTGGAAGAGCGCATCGCGGTGCTGGCGCACGTGACGGGTTGTTCCATCTGCCAGCAGGAGGTCGTTTCGCTGCAGGCGACGGCATCACAGCTCGCCTACGCTGTGAAGCCTGTGCCGATGTCGAACGCCCAGCGCGATCGCATCCGGTCGCGTCTCGCCAGCCGCGTTGCGGCCGATCGTACGCATCCGCCGGAAGTGCATGCGTCGGCGAACTCGGTGATTCTCATTCCACATCCCGAGCACGCAGCGCACGCCGGCCGTCATTGGTTCGAGTCCCCGGCGTCGTGGGCCGCCATGGCGGCGAGTCTCGTGGCTGCGGTGAGCCTTGCCACGCTGTATCAGGTGGCCAAGGAGCGCGACAACATTCAACGGGCGTATCAGTTCACACAGGGTCGCGGGAGCCAGGTCGATTCACTCCGCGCGGCGGTAGATGATCGCGACCGGTTGATCGCGAACATCACCGGGCCGCAGGTGGCGGTGATGACGCTGACGTCCGAGGGCGTGCGCGCGCCATGGGCGCGGATGTTCTGGGACCAGTCGGTGAACCACTGGACGTTCGTGGCGCACAACCTTCCCGCGCCCAAGGCCGGTCGCACGTATCAGCTCTGGCTCGTCACCGCGAAAGAGAAGATCAATGCGGGCCTCTTCTCGCCCGATGCAAAGGGCGACGCCGTGGTTCGAGCGACCTACAACCTGCCCAAGGACGCTCTCGCCGCAGTGGCGGTGACTGATGAGCCATCGGCCGGCAGTCCTCAGCCGACCACGACGCCGATCATCGTCGGCGCCAATTCGACACGCTGAGCCGAGCCAGCGCTACTTCTTTGCGGCGCGCTTCCGGCCGGTCTTCTTTCGGCCACTCGACTTCTTTGCCGTCGACTTCTTTCTCGTCGATTTCTTCGCGCCGGTCTTCTTCCGCGGGACCTTCGCGCCCTTCGCGCGCGCCTCGGAGAGCCCGATGGCGATCGCCTGTTCGCGGCTCTTCACCTTGGGATGACGGCCGGCGCCACTCTTCAGCGTGCCCGCCTTCTTCTTGTGCATCGCCCGCTTGACGCTCTTGCTCGCAGCCTTTCCGTACTTGCGACTGGACGACTTCTTCCGTGCGGCCATCTGTCACACACTCCCGAAAGGGGTCGCGGGCCACAGCGCAAACGCTACACCGCGGCGACTTCCTTCGCGTGAGTGTCCTGCAGTTCCTTGGGCGCCGGGACTTCCTCCACATCTCTCGGCGCGCGCCGGCGACCGATCACGAGCGACGCTTCGAGCGTCGCCATGCAGAAGGCTGCCCACGCCAGACCGACGATGATTCCGCCCAGCACATCGGACGGATAGTGCACGCCGAGGTAGAGGCGAGTGAGACAGATGAGCAGGATGAGGATGATGGCGCCCGACAGCGTGAGCGCCTTGGCCCAGACGTGCTTCTGGAGACGCATGAGCAGGTACGCCACCGTGCCGTACACCACCGTCGCGCTCATCGCGTGCCCCGACGGGAACGACGAGCTCACCGCGACCGTCTGCCACTCGAACACCGTCGGACGCGCGCGATGGTACACGAGCTTGAGCGCCCCGTTGAGGAGGATGTTGCCGGCGGTCGCTGCGAGCAGCAGGCGAGCGGAGTGTTTGTGCTCCGTATGCCAGAGGAAGAGTGCCGTCACCCCGACGATCGTCAGAACCACGGTGCCCGTGCCGAGATACGTGACCTCGGTCATGATCTGCGTGAGCAGCTTCGTCTGATGTTCGTGTATCCACTGCAACACGGCGACGTCGAACGCCTGCGTACCACCCGTCAGCACATGCTCGGCCAACTCGGCGAAGCCCATCGTGGCGACGATGGCGATGATGGCGCCGGCGACGAGAAAGACGCCGACGGTGACATAGAAGCTCGAGACGTGCACGCCGATCTTCCTGAGTCCCGCATAGATGAGGTCCCAGAAGCGCACGAGATGGCCGCGACGTACTTCGCGGCGCTCAGATGAGCCGGATGGGTGCTGGGAATCGTTGGGGTCGGGTGATGTCATGGAGCGAACAGCCTATCAAGAGGCGGGCCGAAGCTTGGCAGGTTGAGCGAAGCTGTGCCCGCCGGTTACCTTTGGGGCTCGGCGCCGTGGCCAAGTGGTAAGGCGGCAGACTGCAAATCTGCTATTCGTCGGTTCGATTCCGACCGGCGCCTCTCAAGGGAGCGCATCGCCACGAGGCGGTGCGCTCCCTTTCGCGTCAGCCAGCGGTCGCACGCGTGTGACGAGCTCGTTCCGGAACGCCTCGGGCATGGCCATCATGACGTTGTGGCCACCGCCTCGGAGTGCCTCCGAGGCGTCAACTACGGGATCACGACGACTCCCCACGGACGTGTGCCGACCTTCACCGTGCGCACCACACGAAGCGCCGGCAACTCGACGACGGAGATGTCATCCGTGAGGCCATTCGCCGTGTAAGCCACAGTGCCATCGGGCGAGAGGGCCACACCCCACGGCCGTCGTCCCACGGCGACACGACCGACCTCCTCGAGTGTGAGGGCGTCGAGCGCCACGAGCGCGTGCGCCGCGCCAGTCGTCACGTACAGCCGCTTTCCATCCGGCGATACCGCAACGCCGACAGGCTTTTCCTCTCCTGTGCCGATGCGCCTGCGCGTCAACACGCGATGCAGTTTCGCGTCGATCCGTGCGATGCTGCCGCCCACTTCGCTCGTGACGTAGGCGAATCGGCCGTCGCTCGAGAATGCGGCACCGCGTGGGCGAGCGTCAACAAGAAACGTGGCGACGACCTTGTCGCGCTGCACGTCGATGACGGAGACCGTGTTGCTCGTCTCTCCCGTGACGTAGATCCATTGGCCATCCGGCGACGCTGCCACACCTTCCGGCTCCGTGCCCACGGCGAGGGCGACGATAGTTTGGCCGCTGACCGGATCGATGGCCGTCGCCGTACCGGCGTCCTCGTTCGCCGCATAGATGCGCCTTCCGTCCGGCGTCACCGCGAACTGCTCCGGATCGGAGCCTGCGGGATACTTGTGTGTTACTGCACGCGTTGCGAGGTCGATGACTTCGATGCCGTCGTTCGGGCCGGCGGTATGCAACCGGTCGTCGCTGAGCGCGACGAGAAGGCTCTTGTGATCGGGGCTCAGTCGAATGCCACGCGCGCGCCCACTCACGGGAATCGTCGATACGACCGCCAGTGTCGAACCGTCGATGATCGTGATGTCGTGCGACCGTTCGTTCGAGACGGCAAGCAGTCGCGGCGCGCGAGTGTATGTCACCGGCGTCGCGGCAAGCGCGAAGGCGGCGATGAGAATGGTGGCGCGAAGTAAGATCACGGACGGACCGGCCGCAAAACACGAGCCGGATTCGCACGCCGTCGCTGGAATGAATGATGCCAAAGTCGCCAATGATGATCGCACGCGACACACTGCTCCTGACACTTCCCGGCTTTGCGCTCACGGCAGCAATGCTGTTCGAGCGGCCACCGCTCGCGCCAACGCCAGCGGCGCCGCTGGCGCGCGTACTTCGCGTCTGCTCCGATCCAAACAACCTTCCCTTCTCCAACGCAAAGGAAGAGGGATTCGAGAACCGCATCGCAGAGTTGCTCGCGGCGGAGATGGGAGCGCGTCTGGAATACACGTGGTGGGCGCAGCGCCGAGGCTATGTGCGCAACTCGCTCAAGGCACGGCTGTGCGACGTCATGATCGGCGTGCCCACCGGCCTCGACATGGTCCTCACGACGCGGCCCTACTATCGGTCGACGTATGCGTTCGTCTCGCGCCGTGAGACGCCACGCATTGAGTCCTTCGACGACCCCCGACTCAAGCACCTCCAACTCGGCGTGCAGATCATCGGGGACGACTTCGCCAACTCACCGCCCGCCGAAGCGCTCACGCATCGCGGCATCGTGAAGAACGTGCGCGGCTACTCGGTGCTCGGCGACTACCGCGAGCCGAACCCACCGAGCCGCATCGTACGCGCGGTGTCGAACGGTGAGGTGGACGTCGCGGTGGTGTGGGGTCCGCTGGCCGGCTATTTCGCGAAGCGATCGCCGGTGCCGTTGCGCGTGGTGCCCGTCTCGCCGCAGATCGACGTGCCCTACCTGCCATTCGTCTTCGACATAGCGCTCGGCGTGCGCCGCGGGGAGACGGCATTCCGCGACTCGCTCGACGGTGCAATCATGCGCCGCCAGAAGGACATCGATCGAATTCTGCGTGACTACGCCGTGCCGCTGGTACCGTAGGCGGATGGCACGGGCCGGTCGCTCAGTGCGCGCAGCAGTCGCGGCGCAACAGCGATCAGATAGGCGAGGCCGGCAGGAATCCACATGATGAGACCCGCCAACTGCTGGTCCTCGAGCGGTGAGAGGCCCCATGGCTGCGTCGTAGCATAGTGCGATTGATACCAGGGGTGACGAGCGAGTGTGAGCAGCGCACCAAGCAGCGTGCCCTGGAGCGCGGCGGCGAAGAGATAGAACGTCGACGCGCCAACACGCAGCCGGCGCCGGTCGAGCGCCACCCACCAGAACAGAAGCGCAGTAAGGAAAAACGCCGAGTGCTCTACGATGTGCAGCCAGGGCAGTCGCAGCGCGGCGTCATAAGCTCGAGGCGCGTGCCACAGCCACAGCATGGCGACGTGAAGAGTCCAGGCGATGACTGGATAGGTGATGACACGCCACGTCGTACGCAGAGTCATGAGTCGCCGCCACCCACGCGCGATACGACGGCGAGCGCGCATGGGAAGCGCCCAGAGCATGACGTACGCCGGCTCGCCGATGACGATGAGCGGTGCCGCGACGACGACAAGCAACAGGTGCTGTACCATATGGACACTGAACAATGCGGCGCTCACCGCATCGAGTGGCGACAGGAGTGCAATGGCCAGGGCGAGCACGCCGGCAGCGAATGAATACGGACGCCAAAGGCTGAGACCTCGTGCCTGGCGCACGCGCGCGCGATGTGCTCGCAGACCGATCAGATAGCAGAGGGCGCTCGCGATCAGCGCGAGGACGACCATCGGCGCAAAGGTCCACGCACGCCACAAGTCGTGCGGCTCCGGCGCACGGCCGTTGTGTGCCCACATGACCTGCGGTGCGAGCAACGTGGCGCCGAGAAACAGCGTCAGTGATCGGCGGAAGCAATGCATGTCGTAAAGGAGCGCAAACTCGGTGCTCGCATCTCGACTCACTCCGTCGTTGGTACACTTTTAGCCGAACCCCAGCGACGGAATCGCCGAGCCGAGTGAGACTCGACCCTCCCGGCCGGACCGCAAGCCAAGGCAATCGTTATGTGCGCCTGGCGCGACCGAGTGCTTGACGTCCCTGTGCGAGGTCTCGTGATGACGCAAAGTGGCAGGATGCATTGTCGGCGATATGCTGGCATGCCTGGATTTGCCATCGCCATGACTTCACTGTTCGTTGCGTGCACTCGGGAGAAAGCGCCCGAGCGCGCCTTCGAGCCCGCGACCGCGGTCATGCCCGCGGGCAGTGGCGCTCGCGCGAGCGTGGTGCTCGACGCGGAAGACGGCCAGTGGACGATGCCGGCGAAGAGCTACTCCGCGGCGCGCTTCAGTCAGCTCGCCGAAATCACGACGAACAATGTGAAGGAGCTGCGTCCGGTGTGGACGTTCAGCACGAGCGTGCTGCGAGGACACGAAGAGGCACCCATCGTGGTCAACAACACGATGTACATCCTCACGCCGTTCCCGAACCTCCTCTACGCACTCGATCTCACGAAGCCCGGCGCGCCACAGAAGTGGGTCTACGATCCCAAGCCGCAGCAGGAAGCGCAGGGCGTGGCGTGCTGTGATGTCGTGAACCGCGGCCCTACGTATGCCGACGGACGAATCGTCTTCAACACGCTCGACAATCACGTCGTCGCCGTGGACGCCGTGAACGGCAAGGAGCTCTGGAAGACCAAGGTCGGCGACATCAACACGGGCGAGACGATGACGATGGCGCCCTTGGTCGTGAAGGGCAAAGTGCTCGTCGGCAATTCTGGCGGCGAGATGGGCGTGCGCGGCTGGCTCAAGGCGCTGGATCTCGGCAATGGTCAGGTGTTGTGGACCGCGTACAGCACGGGCACCGACGCCGACCTGAAAATCGGCGCGCGCTTCAAGCCTTTCTACAAGAAGGACCAGGGCAAGGACCTCGGCATCACCACATGGCAGGGTGAGCAGTGGAAGATCGGTGGCGGCACGGTGTGGGGCTGGCTCTCGTACGACCCACAGCTCGACCTCGTGTACTACGGCATCGCGAATCCAGGTCCATGGAATCCGGCGCAGCGTCCCGGTGACAACAAGTGGACGTCCGCGCTGATGGCGCGTGATCCCGCCACAGGTGACGCGGTGTGGGCATACCAGATGAACCCGCACGACCTGCATGACTACGATGGCGTGAACGAGTCGGTGCTCATCGACGTGCCGTGGGGAGGTGTAACGCGTAAGGCGCTCATCCATCCGGACCGCAACGGGTACGTCTATCTCATGGATCGCCAGACAGGCGAGATCCTTTCGGCGAATCCCTTCGTGCACATCACGTCATCAGCCGGCGTGAATGTGCAGACGGGCGAGCTCACACTCGTGAAGGACAAGGAGCCGAAGCTCGGCGAAGTCGTGCGCGACATCTGTCCCGCCGCTCCTGGTGGTAAGGACTGGCAACCCTCGTCATTCTCGCCGCGTACGGGGCTGCTCTACATCCCTCACCAGAACCTCTGCATGGATGAAGAGGGAATCGAGGCGAACTACATCGCTGGTACGCCGTACGTGGGTATGAACGTGAAGATGATGGCAGGGCCGGGTGGCAACCGCGGGCTCCTCACCGCATGGGACCCGATTGCCGGCCGTCCAGCGTGGCAGATCAAGGAGGATCTGCCCGTATGGAGTGGGACGATGGTCACTGCGGGCGACGTCGTGTTCTACGGCACGATGGATGGCTGGTTCAAGGCCATAGACGCCCGCGACGGCAAGGCCCTCTGGCAATTCAAGACTGGCTCAGGAATCATCGGACAGCCGGTGACGTATCGCGGGCCTGATGGCAAGCAGTACGTCGCAGTCGTCTCCGGCGTAGGTGGATGGGCCGGTGCGATTGTCGCTGGCGCGCTCGATCCGCGCGATTCCACAGCGGCGCTCGGCTTTGCCGCGGCGATGACGGATCTGCCGGGGAAGACGACGAAGGGAGGCACGGTGTACGTGTTTGCGCTCCCATGATGGCGCGCGAGTTGGTACTCGCGTGTGCGCTCGTCTCGCTCGCTGCGTGCAAGCGCGAGGAGCGGCGCTTTCGCGAAACGCCACCGGGCAACATGCCGACAGGAGTGCTGCGCACGTCGGCACTGCAGCCAGGCGTGCCGGTCGACACCACGCACATGGCCAATCCCTACGAGAACAATGCGTACGCGATCTCCGAGGGCGGGCGACTGTTCGGCTGGTACAACTGCGCTGGGTGTCATGCAACTGGCGGAGGCGGCATGGGTCCGCCACTGATGGACGACCGTTGGATCTACGGCAGCGCACCCGAGAACATCTACGCCACCATCGTGCAGGGGCGCCCGAATGGAATGCCGTCGTTCGCGGGGCGCATTCCTGCGCCGCAGGTATGGATGCTCGTGGCATACGTGCGTTCGCTGAGTGGGCTGACACCGT